>NZ_CADFEH010000019.1:0-146033 GCF_902833155.1 Burkholderia sp. BCC1047 | reverse complement strand
CACGTCGATCACTCCGTTCCCCTGCCCGTTGCCGAGCAGGTCAGTGTTCTACGTGGGTCAATATTCGATGCAAATTACTGCGTAGGGTGGGTCAGGATTCCGTGCAAATCAACAATACAGACCCTTCCGAACCTGCAGTACTTCATGCGGATATCGGGCGGCGCGGTGTACCAGGGACGTATTCCAATTCTTACAGGCTAAACAACCAAGCATGTCTGCCGTATTCAAAAAAATCATTCGCGAGCACAAACTTTCCGCCCACCTGACGCCGGTGTTCACCTTCGCGCCCGAGCTCGAGCTTGTATGTACGCGCGTCGCAGAGTTCGTCGGTGAGCACTTCATCGGGAAGGCGGAGCCGCTCGTCAAGGAGATGTTCGTGGACGGCCTTGCAGCATTCAAGCGCGTGCGCAAGACCGGCGATCCGCATGTCGCGTTCATGCAAGGCCTGTTCGGGTCGGCACACATGCTGTATGCGCGGCGCTTTGTCGTGCGCGATGGCGATCGCTGCCATGTCTGGTCGCCGATGTTCGAGCCGGTAACGGCCTTCGAATCCCGGTTCAAGCAGGCGCCGGAGATGGTAGACGAGCGGTGTCCGGAGAACATCAGCCAGAAATCGGCCGCGTTCCAGCTGGCCGCTCGTGCGCTGACCGGTGAGACCTTCAGACTCTACTTTGAGGAATACGATGTCGCTCACACATTTTCTGATTCGGACGCTCACGCGGCTTGATGACCATACCGTGAGCCGAGTGATCTCGACTGCGGCGGCGCAAGATGAGCCGACAGCGTCGCCTCCGGCGGAATTTCGGCGGGGCAGAAATGCGATGGCATATGCGCTGGCGACTTTCATTGGAAGGAGCCCTGTCCGGTTCTACGTGGGGCTGTCCGGTCTGATTGCGTTGCCGATCTACTTGGTCGGCACGCTTGTCGGGGACTTCTATGGCTGGTAGCCGGTTTGTCGGGCACATCAAAATGTGGTTCTTTTTCGTGCCCCTTCTGTCCGTTGCACTCATGCCGGCAGTACCCGACCCGTCGCTGTTCGAGATCCCTGATGCAGAGGCCGCGTCTGTGGCCAACAGCCTCGGCGAGGTCCGGACAGCGGATGCCATTGAGGCTACAAACCGAACGTTCAAGCACTACTTCATCGAGACCGGTCTGGTGCAGGCATCGATCGAGTCGACGGGCGAGTCCCAGATTGAGGATGGCGGAGTGGCAAACTTTGCCAGCCGGTGGGTCCACAATTTCTGGCGTCTCGTTTACCGCATGGTGTATCGGCTCACCGTGATGAAGTACTGGCTGCTGGGTGTGCTGGTGTTTGGGATTGCAATGTTCATCGACGGGACAGTGCGCCGCAAGGTCAGGGCTGCGGCGGCCGGCTACGTCAGCCCGCTGTCATTCCACCTGGCCGGCCACGGCATATTGCTGGTGTTCGGCGTGACGTTCACTGTGCTTGTCGCGCCAATTCCCCTCCTCGCGCCATATTGGCTCGCGATCGCGGCGTGCCTGGGCGCGCTGCTCTGGAAAGCGGCATCGTCGTATCAATGACGGCGGAAAGCTACGGCATTTCGTATAGCTTTTTGCCTTTATGCCCGCAACCGGTTGAGCGCCGCTTCGTCTACGGAGCCGAGAAAAGCTTATTGAAACAGATGACGTTTCCACCGATTCGGTGTGCCTGCCCGGGCCACAATGAATCATGATCTTCGGTCCTCGGAAAGCTCGACTCCCCGTAGAGCTTTCGGCCTTGCCCCCTCTCCCCCGGAGGGGGCTTTTTTTTGTCCGGCGCTGGGCCGGACGCTGCGAAAGGCGCGCGAAATCGTTCACGTTTCGGGCGCGTATCGCGGCACAGGCCCGCAAGAATAGACGCAAGCCGCACGTGCGGTCAGTCAACCAGAAAGGATCCACATGAGCACGATCAACGAAGAAGCGCACGTCGGCACCGAAACTGCGGACGTGGCGGCCGACCACGCAGCTGCAAGCGAACTGCCGGGCAGCGGCGTGCAGGCAGCGACCGGAGAGCTGGCCGAGAACGATGTCCGGCAGACAACGGACGGCGCGGACGATGGAGATGTTGAGCGCGAACTCGACGAGATGGAGCGATCGGCCGGCATCCTCCAGCGCGAAGGGCTGATCAGCGCCGAGGAAGCAGTCACCAAGCTGGAAGAAGTCGCTCGCACGCGTACGCTGTTCCGCGACCTGCCGCCTGAGCAGCGCGCACGGATCGTTCAGCGCCGTCGCGAGATCGGGCGCGAACTGATGAGCAAGCAGCTGTCCGGCGCCGCCGTCGTGACCGCTCGGGTCACGATGAAGCATACGCGGCTGAAGCCGCTTTTCGAGCAATGGTGGCCGTACCTGAACCGGATGACGATCAACATGCAGCGCTTCGGCCGCGCGACCTACGGCGCGAACGAGCAGGGGATCGTCAGCACGTGGTTCGAGAAGCAGCTGGACCAACTGGAAGGGTACGTGAACGAGCAGCTCGACGTGGCGAAGGGTTTCCGGGAAAAAACGGAAACCGAGATGCGCGCGCGCGGCGAGACGGTATTCGAGCCCACCGTGACGAAGCCCTCTCTCGATATCGAGGTCGAAGCATACTCGCGGTTCTCGATGCGGCTGCTTTCCGTGATCCTGAAATTCGACCAGGTCATGGACCACTTCGACTTCCTGGTCTGGAACGGCATTCGTGACCAGTCCGACGTCGACGACGAAACCGTGCGCTTCCTGCGCAAGTTCCATCCGGTCGGCCTGCGCGGCTACACGACCCACCTGAAGCTGATGAACACCGTTCGCGGTAACTGATCTTGAAGGCCAGTGCCATGCTCGACAAGTTGAATCCCCAACAGCGCGAGGTGGTACTTCTGCGCCGCCACTGCCTCGCGATTGCGTGCCCGGGGGCGGGCAAGACCAAAATGAGCGCGGCGAAGGCCGCCTTCAGGCTGCAGGACCCGACGGCGATGGTGGGCGCTGTAACCTTCAGCAAGGACGCGGCCGTCGAGCTGCGCGAGCGCATTCTCGCGTTGGCGCCGCCAGATGCCAAACGCCGCCTGATCGCCGGCACCTTCCACTCGCTTGCGTACAAGCAGCTTCAGCAGCCCGGTCGCGGGCGGCCGGACATTGCCTCGGATGGGGATCGCCTCGGAATGCTCGGGCGGGTGCTCGCGGAGCTCGGATACGACTGGAAGGTCGAGGAGGCTGTACCGATCGTCGAGCGGATCAAGACGAACTTTGGCCGGGCCGATGAGGGTTCGGCCGAGGCCGCGCTCTACGCTGCCTACCAGGAAGCGCTGGAACGCAATGGCAAGATCGACTTCCAGGATATGTTGCGCCTCGCCGTCGAGCGGATGCAGAGCGGGGACATAAAACCCTACCGGTTCACCGACCTGCTCGTCGACGAGTTCCAGGATACTGACCCCTTGCAGTTCCGTTGGGTCGAGCTGCACGCGCGCGCTGGCACACACGTCACGGTAGTGGGTGACGACGACCAGAGTATTTACGGGTTCCGAGCCGCACTGGGGTTCCGGGGCATGGAGAGCTTCGCGAGCACGTTCGAGGCCCAACGCGTGGTGCTCGGGAGCAACTATCGATGCCGCGCGGAGATCCTGGCGGCGGCGGACAGGGTGATTCAGAACAACGTCGACCGCATGCCAAAGGTCCTCCATGCGGACCGCGGCGCCGGCGGCGTGGTCGCGGCGCGCCGATTCGACGACGAGTATGGCGACGCGGTGGCCGCGGTCGAAGCGCTTCAACCGAAACTGGCTGCCGGCGAAAGGTGCGCAATCCTCGCCCGTACCAACCGGATCCTCGATCCGATCGAATCCGTGTGTCGATCACATGGCGTGCCGTACTACCGGGCGTCGGGCGGGTCCGTGCTCAACAAGCCGCAGGCAGCGTTGATGTGCAATCTGCTGCAGGTCGTCGAAGGTCACAAGCAGAACGGTATCGACGCCGTCTTGGGGTACATGGGCATGAGTTCCTACGACCTCGGGGCGTTGCACAAACGGATGGGTACGGCTTTCGTCCAGCTGCAAAAGCAGGAGCTGGTAGGCCTCGGGCTGCGAGAGGACACCGCGACAGCATACCGGGCCTTCATGAAGCGCCTGGGCGAGTGGCAAGCGCTTTGCCAGCGATCGTTCCATTCGCTCGCGCTCGAAGGCGTCTACGAGTGGATGATGACGTATGCCAAGGGCGACGTCGCGATCCGGGCCATCCAGTGCATCTACGACGTGGTGAGCCGCCTCAATGGCTCGTTTACCGAGCGCATTGAGTTTTTGAAGCGGGACAACAACAAGCCGGGCGATGGCGTCCTGGTGCTGACGACGATGCACAGTTCGAAGGGGCTGGAGTACAACCACGTCTGGATCAGCCGATCGGAGGAGGGCGTGGTGCCGGACGACAAGAGCCCGGAGTCGGAGGAGCGGCGCTTGTTCTACGTCGCGATGACTCGAGCTCGAGACAGCCTCACCATTTCGTCGATCAAGAAGAACGCGGTGTCGCGGTTTGTTATCGAGTCCGGGATCGAACAGAAATCGGCCGCGTGAAGCGGCCGAAATTGTGTGCGTTCGCGGACCGGTCAGTCGCCCTTGTTTGCCGACACGAAGATGGTTGCTAAGGCGGCGGCGAATGCGATGCAGGCACCGGTATAAAACAGACCTGCAGGCAGGATCGATGTGGCGGGTGAGTCACCTTGGCTGATTATCACGCCCGTGAGGCCGAGTCCGACGGCGCATGCAACCAGCAAGAGGGCGAGGAAATGTGAGGATTTCATTCTGGGTGTTCTCGTAGTTGGAGAAATGTAGCTTGGAACGGGGCTTCACGGCCGCTGGCGCCCGAATGAGTTGCGCCGTCGATTCTTACGGGCGGTCGACGCGAGGTTTGCGGGGGCCGTCTTGGCCATGCCTCCACCACTCGACCATTAGGCTTCCGAAGGCCGGCGGCAGACCAACGATCAAAAGATAGGCGATGAGCGCGATAGGAGCTTGAAGCAGCCCGATGCTCGCGACGCCGTCGTCGCCATGGGCGAGCCAATGGGCTACAAGATCGACTATGTGTTCGATAGCTCTGCTCGTTAAGTTGTCCGGCGCGCCCCGCAATGGAGCTAACCCGCTCCATGCAAGGGTGGCGGAGGCGGCCAACGACATAATCGCGACTGCGACCACGACGATGTGCTGTAGAGCCTTGGTGACGCTTCTTTTTGGCTTGTTCACGCTGTCGGGAGTGCGGTAGTTTCGGTAGCTTCGGGGAGCGGGGTGACAGTTGTCGCTGCTTCGATGACCAGATCGCGTGGCACGCGCTTCAGCTGTCCGTTGAGAGCCGCATGCGGGCCGAGCCGGATCGTACCGCAATAGAAAACGTTCCCATTCACGCGGCCGTTGATTTCGAGCGTGTCGCGAGCGTGGACGTCACCTTGGACGACGCCGTCGATTCGTACCAGCTCCCCCTGCACTTGTCCCTTCACGATGCCCCCTGCGCCGATGTGCAGCAGGCCGGCGGTTGAGATGATGTCGCCGTTTGCGATCGCGAAGACGCTCAAACCGTGGTCGAGAATCATGGTGCCCTCGACGACCAGACCGGGAGCAAGGATCGTCACGTTGACCGGTTGTGCTTTCATAGGAGACCTCTTAGAACAGGGGGACGTCGCCAGCCTTGGCAGGCGTTCCGGATTTCGGGGTGTGCTCGGGCTTCGCCGCTTCGATCCGTGTCGCCGGAGCGGACGCCTCGACGGCGGCCGAGTCCTGGCGCTGCCGAGCGGGTGTGCGGTGGGCCCGGTGCGGGACGGCCCTCGGTTGCGCGGCGGGCCGGATAGTCGGCACGGATGCAGCAGGCGCCGCGGCAGCTGCGGGGACGGCCTGAGCCGGCGCGGGTGGAGCCGGTGGTTGGCCAGCACCTGCACCGGCAGCGGCATGGGCAACTCGAACCGGGGATTCAGCAGCCTTTGCCGGATCGGGCCGGGCGGCCGCTGTTGATAGCTTCGTCAGTGCCGGCGAACCGGGCGCCTCCGACGCGCGCAACGCGTCGGCACTGACACGGGGCGGGCTGGCCGCGGCACGCTCGGCGGGCTCGCTGAAGTCGGCGCTGGTGAGCGGCGGCTTCGATACGTTCGGTGTCGAGGCCGTACCGACCTGTACAGGCGTGGTACCAGGGGGCTGCGACGTCGCCGGATCGATGTGCGCGGAGGCTTGCGGCGCATGAAGGGAGCGCCAGAGTTTCGCGGTACACACTCCTGCGACGGCGGCGCCCAGCGCCACAGCGACGACGATGGCAGCCGGCCGGCCGAACCGCCGGCCGGTCGACGCGAGACGCGCGGACACCAGCGGTCGTGGCGATTCATGCCGGTCGGGGGCCGGGAGCGCTCGTATATGGCTATTGATGTCGATGACGACAGGTTGCGACGAGTATTGGGCGTGCAACGCCTGGATCTCTCGAATGTCCAAAATGTGCTCCGTGGTTGATCGAGACGTCGCAACGTCGTTCGAACGCGCGACAGGCTCAGGACGAGCTTATTCACCGGACGACAATGTCAACGTCCGGCCTGATTGCAGAAGCGAAGTCGTCAGTCGCGAACGGTGCCGTCGCCGTCGTACCGATCGTTGTCCGGAATGCACACGGTTCTGACGTGCAGAATTCGGCCCTCGGCGTTCTTGAGGATGTTGGCGCGGTCTTGCGGCGTGATCTTTTCGGCGAGCTGCGCTTCCATCGACGCCGTAAAAAGGCGGTCGTACTGGGTCAGGCAGCGCACCAGCAGACCGGCGAGCGGCCGCGTCACTTTCAGTTCGATCTGTTCGTACGGAAACGTCAGGGACCGCGCGTTGTGTCGTTCGACCCAAGCCGTCGCTTTTCGCATCCAGTCCGCTGTGTCTCTCAGTGCGGTTTCGAGCGCCCGGACCTTGCCACCGCGGGCAACCGAGATCTTGGCTGCGCAGAAGTTGTAGTCGCTTCGAATGAACGTGCGGGCGAAGACTGAACTGTAGTGCAGGATGGTGACCGCGTCGGAATCCGGCACGATCTTGTCGATGCGGCTGTCGCTTGTCAGGCGCTGGATCGGCTTCAATCCTGTCGACGTGGCGAGGCGAACCGCCGGGTCGGCGGTTGGTGTTTCGTTTTGCGTGGGCGTGTCAGGTTGCCCGCGCCCTTCGTGCGGTGGTTCGAGAACGGCAGACATGATTTTTTCGGGTGGTCTCTCTCATTGACAATTCTGAGCGAGCCGCTCGAGGCGCGTACCGGCAAAAGCGTGGCTGTTTTCGTGAGCTTTTCGGGGGTTGCGTGGCGGAATAATCGCGATACTGACTCTACTTCTCGCGTCCCTGACGCATCGACCTTGACTTCGCTGGCCGAAGTCCATCTTTTGTACAAGCCGTGCCAATGGGCATGCTCCGACTGGTTGGCAACCAGTGTGGAATTCCTTTCTGATGAGCGCCTCGCCCGCGCTCCCCATTTCAGTCATGAAACTCGTTGCTGGCCGCATTCATTTGCGCCGCGACGTCGTTCGAGCCCGGACAACGGGTGTCTCTCTCCAGGCCTCTGTCTGGGTAGAACGACTGTAGTCGACTGAGCCGTGAACCTGCGTCGGAATGGCACTTCCGAAAATGGGCTGTAGCGCAGCGTGACCATGCTGTGCGAGGACGACCTAACGTCCTCTATATGAGCCGACCGGCTCCCTGAGCACCACGTCCCCGGAAGGGACGTGGTGCTTGGGTCATTTATCCGAATCCACGAAGCGCGTTCCTCCACCGAGGAACGCGCTTTTTTTTCGTCGTTTTTTTCTGTCCCGGAGGTCCCTGTGCTTCCCAATCGACTCAATTCCCGGATTGCCGACGTGATCAGCCAAACGATCGCGGAGGAAAGGTCGGCTACCGACACGACGTCACCCGCCTGGCGGGAGCGTTGCGAGGTAGCGCAAGTCGCGATGTTCACCGACTCCGACCGCCGGATTTTTCTGTCCAGCATCGCCCACCGCCGCGGAGAGGCGGTTGCCAATGCGCTCGAGCAATCAGCGGACGCGTTGCGCACCCAGGCGATCATCAAACTCGCGAGGAAACTTTCATGAATGCAGTTGTCAGTATGGTCGGCGGCCCCATACGGAGCGTCGTCGAAGAACGGACGATGCGCCCGCCCGTGATCGGGAAGATCCGGCCCGGCATCAAGGTCCTGACGTCGGCCGCCCGGGGCAATCCGGATGCGGTTGCGCTGTACGAAGAGATGGTGGCCGCCGGCGACTCGTTCGAGACGATCGGCAAGGCGATCGAATCCCGTTGTCGGCTTAAGCATGCGCTGGCGCCGCGCAACACCGATCACTTCACCTGCCGTCGCTCGGACTTCAACAATCCGGACGTGGCTGACGAGATTCTCCGCCTCTACGGTGAGGATCGCGGGCAGGGCGTCAGGCTCTATCGCTTCCCGGTGCTGTTCGCCTTCAACGACTGGATGCAAAACATCCCGAACGAGATGGCGGCGTGGGGCGCAAGCGGTCGCAAGTACTTCTCGCAGTACGGGCCGGATGGTCTGCGGTATTGCAAGACGTACGCGAAGGTCGAGCGCGATCGGCATGCGCAACGTGCGACTCGCCATTTCGGCGGTCGCGACGTGATTTTCCGTCAGGACGACGCGATCCCGGATGGCATCTGCAACCCCGAGCAATGCCCGCAGTACCAAAGCCGCCAATGCAACCTCGGTGCCCAGTTCATCTTCGCCATTCCCGATATCAAGGGACTGGGTTTGATTGAACTCCCGACGAACTCAATCTACGTCCTGCAGAAAGCATACGCGGCGATGAAGACGGTTCAGCTGGCCCGGGGCAAGCTGACGGGCACTCGGTTCTGGATCTCGAAGCGGGAATTCGACATCACGCGGATCAATGAAGCGGGCGAGGCGGTGCGTCAACCGCAGATGCTGACCGTGCTCGACGCGGATATCGACATCGGCGCCCTGCTCGACGGCGCGGAAGACGTGCCGTTGGCGATCGAGGTCGCTGGATCGCCAACGCCGGCAGATACGGGCAGCACCGTGATTCAGCTTCACCCGGCAGAGGGCGAAACCCACGCCAGGCGCGCTGATCAGGTTGAACCCGGCGACGGCTCGCCCGAGTCGATCGAAGAGAAGCGTCACCGCATGCAGGACCTGCTGCAGCGGCTCCGCTTCGATGACGACGAGCAACGCAAGGCGTTTCGTGTCTACGGTCACTTTCGATTCGGCCGCGGCTGGACCGAACGCCCTGCCGACGTCGACAAGATGGTCACGCGGCTGACGACGGCATTGGAGGACCCGACTTCGCTTCAACGCGAAATCGGTGCCGCTGTCGAATCGTTCCACAACGGCTAAATGACACCCCTTTCGCCGGCCCTTCGGGGCCGGTGTCTTTTTCCTCACGTCATCTCCCCGAGAGTCCTTCAGCAAAGCTATTTGCTCAAGTGCTTTCGACAGCGTGGCTCACGCATCGAAATCGTCCGCGCAAGCGGCCATCTTTTGACCCTTCCTCTGGAGGATCCCATGCGCCGGATTGGCAACATTACGGCGTTCTTTGGCGCCGCCGACGTGTTCAGCAATTGGCACCCGTGCAGCTTCACGTTCCACGAAGTGAAGTTCAACTGTGTTGAGCAGTTCATGATGTATGCGAAGGCAATGCTGTTCGACGATCACGTGACCGCGGAAGCGATCCTGGCGTCGACGTCGCCACGCGAACAGAAGCGGCTCGGGCGGTCGGTGCGCGGTTTCGACGAGCAACGTTGGATCGAAGCGCGCGAAAAGATCATGTTCGTCGGCTGTCGAGAGAAGTTTCGACAAAACGAAGCCTTCGCTATCGCGCTGCTCGCAACGGGGACCTCGGTCCTGGTTGAGGCGAGTCCGTATGACCGCATCTGGGGCATCGGGCTCGGTGAGCACGACCCGCGTATCGCCGACCCGTCGGCCTGGTTGGGATTGAACCTGCTTGGCGACGCCCTGATGCGTGTACGGGACGTGCTGTCTCGGTCGTGATTTCCCTTCTTGCGCCGTGTAGCGGCGCGAATTATTTCTGGCTGCCCTCGGGCGGCCATTTCTCTTTCTGGAGGCGTCGATGAAGATCGCGCATTTTTCTGACCTGCATTACTCGCCGGGAAACCTCGACGAGGCGGACCGGTGCTTCTCGCATGCGGTGGGTGACGCCATTGCGCGCGAGGCTCTTGTGGCGGTCATTAGCGGTGACTCGACAGATCACCGTCTTGACGCGCACGCGCCGGCGCTGAACGCACTCGCCACGCGGGTGCACCGTCTCGCGCAAGCGATGCCGGTGCTTATGCTGCAGGGCACGTTCTCACACGAGCCGCCCGGCACGCTGGACAACTTCGCGCTGATGGGCGCGCGATATCCGGTGGCCATTGCGGACCGGGTATGTCAGGTGGCGCTCTACGACGGAAATTTCTGGTTCTCGCGTGGTCCGGTTTTCGATGATGACGAGGTCCGGCATCACTTGGATTGCGAGCCGGAGGTGATTTTCACCTGCCTTCCGACGATGAACAAAGCGGATCTGGCGCTGCGCGTCGGTGCGCTGGCGGCGTCGACGGATCTTGCAGATACGCTCGCGGGGTTCTTGTGCGCTGCCGGGCGGATTAACGCGGCGTTTCGTGCGGCCGGTGTCCCGACCGTCGGTGTGTCGCATGGCACCGTGAACGGCTGTCAAACGGAACATGGCGTCACGATGGCGGGGTTCGATCACGAGTTCGGCCTCGGCGCGCTGTTTGCGGCGGAATGCTCGGCGTTCATGCTTGGCCATATCCACAAGTATCAGACGTGGGAGCGCGAGGGGCGCTTGGTGGGATATCCGGGATCGATCGGGCGTTTCCACTACGGCGAGCTCGGCGACAAGGGCTACCTGTTGTGGGAGGTCTCCGCCTCGGATGCACGGGCCGTACTTGTCCCCACACCGTCTCGTGAAATGGTCTCCGTCGCGTTTGACGGGCCGCCTGACACGGACGCGCTGCAAGCGCTTGCAGCGGCATCGGCCGGGAAGTTCGTGCGCATTCGCTGGCAGATAGATGAAGAGCATAAGCAGCTGGTCGACCGCAAGGCGATCGAAGCGATGTTCTCGGCGGCCGCTGGCCTGAAGCTTGAGCCGCGTGTACTTCCTGTCATGCGCAGCCGGGCGGAAGGGATCAGCACCGCGCCGACCGTCGACGCAAAGCTGACCCGATGGTGCGAGTTGAGCGATGTCGACGCTGTCCCGCTGGTTGATCGGCTGCAACTGCTCGAGACCGGAGATCCGGAAGCGATCACGGAGTCGATCCTGGCGCGGTTAGCTGGCGACAGCGCGTCGACAATCGATCAGCCGTGCCCGTCGGGCGCTACACCGATACCGATGCCCATGACGGGCGCCGCCAGCGACGATGCAGTGGCAACCGCCGACGAACCGTCCTGGCTCACCGATGACCTGTTCGCGGCGTAGTGCCGCTCACCGACGGTTCCCCGTCCTTTTCGAACACTAGCCGTGTTCCGATAGCCCGTGTGGCTATCGAAACGAGGTTCACCCCGCGCCTTTGGCGCATCGAAGGCAGCTTTGCTGCATCCATTTTCTTTCTACCCTGACGGGGCGTGTTCCCGGCAGGGGCGCACTCCGTCTCAAATCCGGAGTGCGCTCATGTTTGGTCTCTATCCTGCTGGTGTCCGTTGGGCCCAGTCCTTCGCCGCGTCTACCGACGCCAAATCCCTGCAGAAGCTTCTCGTCGATCACGGCGGGTGCACGGCAGCACTTTTCCACCAACCGTTCGGCGCCCAGCGGGGCGCGGTCATTGCACAGCGCGACGGCATGTTGGTGTTGACCCACGTGCTTGACGCCGACGGGGCCGAGATCGTCGTTACGCCAGGCGTCGAGCTGCAAAACCTGCTGTGGTCCTTCGACGCTGGTTACTCGGGCCAGTGGTCCGGCCGCGAGCTGCAGATTCTCACCGGTTGTTCCAACTGGGATTCGATGCTCAAGCAGACGTCGGACGCGTTCAGCCGTCTCTGTGGAACGGTGCAGGCCGCCGTTGACGGTACGTTGGCGAAGCCGGCATCCCGGCCCGAACCGACGCTTCCGGTCGATGACGAGGATGTCCCCTTCTTCCTGCCTGACGAGTATCTGCAGCCCATCTCTCTTTCGGAGATCCAGTCATGCGACCACTGAGACTGTTGCTTGAAGGGTTCTATGGCGTCCGGGACGGGATGAAGCGCGACAGCGTGGAACTCGATCTGGAGTCGTTGCCCACCGGGTTGATCGCGTTGACCGGGCCGAATGGCGCGGGCAAGACGACGATCATGGACAACCTGCACCCATACCGGATCATGCCGTCGCGCGCGTCCAAGCTCTCGGTCGATGCGTTCTCGTACTGGGATCACGTCTGCGGGGTGCAGGCACGCAAGGAGTTCGAATGGGAGCACGATGGCTTGCGCTATCGGTCGACCTTCGTGTTTCGCAAGCCAGGCAAGACCGGCAAGGCGGACTACTTCCTGTTCTATCGCTCGACGGACGGCGAGTGGCGTCCGGTATCGCTGCCGGATGGCACGGTGTCGGACGGCAAGGGTGAGACCTATGACCGCTGCGTTGACGCGATCTGCGGCTCCCTCGAATCGTTCTTCACGAGCGTGTTCTCGGCGCAGAACCGTCGGCCACTCGCGTCCTACGGTGCGACCGAGATCAAGGGGCTCCTCGCGGAGCTGCTGAAGATCGATCACCTCCGCGCACTGTCGACCAAGGCTGCTGATGTCGCGAAGGCGCTCACCCGGAAACTCGGTGTGGTGCAACAGGAGCTCGCTGCATTCTCCGGGAAGCGCGAGCGTGTTGACGAGACGCGCAAGGCGATCGCGACGGCCGCGGCAGATATCGCGGCGGCGCGCGAGAAGCGTACGGCCGCGCAATCGGAGATTGCCACGCTGACGCAACAGCACGCGGTGCTCGTTGCCAAGCAGGGCGAGAACGCGGGCACTTCGGCGCGCATGCGTGAACTCGGTGTGCGGCGTAGCGAGCTGCAGGCATCGCTCCAGATGTTGGAGCGTGACAAGCAGGCCGACGACAAGCGCCTCGCCCAACGCGCTTCGGCGCTAAGGGAGGCGATCGCGGGTCACGTAGCGGTTGTCCGACAGGCAGAGCAGATCCGTGGCGCTGCGGCCGCTCGAGACGAAGCCCAACTTCGTGTCGGGAAGGCCGAGGCACTGATCGAACCGTTGCAGCGTGCAATCGAACAGCTTGATGCGAAGCGGTTGCGCGTGGCCACGGTCGAGTCGGCGCTCGCCGGGTTGGAATCGCAGGGTACGGCGAAATCTGACCTGATCCGAACCTTGACCGAACAATCGTCAGTGATCGGATCGGTGCCGTGTGCAGGGATGGATATTCATGCGATGTGTCCATTGCTCGCGCAAGCGAGAAATGCGGCCCAACAAGTCGACGTCCAGACCGTCTCGCTGAAAGACTTGCGCACGCGCTATCGGCAACACCAGACGGAGTTGAAGGAACTCGCACCGTCGGTTGAAGCGCTGTTGGCCAAGCGGACCGAGCTCCAGCAGGTGAACACGGAACTCACGGGCGCGCGTCAGGCCCTTCAACGTGCTACCGATCTTGCTGCGCGAAAGCCATTGCTCGACGCGGCGGAGGCCGGGCTGACGAAGGCCCAAGGCGAACTCGAATCGCTCGATGTTGAGCGAAGCGAGGCGTCAAAACGTCGGGAGACGGAATCGACGCGGCTCACTGGGTTGTTGCGTGAAGTCGAGGCGGAGGTCTCGCGCCTGGCTGCTGTCGATGTGACGCAGGCGATTCTGGAGGTCGATCGACAGTTGGTTGCCCGTCGTGACGTCTGTACCGCGATGGACGCTCGGATCGAAGCTTTGATCCGGACCCAGGCCACCTGCGAAACGACGTTGGCGGCACTCGAGCGCGAGCTGGAGGGCTTCTCGGCGACGCAAGCATTCGCTGAGCACATTTCGGACGAGATCGCGCGGTGGAAGTTGCTCGCGAAGGGCCTCGGCAATGACGGCGTGATAGCGCTGACGATCGACGACGCTGGCCCGGCACTAACGCAGACGGTGAATGACCTGTTGCTCGCGTGCTATGGCACGCGGTTCACGGTCGAGATCCAGACGCAGCGGATCTTGGCCAGTGGTGAAACGCGCGAGGGGTTTGAAATCCTCGTGCACGACGCCGAAAACGACAGCAGCAAGGTGGTCGGCGTGATGTCCGGTGGTCAGAAGGTCTGGATCAACGAGTGCCTGACACGCGGCGTCGCCCTGTATATCGCCGCGAATGCGGGACAGCCGTACGAGTCGCTGTTCAGCGACGAGTCAGATGGTCCACTTGATCCTGATCGCAAGGCGCAGTTCATGCGCATGAAACGCGAGGTTTTGCGTCAGGGCGGCTATGCACGTGAGTTTTTTATTTCGCAAACGCCGGACCTGATTGCCGAAGCTGATGCGGTCATCGACGTGGCCGCACTCGCGAGGTAGTGCGGCACACATTTTTAACCCTGGTGGGGATCGGTCCCCACAGGGGCGTTCCTCGCCTTTTTCTTTTCGAGGAACGCAATGAAACTGAAGTCGAATTCTGCTGCTCTGGTTCGAAGCCTGACGGTTTCGATCCGTCCGAAACCCATCCGCACGGGTACGGAGCACGTCTACGAGCTGAACGGCTCGCGGCTGCGCGACGTGCTGGTGAACGGACGCTGGGTGACGGTGGCCACGGCGGCCGTCGCCGCATCCTGAATCGTCGACGGAGGAATGTGCGATGAACGGGATGACGAACTTGGTGATGCTGCTGATTGCTATGCACGGCGGCGCGCAGTCGCCGCCGCCGGTGTACCGCTACGCGGTGGCTTCTGTGGCCGCTGTACGGAAGCGGCAGCCGATGAGAATGGATGCGGTCATCTGCAAGGATGGCCAGGTCCACACTTTTCCCGCGGGCTACCCCAAACCCTGCATCTAATCCCCTAACCAGCGGCCCTGCTCTCGCAAGAGAGTGGGGCCCTTTTTTTGAGGTCCCTATATGCCACTTCTGAATGTTGATCTTGTTCAGCTCGCGTCGAGTCTTGTGCCGGAAAGCGAGCGCGATTCGTTCGACGCGATGTCGGTTCGGGCGCGTCTGGCGACCCTCTCGATCGTCGCCGATCAAGCTGGGAACTCGTCAGTGCGCGATGTTGCACTTCATGCGCTGACGGTGATCGACGCTCCGGCCTATGTCGGGCTTTCAGCGGTCCGGATCGCGCTCCAATCCAGTTGCGCGTTACTGCGTATTCCGGCCGATCGCTTCGACTTTCTCGTCGCGGTTGGTAGCTCGGCTGTTCCGCAGAAGGAGGGGTACGCGGAGTTCGCCAGGTGGCCGCGGGAGGACAGCGATCGGTGGCTTTTGACCGTCACCGCGCGTGATGTGGCGAAAGCATTGGCGAACCGCTAGGGCGTTCGTCACAACGTTTCGATGGCGCATCTAAACGCCCCGCGCGCGACTGGAGCGGGGCCTCTCATTTTCGTTTGGAGATACCTATGAAGAAGCAAATCGGTTGGGCCGTACTGGTGGCATGGCTTTGCTGTTTCGTCGCGATCGCGCTGGGCGGTCGTGCTCAGGCGGAGACGTCGCCGCGGGTTGAAGTTGCGTTCTCGCCGGACGGCGATGCTGAATCGCTGGTGCTGCGGACGATCGGCGAAGCTCGCCAGTCGATTCGCGTGCTGGCCTACTCGTTCACCGCACCGGCAGTAACTCGCGCCTTGATCTCCGCGAAGCGGCGAGGCGTCGACGTCGCGGTGACGGTCGATGCCCGCAGCAACTTTGACGAGGACCGCAGCGGTCGTGCTCGTGCAGCACTCGGGGCTCTCGCGTACGCCAGCATTCCGGTCCGGGTCGTTAGCGTCTTTCCGGCCCAGCACTCGAAATATCTCGTTGTAGACGGTGTGACCGTCGAAACTGGCAGCTACAACTATTCGCAGCAGGCGCGGCACAACGCAGAGAACGTCATCGTGTTGCGCGGGGATGCTCGCGTTGCGGATGCGTACCTGAAAAACTGGGACGCGGTGTCGGCGCGCGGCGAGTTGTATCGCGCGCCCTGATAGTCTCATTTCTCTCAACCCACGCGGGATCAGCTCCCGTGTGGGGCTGTTCCTGCGTTACTGGAGCAGTACATGTTCTCTGAAATTGTGGTGAAGATGGAGTCGGCGATCGAGGCACTCGTCGCGCTGATTCGACAGGGATTCACGCTCTCGAACGCGCTGAGCGGCGGGAAGGACTCGACGTGCACGGCGATCCTTATGCTGGAGGCGGTGCGGCGCGCTGGTGCGGAGGTGTCGCGCGAGCACTTCGTGACGAGCGCCGACACGACGATCGAAAATCCAAGCATGCATTGGCATCTGCAGGTGATGCTCGACGAGATTCGAGACGCCTTTGTGAATGCCGGCGTGCCGGTATCGGTGCACGTCGCTAAGCCATCCCTGGCGTCCCAGTTTGTCGTTGCGACGATCGGGCGTGGCACGCTTCCCCGCACGCCGGAAAACGGCGTGAAGAACGGGAAGCGGATTCGTGCGTGCGCGGCCGACTGGAAGGTCGACCCGCAGAATCGGTTGCGGATCGCACTCGAGCGTTTGGCGGCCACCGGTGGCAGGGGCGAAGTCGTTACCGTACTCGGCAACAGGTTCGGTGAAAGCGGCAGCCGCGCAACGGCCATGGCGGCCCGCAACGAGAATGCGTTGAGACCCGTCCGGAACGCGGACGGATTCCTCACGTTTTCACCGATCGCCGACTGGTCTACCGACTGTGTATGGACGATGCTCGCACTTTTCGCGGACGATTCAGGTCGCCCTTTTCCATCGCCCGTCTCTAGCGAGTCGATTCGGCGCCTGTCGGATCTATACCGTGCTGGAAACGAGGGAACGTGCGGGGTAATTCTCGGTGAGGGCGGCGCCCGCGCCGCGTGCGGATCTCGATTCGGCTGTGCATTCTGTTGCGTGTCCGGCGAGCGCGATCGCTCGATGGAATCGATGGTTAAGGAGACGGGCCACCAGCATCTGGAAGGGCTGAATCGATTCCGGAACTATCTGGTCGCGGTCCAGTGGGATCTTGGTCGCCGCGAGCTCGTCGGCCGGAAGCTAAGCGACGCCGGATACTTGGCAGTCAGGCCGGATGTCCTGTCGTATCGGGAACGGCTCCGGTTGCTGCAGTACCTACTGACGCTCGACGTGCTTGAGGTCGAGCGCGCCGTACAGCATGAAGGCGGATTGGCTGCTGGCGAGATACCTGACACGCCCGAAAACCGAGCGCTTTGCGACGTGCAGTTCGAGATGATCACGCCGGCGCAGCTGGTGGCGATCGATTTCTACCTCTCGATGCACCACTATGCGCCGCATGCCTTTCCAGCGCTGTCCGTCTGGTTCGACATTCATCGCCTCGGTCGGCGCTTCCACGTCCCGGTCGTCGACCCACTACCGAAGGTCGATATTCCACACCATGGGTGGTTCTTCGTCGGCGCATACGATGCCGACGTGCCCACGGATGGCCTTCGCGACTATGGGGCGGAACAGTGGAATCGTTATCGTCATCCGGCCCGGGCGAGCCGCTATGCACGCACGAAATCGGGCGAGCAGATCGTTTATTTCGAAGAGAGCGACCAGTTCGAGGTGGACATCGAAGCCGCTTGCGCGTTCGTCACTTGCAGTTTCGACTCTGCCTGGTATGTGAAGGCCCAGCAGCACACTGGGATGGAGTCGGCCCGGTTCTGGTTAAACGAAGGCATCTTGACGCTGCCCGGCGGCATGTCGGGCAGGTATCAGGAGATGGCGAAGCGCGGGCAGTATTTCGCCCATCTCGCCGAGCGTTATAACCTGACGCCGGCCGAGCTTGATCGATTCCTCGTCGACAGGGCGATCTCGAACTCTGAGCATCTCACGATGCTCAACTTGGCGCCCGTCGACCTATTCTCGCAGGCAGCCTGAAGAAAAGCGATCTTGCATACAGCCCGGCACTTACGTGTCGGGCTTTTTTTTCGGGCACGGCGCACACCTGTATCAGACGGTCCGGTCCTCGGATGCCGCGTGATCAAAGGGCAACGGTGCGCCAGTCGCGGCCGATGCTCTTACGGAAGCAGTTCTCCGCCTGAAAGCAAATGGGCGCAAAAACCAAGAACGGCAAGGATTAAGCCTGTCACCGCCTGCACGTCGTGCGAGATCCCGAGTTTCCCGATAAATTCCAGATGGGCATACATCCCGGAGGTGATAAGGAGGCCTCCAATGAGCGTAAATACAACTGAGATGATCTTCAACCCCATTCTTCTTCCCTTTTAGTCTTCACGTCGTGGCCCACGGCCGTGACCACGTACAGCATATCGGTATTCTCCGGCCCTTCTTTAGCCCGGCCCAGAGCTTTCGAGAGCGCGCTGGATCGTTGTGCGTCAATGTCGGGTCCGGGACCGACCCGACCCCGGCAGTTGACTGCGGAAGTTCCCTCGCGCACGAGATCGCCGCCAGGGGCATCCTATCCCGTAGCCAACATGCTACGCGCTGGCAGGGGCGCTCAGAATGGCCGCGAGGTCGTCCGCCGGCGGTGTTGGTGTTGCGTCAGTTGTCTGGAGGCGCGCTCGTCCGACCACCAGATTCCGGGAGTCGATAGAGATTCGCTCGATATGACGACCCCTCGCGGCACGCTCGGCCGTTCGCTGGTAAGGATGGCCACGATGAATGTAGTCCTCGAGGTCCGCCTCGACGAACACGATGTGGTGTTGGTCCGAGTCGGTCAACGCGACGCACAGCATGTCGAACGGGATGCCGGGCAGCTCACGGTCAGCGATGCGATTAAGAATTCCATCGCGAACATTGTGATCGTGGATCAGAACGTCCTTTGGGCCGTCGTAATTTTCGACTTGGACGATGACCTGCTTCGGATTCGACGTCAGCTTCAGCATCCGGTAGCGGCAGATGAATATGCGACCCTTCGCAAAATAGATAAGGCCCGTATATTTAGATACGTAGTCCATAATTAATGCCTCGACAAGAAAGAAGCCAGCGAACGTGCTGGCTTTTTCAGACTATCGAGGTGCAAAGGAAGTCAAGTCGGGGTCACGCGTGGAGCCCGCTCGATATCGTTGCCCGAATGCGGATCACTGTCCGCTGACTGGAGAGGCCCAGCATCTGCATGACGTCGTCGTTGCTCCTGCCAGCGAGCAGCAGGCGGCGAGCGAAAGTGTTGCGTAGCGTGCGCGGGCTCATATCGGGAACGCGAATATCGACCGCGACCAGCTCGTCCCGAACGATCCGGCCGAGCATCTCGTCCGTCATCGGGCCGCCGGCACGGGGCGATGGAAACAGGAGCGGGCTGTCGGTGGTCGCAGCGAGATTTCTCCACCGCGCCAGCGCCGGCTCTGCGAATCCCTCGATGTTGATCCGACGTGCTTCGCGCGGACCGCGCTTCGGTATACGGAGGTGCGGCCGAGCAGGCGACAGGTCGAGGTCGGCGGCGGCCGCCTGCCGGATTTCCTGCGCGGTGATACCGGTCGCCAGCAAAAGTCCAACGATCGCGCGGTTGCGCAACGCCCGATCGTCGAGCCCGTCGATGGATCGAATCGAAGCCTGCAGTCGATAGTCGTCGTCCTCGATGAGGTAGATGGGAACCGGCTCGTCTTCCGGCCACGTCTGCGTCAAGGTATAGACCGCGGCAGGATTCGTTTTCCGTACACCGACGTCGACCAGGTGCCGGCCAAGCCGATCGAGGAGCTTCTGGTACCGCAGGCGTGTGGTGGTGCCGGGTTTGCACCGTCGATCGAGATCGGCGAAGAACGATTCGAGGTGGTCTGGCCCGAAGGTGGCCAGCGTCCGCTGCGCTGCGGTCAGGTGGCGCATGAAGCGCTCGAACATGGCTTCATGCTGGACGATCGATCGTGGGGAGAAAGCGCGCCGATCGGCGCCTGCCGCTTCGGTGCGTTGCCACTGCTTGTAAGCGTCGGTCGGTGCCGACAGCCAGAGAGTCGGATCGTCCATTTGACCTTATATACTGAATATTGGCTGCCCCAAGCATAGCGCGAATCTTCGATTCGCGCCCCTTGCCTGCAGAAAGGAGAGGCCCTTCATCCGGTTACCGTCGTGGACAGCGATACGCAGCTCGTCGAGCCCACGAGGTACGTCGCTCACGCCGCGTCCCTTCCGTTCTGAGAGGTGGGAGTGGCCATCAGGAGCTCTCGGACGGACCGATAGACGATCGGCAGCGATGGATCCGACCAACTCCAGTTGACGAGGCCGCTGAAATCGACGCCCGGCAGCGTCGCCGGCCCGATGCGTGGCAGTGCGTCGACGATCGCTGGATCGTTGCGACTCTGAAAGGCCAAATCGGAAAACGCTTGCTCTTCGATCTCGAGCAATAGCGGCCAGCTCAGATCATGGGTAAGGCCGGCGCTGATATAGCGTGCTGTGAGTGAAGTCGCAATGCGCCGCAGATCTTCCGCTGCGAGCGCGAGCGCGTACCCGAACCGAATCGGGTCGTACTCCGGATCGTGGCAATTAGCTGTGGGGGCGAGGTTCATAGGGAACGGCGAGAAAAAGGAGCGGCGGCTGCCGCCCGGCAGATCGCGAGTGGCAGCCGCGCCTGGCACCCTCTGAATGTATCCAGTGTTTCGCGAAGGTTCAAGACTGGGCGGCGCTGCGCTGGATCTCGAAGAGCGCGCGGTCTTTGCCGTCAATCCAGGCAGGAGGGCGGCCCCGGCCGCTCCAGGTCGCGCCCGTTTCGGGATCGCGATACTTCGCGTCTGCGCGGCCGCGCTTGCGCATTGCCCGGGCGCCGTAGACCTCCCGAGCACTGATGTCGAATTCGCTTACGAGCTGGCGCACCTCGTTCAGAGCATTTTCCCGCACAGCTCCTTTGGCGGCGTCAATTTCCGCATCGAGTGCGGCGCGCTTTGCGAGAAGTTGTTGGTATGTCGACATGTTTCCTCCATTCATGGTTGGGAAGTTGGTATCGACTACCTTAACCAATTCGAACCAAAGTCAAGTCTGCATCGACAGGCGGCCGTGAAGGGCCGGCATCCAAAGAGGCGCAGATGGCGATCCGCCAGCAGTGCGAGGCACTCGCGCTGGAGAAGGTCAGTGCGCAGTTTGTTCGCGAGCCGTTGCAGAGCGCGACGACTCAGCAGTAGGCGGGTCGCATGGATCGAAAAGACGTTAATCGCGGCGGTCGTATAGCTAGGTGGGCAATTGCCGCTACTGTCCGACTGGGGCAACGGGATTCGCTAGGGCGGTCACTTCGCCTTCGCAATACTGCCAATGTTGCGACGTCGGTATACTTGCCTACGACTGCCGCTCGCGATCTATCGGTCGGTATCTCAACGGGGTGTCCCCAAGTAACTCTTTTTCCGCCCCCGGTCGACCATCGAAAGTGTCGCACTCCCGGACCACTTGCCGTGGGCGAAAGGCGCAATCATCGGCGTGAAGACAAACCTCTCTCGACAGCCTCAAATCGACGAGCACATGGGCAACGGGCGTCCGGAGCTTGAGTTCGATGTCACTCAACCTCGTACTGCCAGAAGCCGTCGCGCATTCACCGACGAGGACGATCGGACGCTGACGGCTTTCGTCATGTCGTTATGGGAGGAGCTGTTCTCGACCGACACGCAGCCTGTACCATCGTGTCCTCATTGCCTGAGCGCTCAGACGAGCTTGCATTTGCGTTCCAACGGGCAAATGCGCCTGCCGCAATTCAAGTGTTTCGCGTGCAAACGGCGATTCACCCGTCGCACGGGGTCGCCGATGGCCGGGTTGCGACACGAGAGCAAGATGCCGGACTTTATCCGGTTGCTTTCGCAGACAATTCCTCTCGAGGAGGCCTCCCGCCGACTCGGCCTGGATTACGAGGCCATTGCATTATGGCTGATGCGCTTTCGGCAGTTGATCGAACTGCATGATCCGGATAACTATTGGGCGGCGCGCGTAACCCTAGGTTTGCAATACAAAGCGGAGGGCATCTGTCCTCGCTGCAGCTATACCGGCCCGCTATTAAGCGGCGGGTTCGCAAGCGGGCACCGCCGCCGAGCCAAGTGCCCGCAATGTTCTAAAACATGGCCTTTGGGAGACCATGAAACGGGCACGAGGGTCAAAGTGAGTATCGTCCGCGACCCGGCAATGTCGGTTATCGAACGGCGCCGTCGGGAAGGGCTGGCGACGCCAGCTCTTACGGCGGCCGACGGTGGCATGTTGAGCACACCCCCAAGCTCTCCTGTGGCCAACGTGTCCTTGCCCGAAGTTCCAAGGCCGCTGTTCCACAGATTCGATTTCGCACAACCGCTTCGTTCGAACAGTCCTCTACCGCGGCACTACGTCGAAGATACCGAGCTAACGACGTATCTTAGAGCAGCGATCGCACGATCGTTGTCGGAAGAGGTTGATCCAGTTCCGCCGTGCCCGCATTGCGCGTCCGGCAGCACGTGGTTCGATTCTCGACAACGCGACTTGCCGCGGCTGCCGGTGTATCACTGCGGCACTTGCGAACGAACGTTCACACGGGTCACGCGTACTGCATTGGCTAACAGCTTACGCAGGGAAATGCTTGACGCATTCCTGCCCTGGCTTTCGCAACAGCGGCCTATGGCACATGCGGCGAAAGCGTTCGACGCTACTCCCGAAACGATCAAGGGAATCGTCAAGCGGTTTAGGGTTTGGCTACTCCGTCTGGATCCGTCCGGCGAGTACGAGCAGCGGGTCAAGCTGGGCCTCAAGACACCGTGGCCGGTCCTACCCTGCGCGAAGTGTGGCCAGGAGGCGCCAGCCAAGCCACATGGCTTTGCACGGAGAAAATCGGTTGAGCCTGGCCAGTTGCGATTGTTCCGCTGCAGCGCATGCGAAGGGTTTTTCACGCTGCTTGTGGGCGACGTGTCCACCTGAGTTCGCGACGCCGCCAGAGCTGATCACTCTCTTGGGCTCTTGGTGCTGACATTCGTCCGGCACATGGACGAGCCCTGGTCGATCTAGATGTATCTGACTTGATCGGGGTATTCTGCTGCAGCCCAGTCTACCGCGATCGCGCGTAATTTCTCGCGCACAATGCTGTAGCCAAAACTGACTTTCACTATCACAAAGTAGTCCTCTCCATTCCACTTCGGAATGGTGTTTTCGTGGTGCAAATTGACGTCGAAGTCGACAAGCGCTTGCACTCGACCTGCAAGGATTCGTCCGCCGGTCCTCAAATGAGTGAACACGACGATTTCGTCGTTGCTCAGATCAGAAGCAACTTGTGTGTCCGAAGGCGTCGAATTGTAGAAATTTACCAGCGCCACGGTGTGCCCCTTACACGTTTGTCGATTGACCATCATAACGTGCGGCCTCGGAGGCGGGCACCAACCATCGTGCGCCGCCGGCCATATCAGCAAAATTCCCGAGACGTCGTCGGCAGTGCGCCGAGCAACTCGGTCCGGTCGACGAGCTTGCTCGCGATCAGGTGCCGCACCTGACCTTCGGCCTGCCACACGCCGTAGACCGCGAGCAACGCCGCGCCGAGCGCCTCCTTCCGGAACTTCTCCAACAGACCGGGCCAGAGGATCACGTTCACCGTGCCCGTCTCGTCCTCGAGCGTCATGAACAGCACGCCGTTCGCCGTGGCCGGCCGCTGCCGTACCGTGACAACTCCGCACGCGCGCGCGAGCTGGCCGCTACGCAGCGTTGCGAGCTGCTCGGCTGACTGCAGGCGATCGAGCGCGAGGCGATCGCGCAGCAGCGCCAGTGGATGCCGGCCAAGCGTGAAGCCCATCGCGCGATAGTCCGTCACGATCTCGTGGCCCTCCGACGCTTGAGGCAACGCCGGCACCGCGTCGTCGCGTTCGGTGCCGCGCAGCAGGTCGCGATCAGGCACGGCAGCGGCAGCGAGCCAAAGCGCCGCGCGTCGGGTGCCGCCGGCGAACGATCGAAGTGCGTTTGCGCGCGCGAGCACCTGCAGGTCGTGGCGATCCAGCTGCGCGCGGCGCGCGAGGTCCGCGACGTCGACGAATGGTCGCGCTGCGCGTGCGAGCTCGATGCGACCGGCGACGTCCTCGCGCATGCCGCGCAACAGCGAGAAGCCGAGGCGCACGGGCGCCGACGTCGTTGGCCCTTCGATCGCTGATTCCCATGTGCTCACGTTGACGTCGACGGGCAGTACCTCAACGCCGCGACGCCGCGCGTCCTGCAGCAGCTGCGACGGCGTGTAAAAGCCCATGGGCTGGCTGTTGAGCAGGGCGGCCAGAAACACGGCCGGTTCGTGTCGACGCAGCCATGCGCTCGAGTAGACGAGCAGCGCGAAGCTCGCCGCGTGGCTCTCCGGGAAGCCATACTCGCCGAAGCCCTTGATTTGCGCGAAGATCGACTCGGCGAACTCGCGATCGTAGCCGCGCTCCAGCATGCCGCTCACGAGACGTTCGTGGTACGGCTCGAGCCCGCCCTTGCGCTTCCATGCCGCCATCGCACGGCGCAGCTGGTCGGCTTCGCCGGCGGAGAAGCCGGCCGCCAGCATCGCGACCTGCATCACCTGCTCCTGGAAGATCGGCACGCCGAGCGTGCGCGCCAGTGCCTTCTTCATGCCTTCCGACGGAAACGTGACGGGCTCAAGCCCTTGGCGCCGGCGGAGAAACGGATGCACCATCCCGCCTTGCACCGGGCCCGGCCGCACGATCGCGACTTCGATCACCAGGTCGTAGAAGCACTGCGGCCGCAGGCGCGGTAGCATCGACATCTGCGCGCGCGATTCAACCTGGAACACGCCCATGCTGTCGCCGTCGCACAGCATGTCGTACGTCGCCTTGTCCTCGGCCGGGATGTCCTGCAGTTCGAAAGTCTCGCCTCGTTTTTCGGAAATCATCTCGAGCGCCTTGCGCACCATTGACAACATTCCCAGGGCTAAGCAATCGACCTTCATGATGCCGAGGGCCTCGATATCGTCCTTGTCCCACTGGATGATCGAGCGATCCTCCATCACTGCGTTCTCAACTGGCACGAGCCGCGTGAGCTTGCCTCGGCTGATCACGAAGCCGCCTGAATGCTGCGATAGGTGCCGCGGATAGCCGAGCAGCTGCGCGGCGAATCCGGCCCACTGCTGGTTCAGCGGCGCTTCGGGATCTAGGCCGGCTTCGGCAAAGCGCTGCAGCAGATCATCGCGCGAATCGAACCACCGATGCTGTTTCGAAACGCGCTCGACGATCGCAAGATCCACGCCGAGCGCCTTGCCGGCCTCCCGCAAAGCGCTCCGCGGCCGGTACGTCGTGACGGCGGCCGTCAGCGCTGCGCGATCGCGGCCGTACTTGCGGTAAATGTACTGCATGACCTCTTCGCGACGCTGATGCTCGAAATCGACGTCGATGTCTGGCGGCTCGTTGCGCTCCTTGCTGATGAATCGTTCGAACAGCATCGATTGCCGCGACGGGTCGACCTCGGTCACACCGAGGCAGTAGCAAACGGACGAATTCGCAGCCGAGCCGCGTCCCTGGCACAAGATGCCTTGCTCACGCGCGAACTGCACGATGTCGTAGACGGTCAGGAAATACGCCTCGTACTTCAGGTCGGCGATCAGCTGCAGCTCGTGCTCGATCTGCGCCTGGACGTCGACCGGGATGCCGGCAGGGAAGCGCCGCCGCGCGCCGATGTAGGTCTGCTCGCGCAGGTACGTTGCCGGGTCGGTGCCGGCCGGTACCAGTTCGTCGGGATACTCGTACTTCAGGTCGTCGAGCGAGAACGTGCAGCGCCGCGCGACACGCACGGTTTCCTCGAGCGCGCCGGCGGGGTAGAGGTTGGCCAGGCGCAGGCGCGATCGCAGGTGACGCTCCGCGTTCGGCGCGAGTTCGTACCCGCACTCTGTTACCGGTCGGCCGACGCGAATTCCCGTCAGCACGTCCTGCAGCGGCTTGCGCGACCGGACGTGCATCAGCGGCCAGCTGGTGGCCACCACCGGCACGCCGTGGCGTGCGGCGACGCGTTCAACGACACCGCGGTGGATATCGTCCATCGCACGCGCATGCAACGTGAGCGCGACCCATGCGCGATCGCCGAACACGCGCGCGAACCATTCGACCTGCGCGTCGAGGCGCTGCTCGTTGGCCGGGAAGTCCGGCGACAGGATCGCGATGCAGTCGGGCAGGCTCCGGAGGTGGGTGTACGGCGTTTCCGGGTGCTCGAGATCGAGCGGTGCCAGCCGGTACGTGCCTTTCTTGCTGCGCATGCGACCAAGCGAAATGAATTCGCAGAGATTGCCGTAACCATCGCGATTCATCGCCAGCGCGGTGAATGCGAGCGCGGGCGAGCCGTCGGCGGCCGTCAGCCGGAAGTGCGAGCCGATAATCAGCGGCATGTTCGCCGCCTTCGCTTCAACGTGCGCACGCACGACGCCGGCGAGCGAGCACTCGTCGGTGATCGCGATCGCGCTGTAGCCGAGCTGCGCCGCGCGAGCGACGTATTCCTCCGCGCGCGATGCACCGTGCAGGAACGAGAAATCGGAAGCGACCTGCAGTTCCGCGTAGGCGGGCAGGGCGCCGAAACTGCCGGCGTCCATGACGGATCAGCCGAACAGGCCGTGCAGGAAAAAGCGGGATTCGCTTTCGTCACTGGCCGTCGGCCGCTCCTTGTAGATCCAGTAGCACACGCCGTGGTCGTCCTCGGCAACGAAGTAGTCGCGCGTCACGGTCTGCCCGTCCTGCCAGCCGCCTTCGATGCGCTCGCCGGGCGACACCATGCGCAGCGGCGTGCCGTAGAACGGGCGATGCTGGCGCGTGAGCAGCGGCACCGGCTTGGCAAGCAGCCATGCCGGGCGTGGCAGATCCGCCGGCAGCGGCGCCGGCTTCGGCGCGTCGCGCATCGGCACCCATCGGGCGGCCGGCTCCGGACGGTAGTCGGCCATGGGAGCCGGGACGAGCACGTTCTCGGCGCCGAGCCGCGCGGTCAGCAGTTCGAGCAGCCGCGCGTGATCCTGCGGCGTGCCGCCGGGTTCCGGGAACAGCGAGTCGCTCGGCGCGGCCGCTTCCTGCACGCTGCGGGCGACCAGGCGCACCGCAATCACGGGCCCAGCGAGCTCGACGTGGCCGAGCCGCTCCTTGATCAGTCGCGTCAGGTGTTCCTCGAAGCGGGTAGGGGCGCCCAATGCGATCTCGATCTCGGTCGGCGCGATCGCGTCCCGCCCGCGCTCGTGCTCGAGCAGCAGCGCGAACGCGGCGACGTCCAGTTGCTTCGCGGTGAGCCAGCCGGTCAGCTGCAGGATCAGCCGGCGCGCGACGAACAGCAGCGCCTCGGCGTGTTCGACGCGATCCATCAGTTCAACACGCGTGTCGAACGACGGCGGCATTTCGAGCCAGTCGTAGGCGGCCGGCGCGGTGCCAGCGACATGATCGAGCCAGTCGAGCAGCTGCGTGCCGCAGCGCTTTTTCAGTCCGGCGCGTGGCAAGCGCTGCAGATCGGCCAGCGTTTCGCAGCCGAGATCCTCAAACCAGTTCGCGTAGCGCCGCGCGTCCGGCGCCACGACGAGCGGCGCGCGCGCGAGCGCGCGGCGCAGCGATCGGGCGGACAGCGCAAGGCCGCCGCGCAGGCCGCGGGCAACGACCCACGCGGCCGGGCCCGACGACGCGACGGATATCGCCGCGGTGACGCCGAACGACGCGACGACGTCGCGCACGCGCTGGCGCAGCGCGCGGATGCCGTGGAAGAGGCGCAGGCTCGCCGTCACGTCGAGCAACACCACGGCTTCGTCGGCGTCGACGACGTTTGGCGTAAATTGAAGGAGCGCATATGCAACCCCGAGCACGAGCTCGCGCTCGCGCGCGGCGTCGCGCTCGCGGATCTGCGCGTCCGGCGCGAGGGACAGCACGCCACCGCGGCGCATGCCGGCGACCACGCCGAGCGCACGCGCGGCGCGATCGAGCGCCACGACGCGGCCGCCCTCGAGCACGACGAGTCCGCGCGCATCGTCAGGCGACGGCGCCGGCGATCGCGGCCGGAACACTTCTAGGGTCAGATGGCATAAATGCACGCCGAGAAAGACTGCCATGGCGGTTCAACAAAATCGGCGAGGGGGACAGGGGAACGAACAGCGGCGTGTCGCGCGCCGGTCCGCGGCGCTTCACAAACGTGACGTCGATGCCGTCACGCTTGGGCGCCAGCGCGAGCCGCAAGGGTGCCGGCGACGCGTCGCGCGCGGCGGCGACAGGCCGGAAGAGATAGAAAAGGGCCTGCCCGCTCTGCGCAGCCAGGTTGAGCCGCCGCAATGCGTCCGCGCGGACATGCGACTGCCAGAGCAGCACGGCGGCGCACGTGCCGGCCCGCAGCGCCTGTTCGGCGGCCCACAGCGCGTCGGCCGTGCGCGGCGCCGGCAGTGTCACGAAGCCTGACGGGTCGATGCCCCAATACGCGAGCGCCAACGGTTGCAGCGCATGCGGTGGCTGGATCAGCATGACCGGCTTGCCGGCCGCGCGCGCGAGCACTGGCGCCAGCAGCCGCAGTTCGCCGATTCCAGGCTGCGGCGCGAGCAGTTCGATCAGCGCGCCGGCCGGCCAGCCGCCGCCGGGCAGTTCGGCTGTCAGGTCCGGATGGCCCGTGTCGACGCCGCGCACGCTCGAGCGAGCCAGTTGGCTGGCTCGCCAAAGGGCTGGATGTATGGCTTCAGGGTGGACGAGAGCGGGGTGCATGGGGTCGGTTACACAAAATACCTGTATGTTTATACAGTATATGCCAGAGATAACCGTCCCTCCAACCCCCGGGTTTACGCAGCGAGTTGGTGCTCGTAGTACGGCCGCTCGCGGTCGGCGAGGATCTCGCGCAGCTGCGCGCGCCGGCTTGGATCCGGCGCGAGCCAAGCGTCGACATTCGTGGATTTAATGGGGACGATACACCTGTCGTGGCCAGCTGCCGCCACTTCCAGCGGTGGGTCGTCGGTGATCGCCGCGAAGGACCACAAATCGTCCGCGCCAGGGATCTCGGTGCGGGTCCACAGGCAGGCGACCTGCATGTGTTGCGGAGGCGTTGGGTCGAAGCGAAGCACGACATTCTGGCCGTCGCGCTTCACGTTTTCGAAAAAAGCGTCGACGAGCACGAGCCCATGCGTGAAGCCGAAGACCTTGCGCCAGGCCGTGGCGAGCGAATCCGAGCGCGCGTTATAAGTTGCCGGCTTCTGTTTTTCGTCCGCTTCGGTCCAGCCCGGTATCCGGCATCGATACCGCATCGGCACGACCAGGCGTTTGCCGTCGAGTTCGATCAGGACGGGCGCATACCAGCCGGGGAAGATCCGCGAATCCCGCTCCTGCAGGTCCTGACGGCGAAGATCGTCGAGCCCGCGCGCTGCCGCATCGATCTTGTTCGTGGCGATCCGGACGTCCTCGCTGGCCTTCTTCGTGATCTTCACGGCAAGCTTCTTCTCTGCCGCGGCAAGCCGCGCTCGTTGCTCGAACAGATCGGTCTCCAGCTTCCGCGTCCACTGGCTCCGATACGCGGCGATCGCGGCAGTGATCTCTTCGTCGACACCAGCGAACGCGGCGTCGACCGCTTTCGGGAGCTTGATATCGGCCCCGGCTGCTCGCGCGAAGAAGATGCGCCTGAATGTTTCGATGTCCATGTCGGCGCCATAGCGCCGCACGTACTCCCGGTAGTTGGCTTGGATCTTTGCGGAATAGCACATTGCCGTGTCCCCTAAGCAACCGTTCAGGGACAGGGTACCGCAAGATTTGAGCGTGGGCCTACCACTGTCGCGACGTTCGGCCGAGCGCCGGACATTCTCCCTCACGATCGTCGCGGGGGCGAGCCATCAGGCCTCCTCTCCGGGCCACCACGGTTTCGCCGCGCGCTCGATCAGGTAGTCGTCGAGATTCTTGCCTTCCAGCCATTTCGGTCGCGGCCCGAATCCAGACCATTGCTTACCCGAAGAGGGGTCGTAGTACTTCGCTTGCGCCCGCGGTTTGCGGGATTTCCGGAAACCTGCCGCGCGCAGAAGTTCATCTTCGGTGATGCCGTAGAGCGCCACGCGTTCCTGGACATCCGCCAAATACGCCTGCTTCTCGTCCTTCTTCAGATCCGCGAGCCGAATGTTCAATTCACGGAGTTGGGCCTGTAGGTCTTGTAGTTCATTGATCACGATCATCGCCGGGTTATTGCAATACAGCGGAATGGTAACGGATGATCGGTTCGTTGCCCGATTTTTCCCACTGGTCTCTCAAGTTTGAATCACAATTGCCGATATAGGATCTGATGTGCACACCAGCTCCGTGGTCTCGCCAAGGCCCCGGCGACTACTACAAGCTGCCAGCCTCTCGCAACCCTCGAAAGAGGGCTCATTTCATACAGCTTTTGGAAAAACGGGCGCACACGAATGGACTACCATCGCGTTGTTCCAATCCGATTCCAGTTACGGAGAAACTGAGAATGTCAAACACGACCACGATGAGCAAGAGAATTTTTGAGACCATGGATGGCGTTCGGGTCGGAGGCGTGACGCGCTTGATCGCACTCTCACTTCCGATTTCGACATTCGTAGTGATGTTCTCGATCGGCTCTATGTTTGGGCACCCGATGCCGAAGAACGGTGTCGCGGCCTTTCTGACGCTTACTGTTGCCTACCTGGCCGCGACGGCGTTCACCGTAACCGCCTGGAACGAAAACGGCCCATTGCGAGAAGGCGATCGGCTCGTCTTGATCGCGGCCGCAACCGTCAGCGTAGCGTTGGGACTTCTTGCCGCTTCATACTTCTGGGTCATGTAACCGGTGGACGGGATAGCGACAGGAAAACTCAGTCGAATATGCTCCTTCAGCGTAGGAGCCATAGTCACAATTTTGCTTATCTACGCAAGCGCGACTGCAGCTTATCTCTATCCTGCGTATCGCGACCCTGCGCTCATGATAGTGGCGTCAGCTTGGCTTTCCGTTCCGGTATCGACGGTCATCCACGAGCTCGGGCATCTGCTGATGGGGATCGCCTTCGGCATGCCCGTTTCGGAGCTTAGACTTGGTGGCGGAAAGCGCTTGGCCCTTCAGTTCGGCCCGAATTTCCGGCTCCTGCTTGGTTCGTTGCCATTCACCGGTCACGTCGAATTCAAATGGCTGCCAATATCCCGGCCACGGCGCATCGCGGTGTACGCTGCAGGGGTAGGAGCAACGTTTCTGGCAGCGGCGGTAGTTTGCGTCTTTCCACTCCAGGGACAGACGGCCTCGCAAGCAGGGGTCCTGCTTGTCGTCGTTTTGTCTGGGCTCGAGAACCTCGCAGGACGCCATCCGCAAAGTGATCGATGGTCAGACGGAGAGGCTATTCGGGGCCTGTGGGCATACAAAAAATGCTCAGCGAGTACGATTAGCGTCACACGACGCCCCTAGCAACCCGATGAATCGTTGCGATCTTACCTTCGGCCGTCACATGTTTCGACACATCGACAAGTTCCTCGAAGAATTTTCGCCATGGTCGTACCTTGCCTTTCTGATGGCGTCCATCGGCTGCATTCTTCTCGCGAGAACCGGCGTCATCTCGTGGCCGGCAGGCATGGCGCTCAACATCGCTCTGTTTGGGCTCGCTATTCACGGCATTCTCATGGGTCGAAATCGGCCCTAGCGCTCGAAACCGAACGCGAACGATAGGGACAATCGGGGAGAGAACGAATGAAGACGATTCGATGGATCTTGGCGACGTATTTGCCAATGCCTTCAGTATTGGCGGAGGCGATTGAGGACGGTAGGGTGCGTACCTCCGTCAATGAGGAACGGCGCACCGCATACTTCATCGGGCCCGGGGTCGCAGACAAGGCCTCAATTCGCCGAGCAATTGCTCAAAGAAAGATGTGGGAAGTCGTAGCAGTGTGCGCTTTCGGTACCGTAATCGGAACCGCGGCGGCAGGTATCGTCGAATTTGTTTCGATGTGATCGACACACTGCACGCAGATAACACAGCGTGTCCGCTGAGCGCGACGTCGAGGAAGATATGAACCAGATATTTGAAATTAGTGCGGTTATCGTAGCAGTCGCCGTGGTCCACTGGCTCGTGCGTGGCGATGCACCTCGTCAGTGGAGACTGGAAAGGAAGGTAAGGCAATCGAACCATGCACGCGAACGTAAGCTCAAAGAATGGATGGTTCAACAGCGGATGGATTTCCATGGTCAAATGGGCTTTTCAATTCACGGCTTAGTAGTCCGCGAGTTTAATTACTTGCTCCGTCATGTGACCGATGGAAAATTGGAACGATTCGACGATCTTGCGAGGATTCACGAGTCCTACCCGTTGATCATCGCCGGGATAACAAAGGAAATGCAGCACCCGATTGAGGCGGAACGGAATCTCGCTGACCTTGAGACCGCCCAGGCGAACCTGAGGAACCTTCGACAGATCGTTGAAGTAATCTCCCGCTACGTCGAGAAGTGCTACGACCTCAACCTCAGAGACGCGCTCATCACTGATTAGAACCTTAGAGAACACGTCTAGGAAAACACGATGAGCGAGATCCTCACTGAAGCTGAGAAGGCCGCTAGTCATGCGAGCGCAGCACCGAGAGCCGTAGCGTTTGAACGTGCGCCGGAACATGATCGACGCATCAGCCGAGGTGACGGATTCGCCGGTGACGCGTGGCGCAATTGCGAAACCGGTGTGCTGCGTCATGTCTCGGTCGGTCACGACCCAAACAAAAAAGATATGTTTGAAATTTGGCTGGTCGAAGCGGATGGCAGGCGCGAGTTGGTACGCGATGACGTAGCGGACCGAGGATTGGCCCGCGCTCTGGTCAGTGAAGGTAACAACGGCGCCGCTATTCGAGGCGAGCGGCACCGCTACATCGCCGTTCCCGATCCGGACGCGATCGACGCAGCAAGTCGACGTTAAGAACGGAAAACGCCATGAACGAAATCAGGTTCACTTACGCGGAATTGACTCGGCACGCGGAGCTTCAAGTTGAAGCGTTCATGGCGCAGGCCCCGGGGCAGCCAAAATCGGCACGATCGCGAGGCGTTCGAGAATCAGGCCAAAGGCGTGATGTTGGCGTGGGCCTCATTGGTCTACAAACCGGTTGTCGCTCAAGGCGACACGGCACGCGCGGTCCACAACGACGACTACGCACGAATGCTTGATAGCGTGGGCCTGTCCGAGGTGGCGGCAGATATGCGCACTTCGGGCATTCGGTGGGCCTGGGAGCAAGCGCTCGACGTGATCGACCGCGTGCAATCAAGCGGACTTAAGCAAATTGCTCGAAAAAATCATCATGTACAACGAACAGACGTTTGAAGGTGGAGTTCTGGCGCGGACAGTTGCCGGCGGGATCGTCCAGCATCCGGTAGTGATAACGCTCGATGGCGTTGCCACGGAATTGACGCTCGCTGACGCGGTGAAGCTGCGCGATGGACTCGTAGCAGCCATCGCTGCCACGGAAGCCGCTGAGAGCGCTGTTCTCGCATGCAACGGGCATCACGTCACAATCGGCAAGACGATGTACGGCATGTCGCCGGTGCCGTCGAAGCTGCCCGCATAACCCTCGAAGAACGACGTCATGACTCTGGTTACGATGGCTATTTCGATTGCGACGCTACTTACGCTACTGACCGCAGTGAGCGTTGCGCTAATTAATCGATGGTATGGAGAGCATTTTTCCGCTGCTATCGAGTGTAGCAAGGTCCTCGGAATGAATGGAGACGAGCATGGTCATTATTCCTTCACGGCTTCGCGCTCGAACACATTGATCGGCCGCACCGTGGGTCGAGCCTACATTGCATTCGCCAAGGCTCGTTATGAACGCTTGATGCGCATGCATCGGCCGGCCGCGAGCTGACGGCCAAGGGCGTCTTGCGGGTATGCGAGGGACGGTTGGTTCGGAAGGATTTGAGTTTGCGATCCTCGCACTTGGGAATAGGAAAACATAGTGCATCTGATACAGCGAAACAAACAGTGGATCGAACAGGCCGACGCCGCGATCCGAAAGATCAATCCGAGTGCCGCCGAAGTCGTAGAGGCAACGCGTGGTTTCGCGGTGCTGGGGCGCGAAGGCGTGCTTACCGCGCGCCTCTCCGATGGAACCCAGTGGCGGATCGACGGCCAGGACGTGCGACAGCTTACCGCCGACGAAATCGATGCTCGAGCGCTGCTCCATGAAGCGTATCAGTGAGACGACGGAAAACACAATGCAAATCACTCTTGACACTGCTAAGGCGGTCTACCGCAAGGCAATCGATCCGCGCGTAAGTGATGGTGAAGGTGTGGCATGGTGGGATGAGGTTGCTGACCAGGTTCGCGACGTGATCGCTGCGCGCTCGTTGGCCGACGCTGCCGCAGTGATCGAGTGGTGGCATCACGACTGGACGGAGGTATCGGACACGTCGCGCGATGCCGCCCGCCGGATTCGAGAGGCGGCCCGAGCGCTGCGTCCGAACGCATAGGAAATCGGAATGCACCATGCGAATCACCAACGTTCTTGATCGGCAGTCGGATGAGATCCTGGCCAGGGCTGTACGAGAAATCAGCGACTGGCGCTGCACCGGACGCCTCGTCGACGATGGAGCGCTACGCGCGATCACGGCCGAGTGCGCAGAATTCGATCTCCGCAAAGTCGAATCCGAACTGTTGCTGTTCGTTGGCCAGCGCTGGGCGCGAGCAACGACGGCATAAAGAAGGGAAGGAAAGCATGAGCGCTTCGAGAGAAAACATGCTGCGAGCTTTGAAAGAACGCGACGCGGCACGCAAAGCGTATCGCGCCGGCAATGTCGATCAAGATGCTCGGCTCGCAGCGGCAGAGGCTGGCTACGACGAGGCCGAAAGACAGAACCGCGAAATACAACGCGAAAAGATTGTCGCCGGCGTCGTGTTCGCATTCACATGTGGCGCACTGGGTCTCGCGATGCACCTCCCGCCCTGGGGAGTCGTCGCGCTTTTTCTCGGTGGCGTCGGTGCCGTGAAGCTGCTTACTCTTTGAATCGGAAAACAGGAAAATCAGGTGGACCACGTAACTCTTACACCAGCGATGGTGGCGGACCTCGTTAGCGACTGTCTGGGAACAACGAAGGTACTTGCGATCGTCGGTGCGTCTCGAACAGGCAAGACGATATCGCTGAAGCAATGGGCGGAAGCATGCTGCGCGCAAAGGACCGCTAGGGTGGCCTACGTGGACAGCCACACTCTCCTGGTCAAGGACAAGGTTGAAGTCGCCTTCGAGGGGCAAACGCGAGATGCAGCGGTCGGCCACTATCCTATGTTCGATCTCAACGGTGCCGACATCGTGGTTGTTGATGAGCCGCTACAGAACCGTGAGCTTGTGGGGCGGTTATTCGCGCATGTCGACCCGAGCGGAGGCGCTTTCATGCACCGGCTGTTGGTGTTGCCACTTCAGACTGGGAAGGCCATCGAACGCTTTGCTATTCCGCGCTCGGCAGTCCGTGTGTACTCGGTCGCCGGTTTGCCTCTGTAACAACGGAAAACAAGAACAATGAGAGCCGCCGCATACATCGTTGCGCTACTTGCGGTGATTGGATATGGTTGCAGCCAGCATCAAGCGTCCGACGATGCAAAAGAATCGCAGCTGTCGGCCGCTCGCGCTGCGAATGAACAGATTCAGATGGCGATCGCAGAGAGCAAATGCGGCGACTCAGGAAAGCAGCAAGGCCTGTGTGCCCACCTAAAGCAAGCGCAAGCAGACATTGACAACACGATATATCGCATAAACGGCGGTCACGAATAATCGAAGCGAAGCGCATCAAGGCCGCGATCGTCGAGGGTCTCGCATAGGAGCATGGGCCGTATTCGGCGCGCTCGTTGCGGTATACGCGATTCACTCTTCCTCCGTTCTCGGTAGTCCTGCATGTCGGTTGAAGCCTCTGGAACTTCACGATCGAGCGTCTATCCGAAACGATGCCCTCTGGCAGACTTGCGAGCCACAAAACTCCTTCGGACTCCCGGCTCACCTCACTATAGGCCGCACCAGGCACATACTTTGCGGGCCTTTGCGTGCTTTTCGCGACTTGCGAGGGAGGCAGCCATGGGCAGGTGGACGAAGTCGAGCGAACCGGGCCGTCGCCGACCCAGTGTACAAACGAGCGATATGCCGACATTCATCGAGCCGGCGCTCGCCGTCCTGGCATCCGGTCCGCCATTGGTTGGCACATGGGCATACGAAATCAAATACGACGGATACCGCATGCTCGCGCGGATCGACGCCGGCGACGTACGGATCTTCACCCGGAACGGCCACGATTGGACGACCCGGTTCCCGCACCTGCAGTCTTTCCTGCAGCGGCTGCCGGTCGAGCGTGCCTGGCTGGATGCCGAGGCCGTCTGGTTCGATGCGGAAGGGCGCCCAAGCTTCAATCGCCTGCAGAACGCGTTCGATCGGCGGCGGACAGCCGGCATCTCACTGGTGGTATTTGACCTGATGTGGCTTGGTGACATCGATCTACGGCCGCAGCCGTGGCGCGAACGCCGAGCGGCGCTCAGCGCGGTTATCGGCGACATACTCGGCTCGGAGGTCCGGTTCTCGGAAGCGATCGACGCGGCGCCCGATGCCATGCTGGCATCGGCATGCGAGCTCGGGCTGGAGGGGATCATCGGCAAGCAGGTCGACGCGCCGTATCGCCCCGGTCGTTCGGACCGTTGGATCAAGCTCAAATGCACCCAGCGTCAGGAGTTCGTAATTGGCGGCTTCTCGCGTCGCAAGGGCGCGGCCGCGGGTGTGCGGGCGGTGTTGCTCGGGGTGTACGAGGAGGACGGCCAACTGCGTTACGTCGGAGACGTCGCGCCGCGCTTGACGCCCCGCCAGGCACGGGAGTTCGAGGAACGCCTGGCGGCCTTGGTGCGCAAGCGGCCGCCGTTTGCGACCGCGCCCGAACCCGAAGCCGATCGCGAGTTCCACTGGCTGAAGCCGGAGCTCGTCGCCGAAGTGGCGTTTCTTGAATGGACGCAGGGCGGCCGGCTCCGGCACCCGTCGTTTCAAGGCCTGCGTGCCGACAAGCCTGCGCGGGCCGTGACGCAAGAGACACCGGACGCGCCGGCCGCGGCAGGCCAGCCAAAACGACGATCGACGTAGTGAGAACAGCGCCGATTGCCGGCGAGAGTGCTCGTCCTCCTGAGGCAACAGGCTGCCGAAACACGAACTACGACATTTCAATTTTTCTATTGCACCGAAAATTTCGCTAGATACAATTATGTCAAATACGATATTTCGGTCCGAATTCGCACCATCCCAACATAACTATTATCGTTTATTTAGGGTCGGAGGAAATATTTCGGCTTCGCACCGACCGCGCAGGGTTGCGGCGCGGCACATCCGGCATGTCCGGCGCGACCCTCGTCGCGTTCTCGCGGATGGCGAGCGGCTCGTCGAAGCGGAAATCAATCTGCTGTTCGTGCTCGATGCCGGCCAAGGCGTGCGTGTGGCAGACGACGTCGCCGTGATCGCATGACGCGACGCCAACCATCCGTTCGTTCAATGCGACCTCTGTCGCACGAACGGCCGCCCGACCCGCATCAGCTCGCGCCGTCCGCCGGGCGTGCACACCGAGCCTGCTCGATACATGCGCACAGCGCTTGTGCGATCGCGTGGAGCGGTGTGCCGGGCCCGAAAGTTGCCGCGACGCCCTTCGCCTTCAGATGCCGCGCATCCGCGGCGGGAAAGATGCCGCCCAACACCACCGGAATCCCGGCGCGAAGCAATGCCAGTTCGTCGAACAGCCCTTCGACGAGCTCGCGGTGGGCGCCCGACAACGACGAAACGCCCACGATATCGGCGCCATGCGCCTGCGCGGCTGCCGCCACGGCGGCCGGTTGCTGAAAAAGCGGCAGGCGTAGGACGTCGAATCCGGCATCCTCGAGCGCGGCTGCGACCACCGCCGCACCGCGGTCGTGTCCGTCCTGGCCGAGCTTGGCGATCACGATGCGCGGCCGGCGTCCCGCACGTTGCGCCAGCCGGCCGACGCGGCCCTTCGCCGCCCGCCATGCGGCGTCGCCTCCGCGATGGTCGCCGTAAGCACCCTCGCCATTCGCTTCCACCGCCGCGGCATGTCGCGGCCATACCGATTCCAGCGCGTGCGTACACTCCCCGACGGTCGCACGTGCCCGCATGCAGTCGATCGCCAATGCGAGCAGGTTTCCGCCGCCGTCGCGCGCCGCGTCGGCCAGCCGCCGCAACGCCGCGTCCACCCGCGCCGGGTCGCGCGCGGCCTTGACGGCTGCGATTCGCCGCGCCTGCCCCGCACGAACATGACGACCGTCCATCTCGCGCACCGTGAATTCACCCGTCGGATCGCTCGCGACGAAACGGTTCACGCCGACCACGGTCCGGCGCCCGGAATCGACCTGCGCCTGCGTCTTGGCCGCGGCATGCAGCAAGCGCCGCTTGACCCAACCGGACTCGATCGCGGCGATCACGCCGCCCTGCGCGTCGATGGCTGCCAGCTCGGCGCGCACGCGGGTCGCGATGCCGTCCGTCAGCGATTCCATCATGTACGAACCGGCCCACGGATCGACCGTGTCGCACAGTCCCGTTTCATGCTGCAGAATCAGCTGCGTGTTGCGCGCGAGGCGCGCCGCCGCCGCGGAGGGCAGCGCAAGCGCTTCGTCGTACGCATTCGTGTGCAGCGACTGCGTGCCGCCGAACGCCGCGGCCATCGCCTGCGCCGTCACGCGAACGATGTTGTTTTCCGGCTCCTGTGCGGTCAACGACCAGCCCGATGTCTGGCAATGCATGCGCAGCGCGCACGCCCGGGGCGAGCGCGCGCCGCACGCGTGTGCGATCTCCGCCCACAGCAGACGCGCCGCACGCAGCTTGGCGATTTCCGTATAGAAATCGCTGCCCACGCCGAAGAAAAAGCTCAACCGAGAGCAGGCTTCATCCGCAGGCATCCCGCGTGCGGCCAGCGTGTCGACGTACGCCCGCGCATTCGACAGCGTCAGCGCGAGTTCGAGCACGGCATCGGCGCCGGCTTCCTGGAAATGATATCCCGACACCGACAGCGCATTGAAGCGCCGCGCATGCTCGGCCAGCCACAACGCGACGTCGGCGACGATCCGCATCGACGGCGCCGGCCCGAAGATCCACGTATTGCGGACCATGTATTCCTTCAGGATGTCGTTCTGAATCGTCCCGCCGATCCGCTCGGGCGGCACGCCCTGCTCCTCGGCGGCCACGACGAACGCCGCCATGATCGGCAGGACCGCGCCGTTCATCGTCATCGACACGGTCGTGGCGTCGAGCGCAATGCCGTCGAACAGCCGCACCATGTCCTCGACCGTATCGATCGCGACGCCGGCCACGCCGACGTCGGCCCGCGCGTCGGCGCAATCCGAGTCGTAGCCGCGCTGTGTCGCCAGGTCGAATGCCACGGACAGCCCCTGCGCGCCCTGCTCGAGCGCGGTGCGAAACGCGAGATTGGAATCCGCCGCGTCCGCATGCCCCGTGTATTGGCGAATCGTCCATGGGCGATCGGTATACATCGACGCGTATGGGCCGCGCACATAGGGCCACGCGCCGGGCATGCCGCCGAGATGCGCGACGGCTTCGAGATCGCGCTGCGTGTAAAGTTTGCGCAGCGGCACCGTGCGCGCGCGTCGATCGTTCGGCGCGACGCGCTCCTCGTCGGTGTCCGGCGCCATGATTGCCGCTTCGTTCATGCCCGGCTCCAGTGCTTTTGCGTGATGACATCGGCAATCTTCGTCCCGTCGCTGTCGCGCAGGATTTCGCTCCAGTGCAGCAGGCCGCCCGCATCGGGTCCGGCACGCACGAAACGCACGGTCAACGCATCGCCGATGTCGAGATTTCCATGAAAGTACAGTTGACGTGCCGCCAGCACCGGTGCGTGCGCGAAGCGGTAATGCTGCCATTCCGCGCGGTCGACGAAGGCCTGGAAGCTGGCGAAGTACAGCAGGTCCGCGCCGTTGAAATCCGTGTTCGGGCACGGCAGGAACGACACGCTTGCGCCGTCGCCCTCCGCGAGGCCGGCGAGCGCCGGCACGATCGACGCATCCCGCCTCCGCAACTGCTTCGCGCGTTCCGCCATCGACAGCACATCGGCCGGGACCGGCCCGGTGCGGCCGTCGACGCCGGTCATTCGCGCCTTCATCACCGAGCGGTTGCTGCCGGCGTGTTCGCGCGTCACGAACGTCGACATCATCCGCACGACGCCTGCTTCGTGGTCGCCGTGCCGGATCCGCTGTTCGCTGAAGTGACGAATCGGGCCGACCCGGTGAAGCGCGACATGCAGCGCGAACGTGTCGTTCTCGCGAATCGCGTGACGGTGGTTAATGTCGACGTGCACCGCGACGAACGACGCATAGGCACGCCGCCCGTCGTCGTCGAAGAACTCGGGCGCGTCGCGACCGCTATGCGCGGCCAGCGCGTCCCAGTGGCGCTGGCCGCACTCCTTGAGCAGCCAGTTTTCCGCGAGCCCCGTGTGCGCGAGCTGCGGCATGCCGGCGCGATAGCGATGGATGGCGGTATGCATCGGCGTCAGGCGGCCAGGCTGTCGGCCGAGCACCGCGCGGCCGTCATCTCGGCCTGGATCTGGTCGACGATATGGGCCGCATCGCGCGCCACGCCGGAGAATCGCCCCGATCCCCACGTGTATAGCCAGGGCAGCCCGACGAAGTAGAGGCCCGGCACCGGCGTCACGCCGCGCCGGTGCGCGGGATAGCCGCGGCCGTTGAAGACGGGCGCATCCAGCCAGCTGAAATCCGGCGTGAAGCCGATGCACCAGATGATCGATGCGATGCCGCTGGCCGCGAGATCGAGCGCCGTGCGCTCGCCGGCCGGACGCCACACGGGTTCGTAGCGTGTCGCAGGCGGCGCGGCGATCCCGTTCTTCTCGATATGGGCATCGATGCCGGCATTGATCCGGTTGTAGGTCTCGTCGGCGCTGTCGAGCCGCGCCGACAGATCCGCGGAGAACCGCAACTGCCCGCCCGCGACATCCTCCAGCCGGCCGTACAGTTCCATCCCTTCGGCGGCAAAGCGGCGCAGATCGATGTCGCGCCCGCCGTCTCGGCCGGTCACATAGTGGTTGGTGTTGTCGCGCACGCCTTCGCGCAGCGGATGCGCATCGACCGGCATGTCGTAGTACTGCATGTCGGCCAGCCAGTCGACGACGTCCCTGCCCCGATAGAAACGGGCACAGCGCGGCGCATCGCCCACCGCGAGGAACACCTTACGCCCGGCGAGGTGGAGGTCTTCCGCGATCTGCGCACCCGATTGTCCCGATCCGACCACGAGCACCGGCCCGTCCGGCAACGCGGCCGGATTCCGGTATTCCGACGACTGCATCTGCACGATCGATGCAGGAAGCCGCTCGGCCATGCGCGGCACGATCGGCCGATGGTAGCCGCCCGACGCAACGACGACCCGATCCGCCGTGTACGTGCCGCGCGACGTCGCGATGCGATAGCGTCCGTCCGCGTCGCGCGTCACATGCTCGACCGCGGTATGTTCCAGTACCGGCGCATCGACGCTGCGGATGAAGCCGTCGAGATACTCGACGATCTCGTCCTTCGTCATGAAGCCGTGCGGGTCGGCACCGCGATATGGATAGCCCGGCAGCGCACACTGCCAGTTCGGCGTCACGAGACAGAACGCGTCCCAGCGCTGCCTGCGCCACGTGTGCGTCACGGTCTCCTTTTCGAAAACGAGATGATCGATACCTGCCTGCTTCAGGTAGTAGCTGATCGACAATCCCGCCTGCCCGCCGCCGACGACGGCTACGCCAAGATGGGAATCGGAATCCGGGAGGCTGGATGAAACGACGGGTTCGCTTGACATGATGCAGTCCTGAATGTGTGTTGAAGAAGACGGTGGATTCCTGCGTGCCGGACGCCTCAAACGAGTTCGATGACGGTCACGGTCGCGTCGCCCTGCGGCGCAAATCGTTCCGCGTGCGCTTCGATCCGCGCCAGCTCGTCCATCGCGGCCGAGCACGCGAACCCGTATTTCTCGCGCACGCGATCGGACGCGATACCCAGTGCGCACCGGGCTCGCTCGACGAAGTCGTCGAGCGCGTACTGCGTGTCGGGCGTGAAAAACTCCGACACCACGGTCGAAGGCGAATAGCAATTGGTTTCCGACTGGTCGGGCCAACGAACCCGAAAATGCATGACCGGCATGATGCCTCCTTACTCGGCGGACGATGCTTGCGCACGCTGCGCCAGCCTGTCCTGGTAAATGTCCAGATGCCTGCGCGCACTCGCGTCCCATGTGAAGCGGTTCAACAGTGCGGGAACGGCATGCGTGAAATCGGGACCACGCCGCCCCGAGAGCGCGTCGCGCAGCGCATCGGCGATCGAATCCACGTCGGCGGGATCGGCCCACACGCACGCGTGCTCGTCCAGATACTCGGTAAACGGTTCGATTTCGGATACGACGACGGGCTTGCCGCACGCGAGCGCCTCGAGCACGACCAGACCGAATCCCTCGCGGATCGACACCATCGACACCACGTCGGCACAGTGCATCAGCGCGACCAGCGCCGCGTCGTCGAGTGGCCCCGTCGGCACGACGGGTTCGTCGACGCCGATCCCCAGCCCGAGCGCGGCGGCGCGCGCGACGCAGCGGCGCGTGTAGGCGTCGTGATCGAGCAGGCTCGCGCCGCCCGCGATCACGAGCCGTGCATCGGGTATCGTGCCGCGCAACCGGGCGAACGCCTCGAGCAACGCGATCGAGTTTTTCCGCTGCTCGATCCCGCCGATCGCCAGGACGACCGGCGCGCCGTGCAGGCCGAACCGCCGCCGCACCGCGTGCATGTCCGCCTGGCTCGCGCGAGCGAACCGTGCGACGTCCACCCCATTGGGCACCACGCTCGCGTCGACTCCGAACGTCTTGCGCATCGTGGCCGCCCACGCGGCGCTCACGCACAGCACCTGGTCCGCCTCGCGCCACGCGCGTTCCTGCCAGCGTTCGAGCTGCGGGTCGTCGAATACGTCGAGGTGGTGCACGGTCCTTACGAATCCCTCTATTTCGCCCGACTGCCTCAGCTCGGCCAGCGCATTACCCGTGATGCTGTCCTGTGCATGCAGCACGTCGAACCCGCTTGCGTCGTGCTCCAGCAGGGCGTGCTTGATCGCGGCGATTCGCGCGCGCACCATTTCGGCGACGCCACGCGGACGGCCATCGACGCGCGCCAGCACGACGCGGCACGGGACATCGCGGAACATCGCGTCGCCCGGCGCGGCCGGCGCGAACACGGTGACGTCGCTTCCCGCTTCGTGCAGCGCCCTCGCGAGTTCGAGTGCGTGCACGACACCGCCGCGCGGATTGACCGAGTGGGTCAGCAGCGCGATGCGCAACGTATCGCCGCTCATCGCGTACCTCCTTCGACACCGGTGATGAACGGCTCGATCCGGAAATCCCACAGCACCGCCGTTTCGCCCGCCTCTTCGACGACGACCTCGCGCGTGGCGTCGATATCGCCGATCACCGCGCACGCGAGCCCGCGCGCCGCGAAGCGTTCCGCGATCGCGTCGGCATGCGCCGGCCGCACCGCCATCAGGAATCCGTAGCTTGGAAAGGCCGTCAGCCAGCGATCGAAGTCGACGCCGGGAGGCCGCGGGATCGCGTCGAGCGCGATCCGTGCACCGACGCGCGAGCATTCGACGAGCATCAGCGCCGTGCCGAGCACGCCCGCCATCGAGATATCCTTCGCGGCGTCGCACAGCCGGTCTTCCGCCAACATCGGCAGAATCTCGAGATCGCCGCGCAGCCGGTCCGGCGGCGCGCCGACCGACGCATTCCAGAACGGATACGGCTCCTCGAATGCGCCGCGCAGGTCGACCGCCATCATCAGGCGATCGCCCGGCCGCGCGTTGAAGCTCGACAGCAGCGCGCGCGCCCGGCCCAGAATCGACACGGCCAGTTGCCCCTGCGCGCTGCGTGTGTTGCTATGGCCGCCGACGATCGGCACGCCGTACGCCGCCGCCGCCGCGGCCATCCCGGCGAGCACCGGCCGCGCGGCGTCGATTCCGTCGCTCCACAATGCGTCGACGACGGCAATCGGCCGCCCACCCATCGCGTAGATGTCGCTGACATTCGCCATCACGCCGCTGTACCCGGCGAACCACGGCATCGACTCGACGAAATCGCCGACCATGCCCTCGATCGCGAACAGCAGGTAGCCGTCCCCGTCGGGAATCGCCGCGCAGTCGTCACCGAGCGCCACCGCCTGCGCGAGATCCGGTGCGCCGTTCGGCAATGCCGCCGCGAGCGACGCGACCACGCCGGAAATGTCGTGCTTGTGCTGGAAGCCGCGGCTGGCACGCAGCGCCGCGATGCGATCTGCGACACTCATGGCCGGCCCTCCGCACGCAGGACGAAACCCTCGAACGGCGTACCGCACGGCGGATAGTGCGCAAGCTGGGCCTGCATCAGTTGATGGGGGCGGCCAAACAACGTTTCCTCGCCAAGCGCATCCCAGTGAAGCCGACGAAACAGCGGCACGTTCTGCGCTTGCACGTGCGCGACGAAAGTGCCGCAACCTTCGGCATGCGCGCTGCTGACGGCCAGCGCGATCAGCATCGAGCCGATCCTGCCCTGCCGGCGAAACGCCGGATGCACCGCGAGCCGCGACCCCATCCAGGTGCCGGGCACGGTTTCATGAATCCGCACCGTGCCGACCACCTGCTCCGGCAGGCCGGCGCAGCAACTGACCGCGACCAGCAATTGCGCGTGACGATCGATATCGTCGCGATCGTCGCCGACGAAGATCCCCTGCTCGATGCAGAATACGGCCCGGCGCAGCTTGTACGCTTCGTCGATTTCCCACGGAAGCGCGGCCCATTTGATCCGGTATTCGGCCGGCCGGTACGTGTCGCGGCTGTCGGCCAGCCCCATCTCCACGCAGTACATGGTCAGGCCTCGTAGGTGGACAGCGACGAGCAGGCGCCGCACTTTCCGCAGCCGGCCTTGATGTCGGCGGAACGCATGCCGGCGTCGCGCAACATCGCGCCGAGCGGCGCGAGCACCGCGCGCATGAAGTCCGGTGACGGCGCGGGATGGCTCTCCAGCGGCGTGCCGCTGATCGGCACGAACGGCACGACGAACGGATACACGCCCAGGTCGATCAGCTCGCGCGACATGTCCAGAATCGCCGCCTCGCTGTCCCCCAGCCCGGCGAGGATGTAGGTGCTGACCTGCCCGCGGCCGAACACGGCCACGGCCGCGCGGAATGCCGACATATACCGTGACAACGGCACGCTCGCCTTGCCCGGCATGATCCGTTCGCGCACGGCCGGCGTCACGGCTTCCAGATGCATGCCCAGCGTATCGATCCCGCTTGCCTTCATCCGGTCGAACCAGCCGTCGTCGTCGGGCGGCTCGCATTGCGCCTGGATCGGCAGATCGACGGCCGCCTTGATCGCGAACGCGCTTTCGCACAGCACGCGGGCGCCGCGATCCGGCGTCGGTGGCGTGCCGGTCGTCAGGACCATGTGCTTGACGCCGTCGAGCAGCACCGCCGCGCGCGCCACTTCCGCGAGTTGTTCAGGCGTCTTGCGCGCGATCGTCCGGCCGGCGGCCAGCGACTGGCCGATCGAGCAGAATTGGCAGGTCTTGCGCCGGCTCTCGTAGCGAATGCAGGTCTGCAACACCGTGGTCGCCAGCACGTCGGCGCCATGCAGCGTCGCGATGTGCGAATACGGCACGCCCTCCAGCGTCTGCAATGCATAGAAGCGCGGGTTCGACGGGAAGCTGATGCTCGCGATCGGGATGGCGCCGCGCGACAGCAGGCTGACGCCCGCCGCGTCGGGCTCCGCCGCGACGAACGGCGATTCCCACGCGGTGCTCGTGTGCACCGGCACCATGATGGTCACGCCGTCGACCGTCACGGCCTTGTGATCGGACGGCCCGGCGCCGCCGCGCCGGCTCGCTGCCCCAACCCGGGGGTCCGCCAGACGCAGCCCGACCGACTGCAGTTCAGTCATCAATTGCCGGCTCTGCACCGACGGTTTCGCGTTCGCGCTCATGACAGTTTCCCTCGAATTCGCGTGCGGCCGACCCGCCGGTCCCCATCGGGGTCACCGTCGTCGCCGGCCGATCGTTGATGGCAAGGCTCAGCAGTTCCGGGCGCGCATAGTGGCCGACCGAATCCATCATTCGCTTGCGTTTGGTGATCAGCGACATGTCCAGGTCGGCGATCACCATCCCTTCGCCCGAGCGCAACGGCTCGGCCAGATGCTGGCCCTCCGGGGACACGATCGCGGTATTGCAGCCGCCGCGCAGGGCCTTCTGCAGATTCGGATCGCCGGTGATCGATTCGATCTGCGCATCCGTCAGCCAGCCGGTCGCATTGACGACGAAGCAGCCCGCTTCCAGCGCGTGGTGACGGATCGTGACTTCGATCTGCTCCGCGAAGATCGGGCCCACCAGCGAGCCGGGGAACTGGCTGCAATGAATTTCCTCGTGCTGCGTCATCAGCGCATACCGGGCGAGCGGGTTGTAGTGCTCCCAGCAGGCGAGCGCACCGACGCGTCCGACACCGGTCTGCGCAACCTTGAGCCCGGCCGCGTCGCCCTGCCCCCAGATCATCCGCTCGTGAAACGTCGGCGTGATCTTGCGGCGCTTCACCGCGAGGCGTCCGTCGACGTCGAAGATCAGCTGCGTGTTGTACAGGCTGCCGTGGTCGCGCTCGTTCACGCCGAGCACGACCACCATCCCGTGCAGCCGTGCGCGCTCGGCGACTGCATGCGTCACGGGGCCGGGCACCGTCACGGCCTGCTCGTAGAGCCGCATGTGATCGGCGCCGGATGCGACCGGCGCCCGCACGAACGAAAAGTACGGGTAGTACGGTACGAACGTTTCAGGGAAGACGATCAGCTGGACGCCGTTGCCGGCTGCCTCGTCGATCGCCGCGCAGACCTTGTCGAGCGTCCCGCCGGCGCGTTCCAGATCGGGCGCGATCTGGACGGCTGCCGCACGGACGATGCGTTTGTCGGACATGATGGCACCCGTCGCTCGATCAAACGGTCCAGGTGTGGATGATCAGTGCGTTCTCCTTGCGGTGAAGCAGCTGGATATCCAGCACGTCGAGCGGATTGATCGGCCGAATGCCCTCGATCAGCGACGCTTCGCCGTGCCCGTACAGCGCCTGCAGCGCGAAACGGCACGCGTAGACCTTCCCGCCCTCTTCCATGAACTTGACGAGTTGCTTGTTGAAGTTCAGGTGGCCGGGGAACGCTTCGTCGCCGAGCGTCGGAAACCCGCGCTGCAGGCCGAGCGTCACGCCGGGGCCGTAGAGCAGCACCGACGTGTCGAATCCTTTGCGTTGCAGGCGCGTCGCCTGCAGCAGGTTCACGAAGCCGATCGAGCCCTCGAACGCAACCGTATGGAACGTCACGAGCGCTTTCTCGCCCGGTTCCGCCTTGACGTCTTCGAACACTTTTTCCTCGTAATCGACGAGGAAATCTCCCTTCTTGTGCAACGGCTGATTGACTGCGGGCATGGCACGCTCCGTTTGATAATGAGTTCAGTGATATTCCCGAACACTTTCGAGTCCGGGCGATCTCATTAACGCAACGCATATGCCAGTCAGGCACAGACCTGATGCGATCACTCTCCGATCATTCAATCGATAAATGCCGATGCAGCCGGTCCGATCCTTGCGTGACCGAATGCGGTTCGGACAGGAAGTGTCCCGTCCGGGCGACGGCGCGCACCCGTGTGAAGCAACAAGCAAGCATGCGTGCGCATCGAGCGTGCATCCATGCATCAATCCGATACATGATGCGATCAATGCAATCATCTGGCTTCAGAATGGCGATATAGATATTTACGATTAATGCGCCATGCTAACGTTTTGATGAATCATCAAATGGAAACAGGTATGGATTACATAATCCATCATTGGTCGAAGCGACTCCTGGAAAGCAGGAAGCCGGCGTACCTGCTGATCCCCGACCTAATCGAGGAAGACCTGGCGGCGGGCCGGCTGAAACCACGCGACCGCCTACCCGGGCTGCGCGATCTTGCCGGTGCGCTGAACCTGAACTACACGACGGTGGCCCGCGCGTATGCTGAAGCCCGCAGACGCGGCTTGCTCGATACACGGGCAGGCAGCGGAACCTTCGTGCGCGGCCCGACGCGAACGATCCAGCTGTCGGGCGGGAGCAGCATCGAGATGTCGATGAACATGCCCCCTGAACCGGCCGAGATGGTCGGCCGGCTGCAGCAATCGGCAGCGGCATTGTTCGCTGCGGCGGATCCTTACCAACTGATGCGCTACCAGGATTTCGGCGGCACACCGGCGGATCGCGCCGCCGGCCGCGCATGGCTGGCCAATCGCCTGCCCGGCTGCAGCAGCGATACCGTGCTCGTTTGCCCGGGAATCCACAGCGCCCTCGTCGCGCTCGTTTCCCGGCTTGCGAGCCGCGGTGATTCGATCTGCCTCGATTCTCTCGCTTACCCCGGCATCAAGGCCATCGCATCGCAACTGGGCGTGCGGTTACAGCCGCTGCCGCGGGACGACGACGGGCCGTTGCCGCATGCCTTCGAATCGCTGTGCCGAAGCGGACAGCCCGCTGCGCTGTACTGCAACCCGACCCTGCAGAACCCGAGCACGCTCACGATACCGTTCCGACGCCGCGAAGCGTTGGCCGATATCGCCACACGCTACAACGTGCCCATCATCGAGGACGATGCGTACGCAATGCTGCCGCAGAGCGCACCGCCACCACTGGCATTGCTGGCCCCTGAACTGACCTACTACGTGACCGGCATGTCGAAGAATCTCGGCGCCGGGCTGCGAATCGCCTACCTGTTGGCACCGACGGTGCGCGAAGCACAGCGTGTCGCGGGTGCATTGCGCGCCACGACCGTGATGCCGAGCCCGTTCACGATGCTGCTGTCCACCCAATGGATCAACGACGGCACGGCGAGCGAGATGCTGGCCGCGATTCGATCGGAGGCGCATGCACGGCAGGCGATCGCGGGCCGGATTCTCGGCGCATGGCCTTTCGATGCCCACCCCGACGGTTTCCATCTCTGGTTGCCGATTCCGCGCGAGTGCCTATGGACCGCACCGGATCTGGCGCAGCATCTGCGGAGTCGAAACGTCGCCGCCGTGGCGAGCGCGGCATTTTCGACGGACGGCGACCCGCCGGCGGCGATCCGTATCTGCCTTGGCGGGCCGCAGGATCGGAAGCAGTGCCGGGACGGCCTGGAACTCGTCGCGGATGCACTGACCGACGCGCATCATCTTTATGGTGCGGCGATGTAGCGGCCGATACCGCGTCGAAGACAAATGGGCGCCCCCACGGTTCGCCATCACGCTCGACCCGCAACGGATCGCGGTAGGAATGCCCATTACTGGACACCCCCCGCACAGATCCCGGCGTGCCCAATTCGGGCACCGGGCTCCTACCTTGAGTGTTTGACGGCGAAACGCCGGTCCGGCCACGGATGAAGGATTCGAGGTTGGGGGAGCCAGGCATCCGCGATCCGCTCGACCCGCGTCCACGTCATGTGATCCTTCTGGCTGCGACGCCGAAGCGCTCGCCGCCAGAGATCCACGACGTGGTAACGGAACGCGCCAAGTGCTCGCGAGTTCGTCGGGACCGCGTGGTACGCAAAGTACCCGCGAACCACCTGCCCGAGCCATTTCCCCTGCACGGGAATCGGTTCGTGCATGCGCCGCCGTAGTTCCTCCTTGATCTGCCTGAGCCTCGCCCGCATGCGATCACTGCGGGTCTTCCGCTGAAGCTGGAAGGCGCCGCGACGCGATTTGCCGCAGATAAAGATGAAGCCCAGGAAGGCGAAGGTCTCCGGCCGGCCAAGGCCGCGGCTTCGGCGGTTGGCCGCCGCATAGCGTCCAAACTCCAGCAGCCTCGTCTTGTCCGGGTGGAGCGCAAGCGCGAACTCCTCCAGCCTCGAACGCATCGCATCCCAGAAGCGCCGCGCGTCAGCTTCATGCTCGAAGCCGACCACGACATCATCCGCGTAGCGCAGGATGATGACGTTGCCTTTGGCTTCACGCCGTCGCCACCGATTGACCCAGAGGTCAAATACGTAGTGCAGGTACACATTCGCGAACAATGGCGAAGCCACTGATCCCTGTGGGGTACCTGTCTCACTCACGCTCAATGCCCCGTCTTCCAGCACGCCCGCCTTGAGCCACTTGCGCACAAGACGGATGATGCGTTGGTCGCCGATCCGGTGCTCAATGAAACGGACCAGCCATTCCTGGCTGACCGAGTCGAAGAAGCTTCGGATATCCGCATCCAATATCCAGTTCACCGGGGTACTGGTGATCGCGGTCGCCAACGCGTCCAGCGCATCGTGCTGACTGCGCCCGAGCCGGAACCCGTACGAGAATCCGAGGAAGTCCCCCTCGTAGATCGCGTTCAGCACCTCGACCACTGCACGCTGGACGATCTTGTCCTCCAGCGCAGCAATCCCCAGCGGGCGCTGTTTGCCGTCCGGCTTCGGTATGTACTGCCGCCGTACGGGCAGTGCCCGATACGCTCCGCTGTGTACTTGCGTATGCAGGCGTTGGAGATGTTCTTCCAGCCCTGCTTCGTAGTACCGCCACGTCACCCCGTCCACCCCGGGAGCCGCATTGCGCTTTAGCGCAAAGAACGACTCCCTAAGGCGATCGATCGTGACGTGGTGCAGCAGCGCGGTGAACCGTTCCTGCTTCCGCTGCCTTGCAGCCTGCCGTACACGGTCCACGGTCCAGTCCCTGTGACACGCTTACCCGGTTCTGCGCCCGGCACGTGTGCGGCTGACCCATGTTCCTCTTGGTCCCCGTCCTTGGCTCCGCCCACTCCGCAGCCGGCTTCCCGGCGTTGTTCGCAGGCTTCCTCGCTACTATGACGGAGTCTGACTTCTCCCGTCCGTTCATCATCGGCTACGGCTCCTCGCCTTCCCGACACGGACCCGCCCGTGTTGCGACTGGCCGGACGAGGGATCTCCCGGTTCCCGCACAAAGAGCGTCCGTGCGTGCCAGGGTCTTCGACCACGCCGGGTCGTCGAGGCGCTCGCGCTTGCGCGCCCCTTCGTGTTGCCTTCCGCGTTCTGAACCGCGTCGGTACCCGGAATAACACAACTATCGCGGCTCAATGGCTGGCCCACACGTTCCCCTACCGACGCTTCGCCGATCACCTCGCGGTGGCCTGCGCACGGCTCGGGGCCGATGTGGTTCGCTACACCTTCATCATGGCGGACTTACACCGCCTACTCCTTGCCGGTCTCCCGGCGCACTCAGAACTTGTGCCGAATGCCAATCCGCGCCGCGGTCTGAAAACTCGTGCTGGAAGGCGATCCGAGCGCTGCTTCGATTTGAGCGCCGTGTGCATGATCATGCGCAAGCGCGCCAACGAAATAAACGTCCGTTCGCTTGGAAATGAAGTAGTCCGCGCCGATGGTCACCTGATTCGCGCTGGCGACCCCATTGTTGCGCTGTTGAAACTGGAACCCGGCGCCGAGCGAAATATCGGGCCTGACAAAGTAAGTCATGCCGCCGTCATAGGTCAGCGCCCGAGCTTGCGTCCCGCTGCTCAGCTGGACATCGGTCACTACACCGAATATCTGCGCTTTCCCGAGGCTGTAGGTTGCACCGCCGGCGTATTCCGTCAAATTCGCGGAAGTCGTCGCGTTGTGCTGCTTGAAATACGACAGCGATGCGGCAAGCCCGCCTTGGCTGTAGTTCAGCAGAAAATTCATCGAACTGTTGGTGCCCAACGAGCCCGCGACATTGCCGAAACCATACATGGCGCCGACACTGAAACCCGACACCGTGGGCGAAAGATACTTCACCGAGTTATTGACGTTATCGCCCCACAGTCGGTTATCGAGCGTATACCCGCCAGCCGCATACGCGGGGATTCCCCACCCGAGGATGCCCGCTGCCGTGTTGCCTGCAATCGAATACGCCCAGAAAATATCGCTGATGAAGTCGTATTGCCGCCCGAGCGTCAGCTTGCCAAAGCGCCCGTCAAGGCCGACGAAGGCTGCGCGATTGAACAACAGCCCGCTCTGTGCCAAGGCCCCGTTGGAAAGTTGGAAGCCGCTTTCGAGCGTGAAGATCGCCTTGAGTCCGCCACCCAGGTCCTCTTTACCCGTCAGCCCCCAGCGATCTCCCTGCGAAGACCCGGACGCAAACTGCACGAGCGCGCCATGTCCGGTGCTCGATGTCGCATTGTTCGTGTACGTAACACCTGCATCCACCAGCCCGTACAGCGTCACTGAGGACTGTGCATGTGCCACGCCGCATCCGACCGCGGCGCATACCACCATGCTTCGCTTGATGACCGTATTCATATCGCTTTCCTAATTTTATGCGTAGCTTTCGTTGACGAAAATGACTGAGGAAAACGTCCCGCTGGAAATGCATCGGAATCGTTTGGCCAATGGGCAGGCGTCTCCGGGTAATTCTCCCGCTTGCCTCGCTACAACGAACAGTCTCAGCACGTCCGCTTCCCACTGCGCATCTACTCTATGGGCAGCGTTTTTTGAGCCCCATCGTTAGAAATATCGACAGGGAAACCTTGGCCTGAGCCCGCGCTCACGACACTCAGAGGTCCGCGCGAGCATCCCTTTCGATCTGCAATAGGCAGTGGACCTGACTGCGGCATGAATACAACGGACGGACAGAGGCAGCGAAGTTCGTTGCTGATCAGGATTTTTTGCGCTGCTATGCTTGGTGTGTAATGCGAACCAGTCTTTCAAGGCTGTCACGCATGCTGTCTCCTGATTCTTCCCACCGATGAGGCACCCTTGAAGCCACAAGTTCACGATCTCACGCTCGACGAACTCCGACTTTTCGGCGACATCATCGGACGGCTCGAAGAGCTCGGACCGGTCGTGGATGTCAGGCGCGTCGTTTTGTCAGACTTGACCCGGCTGCTGCGATCCGATTTCTGCGTCTCCTACAACTGGGATGCCGAAAAAGGGATGTACGCCGACCCGATTGCAGTCAATGTCGACTCGGATCACGTGCGTCGCTACACGAGCTGGTACCAGCACAATGACCCGATGACGGCGCAACTCTGCAAGCGGCGCAGGGCCACGTTGGTGGAGGAAGTGATGGACCGGCCTGCCTTAGAGAAAAGCGAGTTCTACAACGAGTTTCTCGCGCAGGACGGTCTGCATCACGGGATCAACGTGTTTGTCTTCGACGGCGAACGCCAGCTCAGCGACCTGAGAATCTGGCGAACCAGGAATCGACCGGAGTTCGAGATGCGCGACAAACTCGTGCTCGATGCGATCGAGCCGTTCCTTTGTCGCGCGATCAAACGTCGGGCAGGCAGCGAGACGGGGCTCACGGACCGTGAGAGCGAGATCGCCCAGCTGGTCGCAAAGGGTTGTACCGATCAGGATATCGGCCGTCTTCTCTGCATCAGCCTGTCGACCGTGCGCACCCATTTGCGGCGGATCATGGACAAGAAGGGATTCTCCAACCGCGCGGAGCTCGCTGCGTCCGTCGCCGCGGCCGGAACGACCGCGCCGTCGTGACGATCGAACGGCGCGGTCGACCGCCACGTACGCACGGCGCGACGAATCGTCCGATACGAGAGAACTAAACTGCCAATACCGCTTCGAGCCGGTCGCGAGACATATCGATCGAATCGCCCGACAGCACGACTTCTCCGTGATCCAGACCGATGAAATGGTCGGCGATCGACGTGAGGAACGTCAGATTCTGTTCGACGACCACGAACGCCGCCCCTTCCGAGATCCGAGACCGGATCACGGATGCCATCCGCTCCAGATTCTCCTGCTGAACCCCTTCCGACGGCTCGTCGATCAGCGTGAGCGGCGAACGCTCCGCGATGATCCGGGCGAAGGAAAGCAACTTCTTTTCGCCACCGCTCAGCTTCCCGGCCGGTTGGAACAACCGCTCTTTCAGACGCGGAAAAAGCCGGAACAAGTCGTCGTATACGTCCAGGCTCCGGGTCTTGAATCCGAGTGTCAGGTTGTCCGAAACGCTCAAATTGTCGAAGACGACCCGCTCCTGCGGCGCATAGCTCATCCCCAACCGTCGCCGTTGATGCGACGGCACGTTGCCGACTTCCCTGCCGTTGACGATGACCGCACCGGACGCGGGCTGGATGATGCCCGCCAACGCGCGCATGAGCGTCGACTTGCCCACACCGTTGCGGCCGAATACACCCAGGACGCTACCCGCGGCCACCTCGCCGCCGATCCCCTTGAGCACCATCGTGTCGCCATAGCCCGCGACGATCGACGAAAACTTCAACATTGCTTCTCGCCGGCGTTCGCTCACTTTCTTCCTCCCGAATAGACGGCCTTGACGTCTTCCGATATCTTGATCTGCGCTAGGGATCCGACCGCGAGGCTTCTGCCCTGATGCAGGACCACCACGTTGTCGGCGATCTTTTCGAGTGCGCTCATGTCGTGCTCGATCACGATGGCCGACGCGTCCAGTTCGCTCACGGTCGATGTGATCGCGTCCATCATGTGACGGGTTTCGTGCGCCGAGAGACCGGCGCACGGTTCGTCGAGCAGCAAAAGACGCGGCTCGGTGATCGCCACCATCGCGAACTCCAGCATCTGGCGCATCCCTTGAGAAAGATCCCCCGCACGAACGGCCATATTCGATTCGAGAAATCCGAATTTTTCGAGTGTGCGAACGCGTTGAAGCGAATTCCAATGCAGCGGCGCCGCGGCCATCATCTCTCGAGGACGGATCCGGTTCGCCCACAGCGCGATCTGAAGATTCTCGTTGACGGACAACTGCGCAAAAACCGACGGAATCTGGAACTTGCGGCCGACGCCCAGTCGGGCGACCTGCCACGCCGGCGAAGACGAAATCTCGGCCCCGCGAAAGTGGATTTCACCGGAACGAACCGGCAAGCGGCCCGTCATTGCGTTGAACGTCGACGTCTTCCCTGCGCCGTTGGGACCAATGAAACAATTGACGCCCCCTGCTCCCACCTCGAGATCAAGCCCGTTGAGAATGTTGACGCCGCCCTGGCTGACTTCCACCTTCCTGAAACTGAGCAGCGTGGATTGAGCCGGTCGCAGGTCGATCGTCGCGATGTCGTGCGCATCGATCCGTTTCTCCGGAATGGGGTTCGCGACGTGCAGACCGGCCATGCGCGCAAGCGCGGCCGCCGCGCCGGCCAGGCCATCGGGAAAGAGCCGCACCACACCGATGAAAATCAGCGCGACCAGCACTTCCCAATAGGTGAACAGGTCACGCCACGTCGCGGCGAGCAGTCCGATCACGACGGCGCCGAGTTGCGCGCCCAATGGACTGCGCTTTCCGCCGACGGCCGCCCAGATGACGAACTGCGCCGACAATGCCACGCCGACCGCCTGCGGACCGACCAGACCCTCGTGCGGCGCATACAGGGCGCCGCCCAAACCCGCGATCGCGCCCGAGAGGCCGAAAGCGGCCGCCTTCAGCTTGTGCGTCGCAAATCCAAAAAACTGGAGGCGATCTTCATTCTCCGAGATCGCTGCCCAGAGCGTCCCGATCGGTCTGCGGTTCAGCCAAGTGATCAGTGCCGTGACCCCGACCGCAGCCGCTGCGATCATGTAATACAGATTTCCATACCGGTCGGTCATCGGCAGATCGGGGATATCGGTGAGCCCGTTGAAACCGCCGGTCACGCTGCTCCATTGATTGGCCAGCAGAAACCCCAACATGCACAACGCGAGAGTAATCAACGAAAAAAACGGCCCGCTGTCGATCCGGCGCGAAAAGACGATGAATCCGATCGCATAGGCCAGCGCCGCCGGCGCCGCTATGGCAAGCGGAAGCAGAATGATCTGCCATTCGCCGCCGGCCGCGCCCGCGGAGCGCAATACAAACCCGCTGACATACGCGCCCAGCCCGAAGAACAGACTTTGGCCGAGCGGCAAGAAACCCGAATTCCCCCAGCACAAGGCAACGCTTTGCGTCGCCATTCCATACAGCAACAGCAGCCCGATCTGGTTTGCGCTGTAGTCGCCGGCCCACAGCGGCAAGCTCAGAAGAATCGCCGCCGTGGCAACCTGGAGGGCCGTTTCAACGGCGCGAGACGAGGCCATTTGGGCGACTCCACAAGAAATAGATGGACAGGATCAGAACAGCCGTATAACCCGACGTCTGATCGATGAAACTCGACACCGCGACCTGCGTTCCACCGATGACGAACGTGCCTACCGCGAGACCGAGCAAGCTGCCCAGGCCACCGACGACGAGCACGAAAAACGAATTGAGCAGATAGTCGAGGCCCATGTACGGCTCGACCCGCACGATCGGTGCGAGCAGCACCCCCGCCAGTCCGGCCAGCACCACACCCGTGATGAAAGTGCCGCTGGCCAGTCGCGTCGTGTTGATGCCGGCCGCCTTCGCAAGAAGGGGATTCGCGACCATGCCTCGGATCCGCGCGCCCGTCTGGCTGCGGCTGTACCATGCCGCGAGCCCGGCGAATGCGAGGCCCACCGCGAACATCATCGCGAGTCGGAATGCCGGATACGGCGTGCCCAGGACATCGATCGATGCGCCATCCACACCGGCCACGTCCTGGTAACCCTTTCCGAACAATGCGACCACGCCTTCGCGCAGCAGGATCGAAACGCCCCAGGTTGCGAGCAAGGTATCGAATGGCCGCTGATACAAAGGACGCACCAGCAGGCGTTCGACTATCCATCCAACGGCGGCGCATACGACGATCGCCAAAGGTATGGCAAGCAAGGCAGGTAACCCGAGACGCTGCACGACGACAACCGAGTACGCGCCGAGCATGATGAACTCGCCATGCGCCATGTTCAGCACGCCCAGCAGGCCGAACACGATGGCCAGGCCTATCGTCGTGAGCGCGAGGGCCGCACACGCGTACCCGAGATTGAGAAGATAGGAAAGCAGCATGACGTTAACCCGCACCCGCTCCGCTCGCACAGGTCTCGGCCGAGCCGAGTTGCGAGAACGTCTTGACGATGTCGTAGCGGGCGCCCGATGCCTTCGCGAGGAAGATGTCGGCCGTCACGTTGCGGGACTTCATCGTCACCACGCCGCGCGGGCCTTTGTAACTGGCCCCATCGGACGCCTTCGTCAGCTCGCCGATCGACACGGCATTCGCCTTCCTGGCCATCGCGTCATACATCAGGATGCCTTCGTATGTCGACTCGCCAATGCTGCTCAATACCGCCGAAGCGCCGAACTGCTTGTGATAGCGCTCCAGAAACTGCGCGGACGTGGCGGTCGGCGTCGAGAAAAAGCCGGAAGCCGAGTAGAGGTTCCTGGCGTTGGACGCACCGATGCCGATCAACGTGTTTTCCTCGATCATCGTGCCGAAACGGATCATCTTGTCGCTGAGACCGAAGCTCGCAAAACTTCTGTTGAACGTGACGGCCGAGCCGCCCACCAGCGTGATGAACACCGCATCTGCCTTGCTGTCCCGGATCTTGCCGAGTACCGCGTCGAAGTTGTCGACGTCGAACGGCACGTACTCTTCGCCGACCACGGTCGCGCCGGCACCCTGAATCGCCTTCTTCGCCACTTCGTTCGACTTGCGCGGCCAGATGTAGTCGTTGCCGATCAGGAACCAGCGCTTGATCTGGTGTTGGGCGGTCAGCCACGGAATGACCGGCGTCAGTTGCTGCGCGGGCGTCTCGCCGACGAAGAACGTCCCCTTCGCGCAATCGCCCCCCTCGTACATCGGCGTATAGAAGTAAGGCACCAGGCCTCGGAACAGACTTTCCAGCGCCGTGCGCACGGCACTGTCGTGCGATCCGACGAAGACCTCCGCCTTGTCGCGCTTCCAGAGGCGGAGCGCCGTCTGCGCCGACTCGGAAGGTGCTGCGCCGGCGTCGCCCACCAGCAACTCGAGCGGGCGCCCCAACACGCCCCCGCGCGCGTTGATCTCCGCGATTGCCATCGCTGCGCTGTTTTTGCAGGCTTGGCCGAAGAATGCGGCCGGCCCGCTCATTGGCGCCATCAGCGCCAACTTCAGCGGCTGATTTGCCGCGCGTGCCGATGCCGGCACGAGCCCGCCAACGCCCACCGCGGCACTTGCAGCACCGAGCGCAATACTCTTCAGGACATTTCGACGATTCATTTGCTTGCCTTTCTCGTTAAGCCGTTGCCGGATGGTTCAAACGTGTGCGTCGAGACGCGGGAACGTCGCGGCACACAGGACACGCTCCATTTCCTTGCCGATCTGCAGAATTCGCTGATCCGAATACGGAGCACCGTCCAGCGCCAATCCAACCGGGAGCCCATCCTGGGTCAGACCTGCCGGCACGGTGATGCCGGGTACCCCTGCGTTGCTGCCCGGTTCGGTATTTCGTGTATATGCGGCAAAGACATCGAGCGCTTCGGACCCGACCACCACCGTTTCAGCGCCGATGCTGCAGGCCGGAATCAGGACTGTGGGAAACAGCAGTGCGTCTGCGTCCACTTCGCGAAGACACGCCACGTACGACGTGCGCGACTGCTCTCGCGCGAGAAGCGCTTCGGCGTATTCGGTCGCGGAAATCGCACCGCCCCCCAGGATGTGGCCGACGATTCGGGCCACATCCGGGCTCTCGATGCGGGCGACGATCTCCGGGAACGTCACGGCTACGCCGCCTGCTTCCAGATAGCGCGCCACGGCACCGGCAAATTCGAAGAAAGGGATGGTGGCGTTCTTCTTCGCACGGAAAAACGGATAACGTCGCAGGTCCACGTCGACCAGTTCGAAGTCGGCTTCCTCGAGCTGCTGCAGCGCACGTTCGAGTACCGGCCGGGCATCGGGCGACAGCCCCTCCCACATCGTCGAGTACGGGACTGCCAGGCGAAAGTCACGTTCGCCGTCGATCACGGGAAGCGCTGAACCACTTCCCGACAGGATCTCGTCCAGCAGTATCACGTCGGAGACGGTGCGGGCAATCGGGCCGACCGTGTCACGCGTGGGCGATATTGGTACGACGCCCCCGGACGGATAGCGTCCATGCGTAGGACGAAAGCCGACCAGTCCGCACAGCGCCGCCGGTATCCGTACCGATCCGCCCGTGTCGGTGCCGAGCGCCGCCGGCACCGCACCGCTCGCCACCAGCACGGCAGACCCACCGCTGCTTCCGCCGGGAATTCTGGACGGGTCATACGGATTCCGGGCCGGGCCAAAACATCCGTTGTCGTTGGTGCAGCCGAAAGCGAGTTCGTGCATGTTGGCTTTGCCGGCTGCCAGCGCACCGGCCTCGATCACGCGTGCCACGACCGGCGCGTTCGCTCGCGGTACGGCGTGGCGGAGCGCTGCCGTTCCAGCGGCTGTCGGCATGCCCGCACAGTCGATGTTGTCCTTGATGGCCAACGGAATGCCGGCAAGTGGCATCCGGCCAGTTCGGGCTGCGAACGCTTCATCGTGCGCCCGCGCTGCTTGTAACAGCGCCTCGGCGTTGAAATACACGAACCCGTTCAGCGACTCGGTTTTGGCCTGTTGATCGACCAGCGCCTGAACGTATTCCAGGCAGGAAATCTCGCGTCGATCGATCGCGCCTTTTGCGTCGACGACTGAAAGCTGCGGCAGGGTTGGCATCTACGTCTCTTGTGCATGTCGGTCTTCGTAGATTGCGCGCCGACATTTTTGTCGCGCATCGTCAGAAATGACGACGACGCAGCCAACCCTGCCAGCGTCGCCTCATCGCCGGACGTTCAGGCCGCGTCGATGTTCGAGACGGCATGCTTCGACGTCGCGGCGGGCACCGTTTCGTCGAGAAACATCCCGACGAACGCGCTCACCAACGACACACACCCGACGATCAGCATCGGATAACCCAGGCCGAACGTGTCGGCGAGCCCGCCTGCCACCACCGGCATCAGGACCCCGCCAATGAGTTCACTGACAGCGGTTGGAACGCCCACGGCGGAGCCGGTCAGCGTCGACGGTACGGATTCGCAAGGAATCACGGCAAGAAAGAGCGGCGCGATCCCGAAGCCACAAATCCCGGCAGCAAAGAGGTTGGCGAACATCACGATCGGGGAAGCGTGACAAAGCACGAACGCCAACATCAGGAGGCCATAGCAGGTCGCGGAGACGACGAGCACGATACGGCGCCCGAGCCGATCCGATATCGCCGGAACGGCGATCATCCCGATGAACCCGCCGAAACCCCATCCGGAGATGATCAGGCCGACCGTACCGAGGCTGAGGCCCACCACTTTGGTCAGATAGAGCGCGACGAACGTCGAGAACACGAACAGGCCCGTCTGGAACAGCGATCCGATGACCGTGGTCAACCAGATGTTCTTGTATCTCAGCACGGTCAACGGGCCGCCCGATGCGGATCGGACCTGCTTGTCGCGACCGGCCTCCGTCTTGCGCATGGTCTTGCCGATCAGGAACGTCAGCAAAAGCCCCGGGATGCCGAGCACGAAAAACACCCACTCCCAGTGCATGTGCATCACGAGCTGGGTAGCGATGATCGGCCCGAGGCCGATACCCAGAAGCGGGAAAAACGACTGATGAATGCCCAGATTCAGGCCGCGCCGGCTCGGCGTCGATATTTCGTCAATGGTCGCAACGCTGGCGCTGAACACGCCACCCTCGCCCACGCCAAGGAGGCCTCGCGCGAGCAGCATGCTGTGGAACGACTTGGCGACGCCGGTAAAGGAGGTCATCACCGAAAAGAAGATTGACGACCCAAGAAGAATCTTGCGACGCCCATGGCGGTCGGACAGACTCCCGAGCACCCAAGTCGAAATGGCCCAGGTCAACGCGAGAACCGACGCGATTGCGCCTGCCTGCGTGTTGTTCAATTTGAGCTCCGGCAGAAGAACCGGAAACAGATACACGATGACCAGACGATCGAGTCCAACGATGCCGAACAACACCGCAAGAAAGATGACCATCTTCCATTCGTATTCTCTATTTTGTTTGTAGTTCATATCGATATCCTAAATATATCGTCGTGATTGAATGGCCGTTGTTTCAAGGAAAACCATTCCGCTTCAATCGGTATCGAGCCAATACGGCAGCGACACGAAAACCTCCGTCCGGCTCGCCACGGAATCGCATGGCGAGCCCGACAGGCTGCTACCGATCTCCGCCACTTCTCGCCAGCTCTGGCGAGCAACCGTTGTCCGATGATGTTGGATCATCGGCGACCGTCTCCGCGGCGGGGCCATCGAGGATCTCGGTGACCGGGGGGCGCGCTCGCCGGTCGACCAGCAACCGCAGAACGTCAGGCCGCGAGTAATGCCCCACCGGATCGAAAACGCACTTCGAAAGCGATTGCATGCCGAGATCGATATCGGCGTAGAGCAGGCCTTCCGCGATTTCGTCGATCTTGTCGAACAGTTCCGCCCCGTCGGGCCCGTATCCGACGCTATGGCCACCGCCTGCCCGCAACAGCTGACGTTTGTCCTCGGTGTCGCAAAGGCTCTCGACCATTTCCTGGGTCACGACTGTCGAAGGCGCGAGGACGAAGCAACCTCCTTCGACGGCATACGTCCGCGAAACCGCGTTGTTCACCTGGTGGCTCAATGCGCTGGCAAATTCATAGAGCGAGAAGCTTGGCCAGGCCGCAACGTGGACCTGTTCGCCTTGCGCATACATGGCGGCCTTGGTCAAAGGCTGCACGTGTTCGGCACAACAAAGCCCGCCGAGCTTTCCCAACGGACTGTCGATTACGGTCAGGCCGCTGCCCTCCCCGTCACCGAAGACCGTCCGCTCGAGGTGGGTAGGCTTGAGTTTCTGTCGTTGCAGGAGGGTTTCTCCGTCGGGGCCGATGATCCATTGGGAGATATACAACGAATGGCCCTTGCGCTCCGAGAGTCCCATCACCACCGTGATGCGGTTTTTTCTCGCCGCGTCCCTCAGTGCATCGGCTTCCGGACTGTCGTAGCTCAGCGAGTTGTCGAAATATCGCTGAACATAGCCTTTGCTCATATACCAGGCCGGTGTACCCAGCCAGATGTAGAACGGGTAGCCCGGCAGCCACACTTCGGGGAATGCGATCAGGGCGGCGCCGGCCTGCGCCGCCTCTTCAATCAGGCGTATGGACTTTTCGATTCCGGCTTGAAGATCAAGGAACGCCGGGGCGGCTTGCACGACAGCCGCCTTATATTGGGGATGGTTGAGAGCCAAGATACTCCTCCACGACTCGCGGGACGGGACGCCCGCAACGTTGTAGAGGAAGTGTCCGGGGCCAATATGGCGGACGCTTGACTCTGACAGAACAGGATTTTTACTTATGCTGCCAGCCGGTGGGATCGCCGCGCAGCCCGCTCAGGGCGATTCAAATAGCGCTGCGGTGCTTCGCACGGTAGTCGCGCGCGGACATGCCGAAGTGACGTCGAAACGTGCGACTGAAATGCGATGCATTATTGAAACCCCATGCCATCGCAATATCGGTAATCGAGCGGTTTGCGTACGCACGTTGCCGAAGCCACTCGCCGCACCCGTTGAGTCGGGCCGTACAGATGGTCTCGCCGATCGACTCCCCGACCTCGGCGAACAGCCGGTAGAGGTAACGGCTGGACACCCCCAGTTCATCGGCGATCCGTTCGGGTCCCAGTTCCGGTTCGTGAATCCGGCCCTTGATCAACGCACGTGCCCGAAGCAGATGCATCTCTTTCACGTTGGATCTGGGCAGCGGAACCGTGTTGAAATAATCCGCCAACGCCAGCGCGACCAGGTTGGCGGACACATCGCCAAGCCTCTCGCAAGCGGTCATCGCGCCTTTGTCTGACGAAAGCACTCGGTGCAGCGACGCGATATGGTCCGCGGCGATACGGCGTATCCCGGTGGCCGCAGGAATACGCACCGCGGTGTGCTGCCGGCCGCACGGCACCAGTTTCTCCAGCGCCTGGCGGGGAAAGCGGATCGTGTAGTGTTGTCCGGAAAAATGCCAGACGAAATGGCGCGATGAGTCGAACAGCACCATGTCTGTAGGGTCGACGAACGCGGTGCGGGCATCCTGCTCGAGTGCACCTCGCCCCTCGATCTGTATCGACACGAGCAGGTAGTCGTCCGCCGTGCGCCGCACGTCGTCCCAGTCATGAGCCGCGACGTGATCGACCGCCGAGATCCGCGACACACACACTCCGCCGGTGTTCACGCTGGAAATCTCGCCACGAAATCCCTGATCGGATTTGGTCCTGAAAACCATGGGGACGCAACTGGCCCGAACCTGATCCGCCCATGCCAAAAGCCGGTCGTCGCGATGGTAATGATCCGTGGTCGTCACTTGATTCATGGCACAAGGTTCCGGCGGCAAATACGCGGGAGTGTTACCCCGAACAATTGCGCATCCAGAATCCGCCGTCAATGCGCAGTTACCTATGATGGCCGCTTCGAAATATAGCTGCGATCGAGCTCGCCCACCGAGCGACAACCGATGAGCGCGAGCGTCCGGTCAGTTTCCCGTTTGATCATGTCGATGACATCGCTCACGCCGGTTTCCCCTCTGGCAGCCAGCCCGTACAAGGTGGCGCGCCCCAGCATCACGGCGTGGGCCCCCAGCGCGACCGCCTTGACGACGTCGGTCCCCGTCCGGATGCCGCTGTCGAGAATGACCGTCGAGCCCGAGGTGCGCTCGACGATATCCGGCAACACGTCGGCCGTCGCGGGCAGGTCGGCGAGTTGCCTGCCGCCGTGGTTCGAAACGATGACGCCGTCCGCGCCGAGCGCGACGCACCGCGCGGCATCGTCGGCCGTCACGATGCCCTTGACGAGGAGTTTGCCCGGCCATTCGTCCCGCAAACGGCGCAGGTCGTCCCAACTGAAGCTCGCATCCATCTGCCGGCGAAGAATCGCCGCCTGGGAGGCGGTGTCCGATGCATCGTCTGTGGCGAAATTCTTCAACTCCGGCATGCCATTCATCAGATAGGACCAAAGCCAGCGCGGGTGCGACAGTCCGTCGACTGCCGCACGTGCACTTGCCTTGAACGGCATGGCAAAGCCATTGCGAAGATCGCGTCGGCGAAAGCCGTTCACCGCGACATCGGCGGTGAGGATCAAGGTCGAATAGCGAGCCGAACGGGCACGATTGACCAGACTCTTCGCGAGGTTGCGATGAACGACGTACAGCTGAAACCACAGGTCTCCGTCGGCCCCTTTTGCCACCTCTTCGATGGACATGTTGGAAGCCGTCGATAGCGCAAACGGAATACCGGCCTTGCCCGCTGCGCGCGCAAGTGCGAGGTCGCCCTTCGGCCAGAACGCGCTATTGAGGCCCGTCGGCGCGATCACCAGCGGTAATGGAATCCGCCGCCCTAAAAGCGGCACCGACTGCTCTCGCGTGCTGACATCCGACAGCCGGCGCGGCAACAACTGCAACCTGTCGAACGCCGAACGGTTATGCGTCAATCCCGATTCATCGTCCGCCGCGCCTTCCAGATAGTCGAACACCATGCGCGGCAGCCGCCGTCTGGCTTCGTCACGATAGTCGCTGACGGAGAAAATTCCGGGAAATCCTGTTGTCATGATTGGAGTACTGTCAGAGTAAATCGTGATGCAAAAAGCACGAGATGCGCTGCACGCCGTTTTCGCGCGTCTCGGTCGACCGTGCGAGCCGGAAGACGACCGAGCAACGGCACAAATGTCGAAAGCTAAACGACAACGCTGCCGACATAGTTTTCCGCCATGGACCTCGCCGCAGTCTCGGACGTAGTCACATGTTCGAGTTCGGCAACCTGCAACTGCTGTTCAAACGGCGAGGCATCGTCGAGGCGATGCATCATGCGGGTCATCCAGTAGGAGAAATGCTCCGCGCGCCAGATCCGCTTCAGCGCGGACTGACTGTATGCAGCGAGTTGCGCTTCATCGCCAGTCCGGTAATAGGCGTCCAGTCCACCGCTCAGGGTCCGTACGTCGGAGACCGCCAGGTTGAGACCTTTTGCCCCGGTGGGCGGAACGATATGAGCGGCATCGCCGGCAAGAAACAGCCGGCCATGCTGCATCGTCGTCGAGACAAAGCTTCTCATGCCGACGATATTCTTCTGAAAAATCTTCCCGTCGACAACGCGCCGACCATCGGCGGAGTCGACGCGTGCGTGCATTTCGGCCCAGATCCGATCGTCGGACCACATATCGACGGAATCTTTCGGGTCGCACTGGAAATACATACGCTGAACCGTCGGCGAACGGGTGCTGACCAATGCAAAGCCACGATCATGACGTGCATAGATCAGTTCGTCGGCGGACGGTGCACCTTCAACCAGAATGCCGAACCAGCCGAAGGGATAGACGCGCTCGAAATCGCGGCGAACGCTCTCGGGAATCGCCGAACGGGACACCCCTTGCGAACCGTCGCATCCGATCACGAAATCACAGTTCAGCGTATGCGATTGCCCTTGATGCATGAACCGTATCGACGGGGCTGACGTGTCGATGTTGTGAATCGAGACATCCGCGACACCAAACAGGATAGAGCCGCCCGCAGCAACGCGAGCCGCCACCAGATCCTTGATGACTTCGTGCTGCGCATAAACGGTGATGGCCCGCCCGGTCAACGCCTTGAGGTCGATGCGCCGCCGCTTTCCGTCGAACGCGAGTTCAAAGCCGTGATGCAACGCACCTTCCGCCTTCATTCGTTCACCGACACCGGACGCTTCAAGCAAGTCCATCGTCCCCTGCTCGAGTACACCCGCCCTGATCGTGGATTCGATCTGCTCGCGTCCGCGGGTTTCGAGCACGACGGACTCGATACCTTTCAGATGCAAAAGATGAGAGAGAAGGAGGCCGGCAGGACCGGCGCCAATAATGCCTACTTGAGTGCGCATGCTATCTCCAACTGAAGGTACTGTCAGACGCTTTCCGTCATTCGGTTGAACATGAGCGACGTCGTTACGTGCTCTGCGCGGAGCTCGTAACATATGTCGCCCTCGACACTAATCTCAGACGCCCTTGATGGGCGGAATATGGCGACGCACGATCATCAGACAGATAAAGACCATCGCCATCGCTCCACCCAGCATGCCCAGGTACGCAGACGCTCCACCCTGCGTGATCACGAAGGCCCCCGCGAACGCGCTGAGAATCGCGCCGAGCCGCCCAAACGCGAGCGCGGATGCGGTCCCGGTCGCGCGAATCTCAGTGGGATAGACATACGCGCAAAGGGCATACATCGTCGACTGAACCGCGTTGACGAACAGACCGTGCAAACCGATGCCGAACACGAGCAGCGTCGTGTGGGCGGAAACGTCGAGACCGCGCAGGAAAAGCGCGCTCGCGGATGCCATCAGGCAGCACACGAGCAAAGGCCATCGCGACCCGAATCGACCGATCGCCACCGCGCAACCCATTGCGCCGAGTACGCCGCCGAGGTTGTAGGCGGTAAGACCCGAACCCGCCACCGAAGGACTGAGCCCCTCGCCTGCAAGCATCGTCGGCAGCCAGCTGAATGCGCTGTAGACCGCAACCAGGTTCATGAAGAAAGCGACCCAGATCGCAAGCGTGTCTCGGCCCTGATGGTCGGCGAACAGCGCACGAAAGCCTGGACGCTGCCCTGCCTTCTGCTCCTTCTGATCGGCGAACACGGCGTCCGGCCGAATCGAGCGGGACATGCGGGTCAGCAGGTGACGCAGTTCGTTCCAACGTTCGTGACGGCGGGCCAGATAACGTGGCGATTCAGGCATGACGAAATACAGCAGGAACGCCAGCGCGACGGGAAGCGTGCCGCCAATCAGAAAGAGGCCGCGCCAGCCATAATGAGGCAGCACGACGCTCGCGAACAACCCGGCAAGCATGCCCCCCAACGGTACGCAAACGATGGTTGCGGTCACGGCGAGCGTTCGTCGGCGAGCAGGCGTAAATTCCGCCGTCATGGTCGTCGCGCTCGGCAGTGCGCCGCCGATACCCAGTCCTGCGAAGAAACGCAGGATCGCAATGGTCATGACGTCCGGAGATAGCGCGATCGAACTCGTCGCCAGGCCGAATACCAGCACGCTCCCGATGATTGCCCAGCGCCGACCGAACCGGTCCGCGAAAAGCCCGGCGAACGCGCTGCCGATACCCATGCCGACAAGACCGGCGGCAACGGCGGGCGCAAATGCATTGCGCGTGATGCCCCATTCCTTGATCAGGCTGGGAATGGCAAATCCGATGAGTTGCCCATCGAATCCATCCATCACGATCGCGAGCGCGGCGAGCAGGACGACCATTCGCTGGAACGCCGAGAACGGTCCATCATCAAGTGTGCGGCCGATGTCTACGGTCGGCAGACGCGGATTGCGATCGTTCATTTCGCTCCCCCGACCGGATCGGCGAATTCAAAACTGCAGTCCTGATTAATCCACCTTCCAACGTGATGATCAAACTTGAACCGCGTGCGATCGAGCGACGACTCGGCATTGACGACAGGCATTGCAGTCTCCTTGAGCCGATCGCTCGTCGTTCCAGGAGCGAAGGCTTTCCAACGATATAGGGTTGTTATTTTGTTCGCGCCCACCGTCAGGAAGCTCATCGCTTCCGCGGCGAAACACGCGCGCTGGCCGCGGCAACGATCAGAACGGATAGTGACGAGGCGTCGTTTGCACGGTGATCCAGCGCAAATCGGTAAATTCCGCGATTCCCGCCTTGCCGCCGAAATGCCCGAAACCACTGGACTTCATCCCGCCAAACGGCATTTGCGCCTCGTCGTGAACCGTCGGGCCATTGACGTGGCAAAGCCCGGACTCGATACGCTTCGCTACCGTCAACGCCCGCGCGACGTCACGGCTGAAGACTGCCGCGGACAGACCATATTCGTTGTCGTTTGCGCATGCGATGGCTTCTTCGTCGCCATTGACGCGAACGATCGCCTTGACGGGCCCGAACGACTCCTCCCGGTAGATTTGCATGTCCGCCGTCACGTGATCGAGCAACGTGGCCGGCATGAGCGTGGTCTCGGACTTTCCTCCGCACACCAATGTCGCCCCTTTCGCCAGCGCGTCGTCGATCAGGTCGTTGCACTTCCTGACGGTCGCCATGTCTACCACGGAGCCGAGTACGGCCGGACCCTTTCTCGGATCGCCAAGCGGCAGGCTCTTTGCCTTTTCGGCAAGGCGCGCGACGAATTCATCGGCGATCCTCGTGTCGACGACGATGCGTTCGGTCGACATACAGATCTGACCGGAATTTGCAAACGCCCCGAATGCCGCGCCTTGAACTGCGGCGTCGATATCGGCATCGTGAAGAACAATAAACGGTGCCTTTCCGCCGAGTTCAAGTACTGAGGGCTTCAGATACTTCGCGCACTGGGCAGCGATGATGCGGCCGACGCGGGTCGAACCCGTGAAGTTCACACGTCTGACCGCCGGCTCGGCAATGAGCGCTTCGACAATGGCGCCGGCATTCGCCGGCGCATTCGTGACGAAGTTCACCACGCCGCGCGGCAGCCCGGCGTCCTGCAACGCCTCGATGATGAGGCCGTGGGTCGCGGGGCAAATTTCCGAACCCTTGAGCACGACGGTATTGCCGCAAGCCAGCGGCAACGCGATGGCACGCACGCCGAGGATGACGGGTGCGTTCCACGGTGCGATCCCGAGCACGACGCCGGCGGCCTGCCGAACCCCGAGCGCGAGATTGCCGGGCACGTCCGACGGAATCACTTCGCCCGAAATCTGCGTGATCATCGCAGCAGCTTCGCGCAACCCGTCGGCCGCAAGCTTGACGTTGAAATCGGCCCACAGGCGGGACGCGCCTGTTTCGGTTGCCATTGCCAGCGCGAAAGCGTCGCCCTTTTCTTCGAGCGCATCCGCGGCTCGATTCAGCAATGCACGTCGCTCGCCGGGCCCCATCGCCGACCACGCGGAAAACGCGGCGGCCGCAGCGTGCACCGCGGCTTGTGCATCGGCGACGGTCGCGGCCGGTGCCGTCGATGCAACCGTGTTATCGAGCGGATTACGGCGCTCGAATGTCGCCCCATCGCGAGCCGTCGTACGCTCGCCGTTGATCAGCATCGCTACCTGATTCATTACCGTCTCCTGGAGTATTTTTAAAAAGCCAGCCTGTCGAACCACCGACTCACGGTCAGGCCACGACAATTTCTACAAGGCGCGTTTTGCCCGAAGACAACGCGTCTTCCAGCGCTGGCTTCAGCGACAGCGCGTCGCTCACTCGAACCCCTTCGCAACCCATGCTGTTGGCCAGAGAAACGAAATCGAGCCCCAGGAGGTCGGTGCCCTGTACCGGATCCGACGCGGAGAAGCCGAATACGGGCGCAAATTCCTGCAAGGCGGCGTAGCGGGCGTTATTCAGAATGACAAATGTGATCGGGAGATCGAGTTGGACCGCGCTATAGATCGCTTGTGGTGAATACATCGTCGAGCCGTCACCGATGAGGCCAATCACACGGCGGCCGGGTTTGCCCAACGCCACGCCCACCGCGGCGGGCATGCCGTAGCCCAGACCGCCGCTTGCCATCGTGTAAAACGTCTGACTGCGCGTGAACGGCAGATAGCGCTGCATGACGGGCCGCGAACTTGGCGCCTCCTCGACCACGATATCCGCTGCGTCGCGCACCTCGGAGAGCGTCTGCAACGCATACGCGACCGACATGACCGCCGTGGGCTCGGCTCGCTCGACGACCTCGCGAGGCGCCGGTAGCGGCCGGCCACGCGGCGCCGGACGGGCGAGCAGGTCCACCAGCCCCAAGCGAACGTTCGCCACCACCGACGTGCCGACCGGTGTCCACGCGGCGGTAGCCGGATCGTCGATCAGCTGGTACAACGCCGCGCCATCGGGCACATGCGGCCCGCTGCCTTCGACGTGATACGCAAAAGCCGGCGCCCCGACGACGAAGATCAGGTCATGCCCATCCAGAATCCGAACGATTTTTTCGCGCATCGCCGGAAGGAATCCGGCGAACAGTCGGTGATCTTCGGGGAAGCTGCAGCGTGACGACATCGGCGCGACATAAACCCGCGCATTGTGGCGCTCGGCGAGCTGGATGGCCTCGTTCCAGGCATCGGCACGATCGAGTTCCGCGCCGACGACGATGGCCGGCCGTTTGCAGTTGTCCAGCGCGTCACCGATCTCCGCGATCGATACCGGATCGGGGCGGAACCGGGTGCTGACCCGTGTCGCTTCGACGAGGTCGGCCGGCTGATCCCAGTCGTCGACCGGAATGGAAACGAACACCGGACCACGCGGCTCCTGCATCGCCACGTGGTAAGCACGGGCGAGCGCGAGCGGAACATCCGCGGCACGAGCCGGTTCGATGCTCCACTTCACATAGGGCCGCGGCAACTCGGTTGCTTGCGATGCCGACAGAAACGGATCGAACGGCAGAATTGAACGGGCCTGCTGGCCGGCAGTAATGATCAGCGGCGTCCGGTTCCTGAAAGCCGTGAATATGTTGCCCATCGCGTTGCCGACACCGGCCGCCGAATGCAGATTGACCAGAGCGGCATTGCCGGTCGCCTGGGCATAGCCATCCGCCATACCGACGACGACCGCTTCCTGCAGTCCCAGCACGTACCGGAAGTCCTCCGGGAAGTCGCGGAACATGGGTAGCTCGGTCGAGCCGGGATTGGCAAACACCGACGTCATTCCGAGGCGCCGCATCAAGTCCACGACGGCATCGCGAACGGTCGGCTGCCCACTTGTGTTTCGTTGCATCTCGAGTCCTCTGCGGTTCGCCACTCAGGCTGGCGGTGATTGGATGAGCCGCAGTATGGGATTCGACACATTGTTTGAAAATTGCCAAATATGCTAAAAGTCATTACATTTTGGCATTGCATGATCGGCTTGCCGGACGGTCCCATTTCGCCCCGAAGCTTGCTGGCCAAGGCTATCCGCCGTCATCACGGGCTCGGCGGCAGCCGCGGTAAGCGGGCACGGCGATCCCTTTCAGGGAAGACACCTAGCCAGCGCCGGGCGGCCCGGGATCGCGTTCGACCCCTTCACCCCTTTCAATCTGGTTCGTCACGATGAGTTTCAATCTGCAGCAGTTGATGATGTTCACCACGATCGTCTCCGCGGGTAGCCTGGGACGAGCCGCGACCACGCTGAACATGACCCAGCCGGCGCTGAGCAGATCGATCAAGCGGCTCGAGGAATCCGTCGGGGCGCCGCTTTTCGAGCGCCACACCAAAGGGATGCAGCTGACCGCTCTCGGCGAAGCATTGATGCCGCATGCGATGTCGCTGCAAAGGGAGGCGGAACAGGCCCGCGAGGAATTGGACGCGATGCGCGGCCTGGCGAAAGGCGTGATCAAGGTTGGCGCGGTGGGCAGCATAGCGAGCCTCGTCTTGCCGATGGCCATCGCGTGTGTGCTCGAGAAATGGCCCAATCTGCGCGTCGAGGTGATCGAAGGCGTGTGGGACCGTCTCGTCGAAGGCTTGCTCGCTTATGAAATCGACCTGGCGCTTTGCACATCAGGAATCGAAACCGAGGATGTCGCCGCACTCTCCGATTGTTCATGGAGCGACAGGAGTTTCGTGGTCGCGGCACCCGATCACCCGTTGCGCGCGAAGCGCGGTCTTCGACTCGATGACACATTGACGCAACGGTGGGCACTCACGCCCAAGGGAACCGGACCTTATGCCCACATGCAGGAAACCTTCATGGCCCGCGGTCTGCCGATGCCGGCCATTGCGGTCGAGACCCGTTCGGTCACCGTGCTCAAAAGCCTGGTAGCGCGATGTGGCTTTGTCTCATGGATGGCCGAACCCATGTACGACACTGAAAGCAAAGCGGGCGTCATCGACGCCCTGGATATCGAAGGCCTGGATGCGCAACGCACTTTGACGGCGTTCCGGCGCCGGCGGGGCACGCTGCCCACGCCCGCCGTCAAACTGCTGGACGAGCTGCGTCACCTGACAGGATCTTTGCGCAAGGAAGGACAAAGCCAGTGACCTGCGGCGGGATTTTGTCGGCATCCGGCAAGTGAGTTCTCTTTTATCCCAAGGACAAGGAGGACTCGATGAAAAAGCGATTTTCCGACGAGCAGATCATCCGGCGCTGTCACGTTAGCGGAGTATTGTTCACAAGTGGCGCGAGCGCGACTTGCATGTTTCATGCGGCAGACGGATTCTGGGTGACCTCGGTCAATTCACGCCACGTCGAGAAGCGTACGGCGAGGTGTTTGCGATAATGCGAAGCACGCAGCAGATGCCGCTTCAGGGTGAAGTGCTGGCGGATCCGCCCGACGCTCTCGAGGAAAGCCTGAGTGCGCTTCGGGTCGCGAAATCCCCGCATGCGCCGCTCGCGTTCGCGGGTCGGCTGATGGCTGTTCTCGGCACGGTTGTTCACGCGGGCAGCGGCCTTCACGAACACGTGCTTGACGTCGGCGAGCGCCGGGATGTCGGCCTTGGCAGCCGGGTAGCTGCGTAACTGGTCGGTGACGATCTTGCGCGGTGCTGGAAAGTAACGCAGCACACGCTGGAAAAAGCGCTTCGCTGCGGCCTTGTCGCGCTGCTTCTGCAGCAGAACATCCAGCTCGGCACCGTGTTCGTCGACCGCCCGCCACAGCAGCCAGGGCTCGCCACGCAGATTCACGAACATCTCGTCCAGATGCCAGGTGCGGCCCGGCTTTCGTCGCGCAGCCTTGATCCGCCGGGCGAAGGTCGCACCGAATTTGTCGCACCATCGGCGGATCGTCTCGTAGCTGACGATCACGCCGCGCTCGAATAGCAGCTCCTCAATGTCGCGTAGGCTCAGCTGGAAGCGGAAATATCAGCGGACCGCCTGGCTGATGATCGCTGCGGGGAATCGATGTCCGTGGTAGAGCGCTTTTGGTTTCATCGCGCCATCTTACGTGACCACACTTGCCAATGTGACAGCACCGTCGCCACCTAGGGAAGACACTGACACCCACCAATCGATCGATTTGTGCAACGCTTGCGTCCTATAAATGCATTTCAAGAGAACATCGACGTTATGGCCTTCAGTCTTCCGCAATTGCATCGCCGCGGCGGACCGTTGCCGGAATCTGTGACCAGATTACTGGAAGAATTGCGGTCTTTGACAGGGCTCGATCGCGAATACGAATAATCCTGCTCGCGAGGTGCCTGCTATTGCGGATTCCCCACAACCGTCTCCTGGACGACCGAAGCGGCATTTCCCCTATATTGACCTGCAGAAGCAGCGATGATCCGAGACCTTCGTCAATTGCAGTTATTTCTCAGCGTGATTCAGTGCGGAAGCGTTGGCCGCGCAGCGGACGCTTGTGGAATGACACAACCGTCGCTCAGCCGCATCATCCAGAAGCTGGAAGAACATGTTGGAGAGCCACTATTTCAGCGCCATGCGACGGGCATGCGCCTGAGCCCGGCTGGTGCGGCACTGAAACCATATGCCGAATTGATAGTGTCCGAATCGGAGCGCGCATCTCGCGAGCTGCTTGCGCTTCGCGGCTCGGAGACAGGACTGGTCAAGATAGGCTCCGTTGCCAGTGCCTTGAATTCGGTGATTCCCAACGCCATCAATCGTCTCTCTCGTCAGTTCCCCGACCTGCGGTTTCACGTCGCGGAAGGGCTTACGGATGACCTTTCCAGGCGCTTGCAGAGCGGAGAACTGGACTTGATCGTGACGATGTCGCTTCCTGAATCCGAGGAGATACTGCAAATTGCCGAGACTCATTGGCAATCGGGATGCCACGTGATCGCTTCCGCGACCCATTCGCTTCGGTCTACGCCGCTAGTGACCGTTGCTGACATCTCCAAGCACAGGTGGGTCGCCCCGCCCCCCGGCACGCAACCCTGGCATGAATGGTCGAAGATATTTCGTAGAGCCGGAATATCAACACCGAAAATTTCGGTCGAAACGCAGTCAATCGAGACCATGCGCCGCCTTATTTCGACACATGGCTATCTTGGCTGGATGCCGGAAATGTTGCTTACCGGACTGACGTCCTCCGCAGAGATATCGGTCCTCCCGGTACAGGACGTGCAAGCCCTCCGAACATTTGGGATGTACTGCCGCCGCAACGGGGTTCTCTCCGTCGCCGCGGTGAGATTCATCGAGGAGCTGAAGAAAGTACTCTTCGAAAGGCCAAACCAGTTGCCGTAGCGTTTCTTGACCCATGCATCATGCGGCATGGGTTTTCGTCACTTTGGCATTAGTCAACGTGGCACCGTCAAATTAAAGTACGTGCGAACGTCAGCTGCTCGAGGCACGTACGCGTATCGAAAGCGACATGACTTTCTCGAAACTTGGATTGGATTCAAGCGCTTTGGTTGGCCTGACAGGAGACCTCAGTCATTGGTTGGGTGTCGATTTTGATGTCGCGCTCCCTTACGACCACCCCTCGATATCGAGCTTGGCCGTGGCCGTAGCGATAAAGTTGTTACTCCACCCGCTATTGGTGCTCACTTTTGGAAAAGCGGCAATTGCTCTCGGGGCTCCGATATCCCTGATTCAACTGAAGGTAGTCATTGCCGTCGCGTGCCTACCGAGTGCGAGCAATGTCGCCCCGGTCGCCGAGCGCTTCGGGGCCAACGTTGGAAGAATCGCGAAGATCATCCTGGTATCGACGATGGTTGCGTTTATAAGCTTCCCTTCCGCCGTAATTTTTCTGAGGTGACTTGGCGCATGTTCGAGCGTGAGAAGGAGGCGCTTGTTGCCAGAACGGCGACGTCTGAATTTGACGAGCTTGAGACTTGGTACCTGATCGGGCAACCGTATACGCATTCCACGGTAAGCGGGTTTCGTTTTGACGCATGTCCCCACTCACCGCGATTTCGCGCTCTTTTCGGTGCGGAGGCGAGCAAAGCCAGGACATATCGATGGTCAGATGACGCTAACTTATTTTCAAAAAACAGCCAAACTAGGAAACCAAGATGGGTGCACTCGTCAGCGTAGAAGATTTTCGGAGACTTGCTCAAAGTCGTCTGCCGAAGATGGTATTCGATTACATGGAAGGAGGCGCCGAAGGTGAAAGTGGACTTCGGCACAATCGGGAGGTCTTCGAAGAAGTTCGCTTCCAGCCCAAACGCCTGACAGACGTCAGCAAGCGCTCGATTGAAGCGTCTTTGTTTGGCAAGCGTATGCGTGCGCCACTTCTGATCGCCCCTTCCGGCATCAACGGCATTCTTTGGCCAAAGGGTGACATCGTTTTAGCGAAGGCGGCCGCACGATTTGGCATTCCCTTCATCTTGTCCACAGCATCGAACTCCTCCATCGAAGAGGTTGCCGATGCAGCCGGCGGCGACCTTTGGTTTCAACTGTATATCGTGCACAGAAAGCTCTCCGACCTGCTAGTCAAACGAGCTCTTGCCGCGGGGTACAGGACGCTCGTTCTCACTGTAGACGTTACCGTCAACGGGAAACGGGAAAGGGACCTGAAGAACAACTTCGGCGTACCCGTGCGCTACACGGCTCGCACGCTCATCGACGGATTGACGCATCCCAGCTGGTCCTGGAATTTTCTTCGCAACGGCGTCCCCCAATTTGGCAATCTTGCGTCATCTACTATTAACGATCCGGAAATTCAAGCCGCGCTTATGACGCGTCAGATGGACGGAAGCTTCTCATGGGACGATTTGGCACACCTGAGAGAAATTTGGCCCCACAAGCTGTTGGTCAAAGGCCTTAGCCGTTCCGACGATGCAAAGCGATGTGAATCGATGGGAATTGACGGAGTGATTCTCTCAAACCACGGCGGCCGGCAACTCGACACCGCCATTGCTCCGTTTCAAGCGCTGCCGTCCACCCACAGCGCCGTGGACATCCCGGTCTTGATTGACAGCGGCATTCGCCGCGGATCAGATGTCGTCAAGGCGATCGCAGCCGGGGCTACAGCTGTCTTACTCGGGCGGGCCACGCTCTATGGGTTGGCGGCAAAAGGATCGGAAGGCGTCGACGCCGTACTCGAGATTTTCCGAGATGAAATGGATCGCACGCTCGCACAGATCGGATGCCCGGATATTGAACAGGTGGACACCACATACCTGTGGCCTCGGGGCAACCGATTCCAAGGGCACTACGGAAGCGATGCCGCCGTAGCGCTTGAGAACCTCATGCCGACGCACCGGTAGCCCGGTACGTCGAGCGCCCCGAGCATGCTGATGATCAGCGGCACGTCGGCCGCGTCCGCCCTCGTCACGAAAACGGGCGTTTCAACGCCGCCGTGCGCCTCGTTGCTACTTCGCCGTAGACCGAAGCAAAGTTGTCGACATTTGCGAAGTAAAAATGTCACTTCAGAGGTTGACTGACCTGCCCCCGGCAAACAGGGCCAGTCGGTGTAGGAGTTCACAATCAATGTGAACGGTCCCGGTTTTCAGTGCCAAAGGCAATGTTAGTCTTCGGCGTTCTGTTGGTCCGTCGGTTGGGCCTGCAGGCCCAACTGACGGACGTATTCGGCAGGCGGCACTTCATCGAGAGCCCTGTGAGGCCGACTCTCGTTGTATTCGACCCGCCATCGCTCAATCTGCTCCCTGGCGTCGGCCAGCTGACCTGAGGCGGAATTTTGTAGCCAATCAGGCAGTGAGTCTCGCGTCGATATTATCGGAATCCAGCCAGGCTCGACGGACCGTGGCGGGAGGTTGATAGCGATGTGCGCTATGGGGCCGGCGCTCGTGGAGTTGACCCTGTAATACCGGACACAGCATCACACTAAGGTTGCTGAATCCATCGAGCGCCGGAACTCGCGAGGCGAGCGGTATTTCAACGCGCTATGGGGATGCTTCTCGTTGTAATGCTCGAACGCGATGACCAGGTTGCGTGCAGCAGTCGCTGCGTCCGGCTTCGGCATGAAGGCGACGTAGTCGCGTTTCATCGTCTTCACGAAGCTCTCGGCCATCCCGTTACTTTGCGGGCTGCATACCGGCGTGGTCAATGGCTTCAGGCCGATGGCCACTGCGAACCGACGCGTTCATTGCCTCACGGTCACAGCAATCCAGCGCGAACGTTACGCGCAGCGGCTCGCACCCGATGCCTCCACGTGGTATGGCCGTCGCGATCGGGTGTTGCTGAAGCTCCTCTATAACACCGGTGCCCGTGTTTCTGAACTGATCAGCATCCGCGTTCGAGATCTCACGCTCGACGTGACGCCGTCGGTGCGGCTCCACGGCAAGGGGCGCAAGCAGCGCACTGTGCCTCTATGGAAGGAAACCGTTGCGGAGATTCGTCAGTGGCTCGAATTCACTGGGCTGCAGCCCGATCAGCCCTTGCTGCCCAATCACTGGAAACAGCCAATGACCCGTTCAAACGTTGCCGAACGGATTGCGCGGGCTGTGCGCACGGCAGAGCATCACTGTCCATCCCTGCATGGGCGGGCCATCTCTCCGCATACGTTACGTCACACAACCGCCATGCACCTGCTTCAGGCTGGCGTTGATCTCTCGGTCATCGCCCTATGGCTCGGGCACGAGAGTCCAGTGACGACGCACGGCTATGTGGAGGCCGATCTCACCATGAAGGAACATGCACTGGCCGCGATCTCGCCGCCCGACATTCGGCGTACACGCTACCGTCCAGCAGACGCGCTACTGAAGTTCCTTCAGGCCCTGTGATTATGTGCAGCCGACAACACTGGGCCGCTCCACAAGGGGCGGTCCCGTGTCGGGGACCCTACATAATTGCAGGCTTGCCATAACGGCGCTTATGCCCATTTGGGCATAACCGTAACAATTGGCTGTTCGCGGGCTCGTTGCGAGCCGGCCGCCGCGCCGCCGCCGTCATGAGCCTGGTTCAGTCGGCCAAGATGAACGGCCACGATCCCTACGTCTATCTCAAGGACGTCCTTGCACGGCTGCCGGTGCATCCGGCAGCTCGGCTCGACGAACTCTTACCCCAGAACTGGAAGCCAGAACCGGCTTAACCACGGGATGGGTTCGCCGGACGCTTACACTAAACGGCAGAGGGCGATCCGGCAAACTCCAGACCAGACTTCAGCAGGCAAAACAAGGCTCGATTTGCAGCAGCATAGTTTTACCAGACATAGCCGGCGCTACCTCCAACAGCCACCGTACCACGGGTGTTCGTTGAGCCACCGCCTTTCAGAATCCAGTTGCCACCGGGCAGATACGTCGACACGCCGACAGCGAAGCCCGTCTGCCCAACGTAATTACCGACAGCTACGCCGACGACCGATTTGCCGGGCGCAGGCGCTTGCGGAAGCATCGACAGCGCGACAGCCGATGCCGAACCGGCGTTCGCATCCTTGCGATACTTTTGCATGTCGTCACGCACACTGTTCACTGCGCTATTCAATTGGCGCACATTCACAGCGTCCGTCGGAGCCGTGCCATTTGCAACGTTGGTAATCTGACGCTCGGCACCCGGCGCACCAACCGAAACTGTGTTGTCCCTGTCCGCAACTGAATTTGCACCCAGGGCAACCGAGTTGTTCGCGGTGGCCTTGCTGTTCGTGCCGATTGCCGTCGAATCCGTGCCCGTGACTTTGGAGTTCGTGCCGATGGCGGTTGCTCGCGCGGCCGTGACATTCGAGTTCGTGCCAATTGCCGTACCATCTTGACCCGAAACGTTCGATCCGTTTCCGACCGCAGTACCGTTTGGCGCGGACGCTACCGAATTCTTACCCACCGCTGTGTCGGTCGTATCCGCAACCGTGCCATTCGCGCCCGACGTCGATATCTCGTTGACAGTGGTCGTCACCGCCGCCAGATTGTTCGACAGCGTCGCAACCTGCGAAGCAATAGAAAAAAGCTGTGAGCCGTTCACCGCATCGGTGCTGGTAGCGCTGATCTGCCCGGCGGCTACATTTTGCAACTGGTGCTCCTGACCAACCGCGCCGATACTTACGACACCGGTCGGTGTCGCGCCAGCAAAGCCACCGAACGTTACGCCGTTCAACGTGACGCTATTCACGTTCGTTGCCGTACGTGTGACCGCGCCGGAACCCAGGGCCGTCGACTCTGCCGTCGAAGCCACAGCCGCGTTACCGATCGCAATTGAATTTGTGCCCGTTGCTTGTGTAAGCGTGCCCATCGCAATCGCGTTGGTCGATGCGGCATTCGCATTAAAGCCGATCGCGACCGCCGTGACGGATGATGAGGTGGCAGACTGACCGATCGCAATGGCCGATCCTCCGCTCGCCACGCTGGAATTGCCGAGCGCCAGCGAACTGCCGCCGCTTGCTGTCGCTGCGGGACCAATCGCCGTGGCGCTGTTGACGCTGGCGTTCGCCCCGGAGCCTACGGCCACGGCATTGACATCGCTTGCCTTGGCATTCTCACCGATAGCGATTGCATTCTGCGAGGTTGCCTGTGCGCGGGAAATCGCAACGCTGCCGATACCTGACGCAACAGAATCTACACCAACTGCCGTAGCGTCAGATGCGTTCGCACTCGCCTGGAAACCCAGCGCCGTTCCGCCAGCGGCTGAACTATTGGTACCGACCGCCGTCGAGAATTCAGAAGTCGTGTGTGCAAGGGCACCGATTGCGGTCGCATCACCGGTCGTCGTGGTCGCCCCACCGCCGAACGCTACTGCTCTCGTGCCATTTGCGACCGAATTGGCACCCACCGCCGTGGCATTCGTACCATTCGCCGTGACTGTATCGCCCACTGCCGTTGCGGCGCCGCCTTGCGCCGATACATTGATGCCGACCGCCGTATTCTGGCTTGAACCGTCCGCACCGGCGACTGCGGGGAACACTCCGCCCGTGCTCGCGACCGGCGCCGTAGCACCCCCGACGGTTGCCGTCTGACCAGCGTTTTCCCCCCCAACCGCGAGGTTATCCGCATGCGCATAACCCGCCGAGAGCACGAGCGCCGCGAGGACTGCCAGCGCAGCCTTTGACTTCGTCGGAGCGCTGGCCTGTCGACGTTCCATTTGCGCCGTGGCTCCTTGCTTGTCTGCTGCCGTTCCGAGCGCGCCAAACCCTCGATTCGAGACCACCCTGTATTGATTTTTGTTCATTGCGTTTTCCCTTCCAACTTCTTTAGTGGACGAAAGATTTTCCTTTTGTGCTCTCTGCTATGGCGCCTCTGCAACCTCCGTTCGTGCGCCTCCGACACGCTGCTTCCGCTGCTTTTATCGCCGCAGTTGCAGCCATTCCTTACGGGCCAGGCCCATGTATTCCGCGGGTTGCCGTGTAAGGGTCAGCGGATTATGGGTAGCGATATTCGGCCGAGCATTTGCCGGGGGAGCAGTTTGTTTTGCTGGAGAGGAAATTCTTTCTTTATCCATCATGAAGCGGGTCGTCCAACGCCATCGCTCGTGCGTTCTCATGCGAAGCGAATCAGCGTCGTTCGCAACGAATACCCGTGTTCTTGTTCGCCAACTATCGCGGCGAAAGGCTGACGCGCAACGGCGTCGACTCGATCCGGCAAAAAGCTGTCTCGCGCGCGGCCGAAACCTGTCCAACCCTGAACAGTAAACGCGTCTCGCCCACGTTGTCCGGCACACGACGGCCATGCATCTATTGCAGTCGGGCGTCGAGATGACCGTGATCGCACTTTGGCTCGGACATGAGCACCTCGACACGACGCACATCTACATGGAAGCTGACCTCGCACTGAAGGAGAAAGCACTGAATCGGCTTCAGCCGGCGGGGAAAACAGTCCCTCGGTTTCGTGCGACCGACAAGGTGATGGCGTTCCTCGATAGCCTCTGATTATGTGCATCCCGACGGCCGACGGCGCCCGCCAATTAAAGCGTACCGGCCGTCGCTACGCATAATCCAGCGCTGAGCATAATCGTGAATATGCGAAGCTTCGCATATTCACGAATCCCGGCCGCCCCTCCCTCTGGCTTGAGCGAATTGCTCAGCATTGCGCCGCTGCTCGAGCGCGGTTTTATACCATCAGCCACACACGGGCATTGCGAATCAACGCAGCGACCATTCAGTGCCCATGACTTCTCCCGCCTGCGGAGCAGTTGACACGGACGTTTTTTCGGTCACCGGTCGCGGGTTGATTCCTGGCGGCCTGTCGATATGTGGGATGCCCGTCCGCGATCGAGCCGATACGGCTTATCAACGCTTCACGCGACGAGAATTCTTACTGGCATGGAGTTGTACGAGACCCTCCATGATCAATTCGAGGCCGAAAGTGAATTCCTCCTCCAGCGGAATTGGCAATGCTGCTGACGCGGCGACGGTACCGGGAAATCGGGAACTGTCCAAGTCGCGAAAAGTGAGCGATAGCTGGTCATGGCCGTCGCTGTGTTCTGTGAACAGGCCTGGATATGACTGAATTGCAAAACCCAGTACATAGCGCGCAAGCGTTGCATACGTACGAGCAGCCAGCGCAATTGGAAAACCGTCTCGAATCAGGGTGGCCAGAGCGAGTTCGCGAATCACATTGGCATTTGGCCCAATGGGCGGGAATTGTGCCAGCAGGGGCGCAATATTTCCATGTCGTCTTAGCGCATGGAACATCGCGTGAGCAAGACGCGTGCATGCGTCTTGCCAGCGAAGTTTGGCGAACTCTTCCGGATGGATATCAACTTCACCAAACACGCGATCGATGACCTGAGACACGAGCTCGCCTCGATCGGCAAAGTGTCGATAAAGAGTTGCAGTTCCCGACTTCAGGCGATCAGCCAGAATTCGCATCGTGAGGGCTTCGGAGCCCTCCTCGTCGACGATCTGGAGTGCCATTTCGACGATCCGGTCAAGCGGCAACGACGGCCTGCCCGGCGATCGTTGAACCGTGGATGGAGCCGCGTCTTTGGAAGAGGGTAGGGTTTTCATGGGGTTGGCGAGCGGGTGAAATCGGTCAGAATAGCGAAAATTATCGGATACATTGTATCCGATATGTGCCGCAATAGCTACGCAACCGCGCGTCACGACGAGAAAGCTCCGTGATGCTATCTGCGAAGAGGATCCAGAGATGAAATACTTCGTGGCGTCTGGTGAGGACCGGCAACTCGATGCTTTTACACGCAAGGCTCTTCGTGGAAGTTTTATCGAGTTGGGCGACGGAACCACACATTACGAATTGGCTGCGCCTAAGACAAAGGATATAGTCGTCATGGTAGGCGGGTTGACGATTCCCCTGTTCTATTGGGATGGCCTCGCTTCTCATCTGCAGGCGTGCGGGTTTGGAACGCTGGCCTACAGTTGCTACGGCCGGGGTTACTCCGACCGGGTGCGGAACAGGTATGACGAATCGCTTTTCGCGCAGCAGCTATCGCAGCTTACACAGAGGCTCGGCATTGAACGTTTCCATTTGGTTGGAACTTCGATGGGTGCCCTCATCGCAATGGCCTATGCTGCACAACATGCTGGCACGCTTGTTACGCTGACTCTGGCCGGTCCGGCAGGTCTTGGCGCCAAGCCGGCGTTGCCGCCTTGGCTGACCCGTCGCGATTGGCTGATGACTTTCGTGGCTAAACGATTTGGTCAACGCTTATTGAAGCGTCACTTGGGTCACAACGTTCAAGATCCACAGGTCGCGAACAAAGCGGCACGAATGATCTTGGACGCATACCGTTACAGAGGAGCGATGTATGCGCTATTCTCGACTTTGCAGAATTTTCCGCTCTCTGGCCGTACCGAATTGTTCAGACGCACGCGGTCGCTGAATGTTCCAACTTTGCTTGTATGGGGTGAGAACGATCTCGTAACCCCGATCAGTCAGCTCGAGATCGCGCGTGATCTGCTACAGCCGCAACAATGCGATGTGGTTAAGGACTGTGGGCATATGGCACCGTTCGAGCGGCCGCGAGAGGTTGCCAGTCTGATTGCCGGTTTTACCGCCGCACACACGATCGGGCTCAATTCGTGACGATTGCTCGACGAATCACGGTATTGGCCTCACCACCCTCCTCATCGCGGCCTTTGGGGGACCGCCGCCTGCCAAGGCGCAACGAGAGCAAAGTCGTTCCGGCGAGTCCCGAAGTTTGCCGAATTTCCCAGATGCCGAGCTTCAATTTCTGATCCGATGCCTGCCACTGGCCACTCGGACCATACAGCCGGGCGGTACGAACATCTTTTGCATTGGGTACTGGCATCCGCTGTTTTCAGCATGGCGAGAAGTACGCCGCGGAGTGACTGTTCGCGAGCATCATCGCTCCCATTTCGAATTGCTCATTAGCCTAGCCGCGCGAAAGACGTCGTGATGGCAAGGCGGCCCGTGGGCAATACGTTGACCAGCGTTGCGCCATCCGCTCTTCACTAGACATCAACTTTTGCGTTCCCCGTAGCGACGGAGCAGCATTTAATCGGGCGTGCTCGTAAGCCAAATACTCGTTTCCTTGCAGGGTATTGGACTGCACTGAAATCGGTAGACTGGGCATCCGGTGAACGAGACATCAATATTCAGCCGACCCTATTTTGATCTACTTAGTATCCCCCAACGCGCAGGTCTGCTGCATTCGGCGAGCCAGACGGGATGCCCCATAACGTCCCTCTGCTGAACCGTGACCGGTCAGTCTCGACGCAAGACCACCTTGACATCCCATTTAATAATGGATACACTGTAACCATTATGATGAACTGGCTCGAACCCCAATTCGATTCCCTCTTCGCCACTGTCGATGGACTCCGTGTTCATTACAAGAGGGCGGGGAGCGGGACATCGATCGTCCTGCTGCACAACTCTGGCGGCTCACTACACAGCGTCCAACGACTGGCGGATCTGCTATCGACGACGTTCGATGTTGTTCGCCTTGACCTACCAGGGTTTGGGCTGACCGGACCGCGCAGCGACCGCGACTATCGAATACGCACGTACGCGGCAACCGTCGCACGTTTCATGGCAAGAATCGGGGTGTCCCGCTACACAGTGGTTGGCCACTCACTGGGCGGAAACATCGCATGGAACCTTGCGCTCGATTATCCGGATCACGTGGCTGCACTCGTACTGATCAACGCCACTGGCTATCCGGAGAAAACCGTGCCGCCAGCCTTCCGCCTGATGCACAACCCGCTGCTTAGACCGCTGTTTAGACGTTGGATGCCACGCAGTGCAACCGCTCGTAGTCTGCGGATGGCCGTGGGGTCTCACTCGGAGATCGTCGATGAGGCTATGGTGGAGCGGGTCCACACATTGACAGGTCGCCCGGGTAATCGATCGGCACTCGTCGACTTGGTCAACACGGACCAGATCGACCGCAGCGAAGAAATCACACGCATTGCGGCACCGACCTTGATATTGCGCAGCGCGATGATCAATGCACAGCGCTTCGCCCGCGACATTCAAAACAGCCAGGAGCGCGTGCACGCGGACGGTGGGCACTTGCTTCCGGAGGAGGAGCCCGACTGGGTTGCAAATGCGATCCAGCGATTCATGCACGACCTCGATAACACCTGCCTATCGCACAAGTAGCGCACACCGGGCCGGATCAGTGAGCGGTTTCAATCCCGTTCACGGCCAAAAAGCAGTCACTCGCGGTCATCACGACACCCACTCAGCCCAGTGTGCAACGTATGCCGCGCTTGCCTAGAGAAGAGTTAAATTTATGATTGGCGAAAACATTCTTGATGTGCTCATTGTCGGCGGAGGTCCAACAGGCTCTGCCCTTGCGATCGATTTGACGCGTCGAGGACTTGATGTCAGATTGATTGAAAGAAGGAGTCATGCCTTTGATGGCTCCCGTGCCAAAGGAGTACAGCCGCGGAGCCTGGAAGTGTTCGCTGATCTCGGTGTGCTGGATGAAATCCTCGACGGCGGTAGCCTTTATCCAAAGCTGGGCATCCATATTGGACCGTTTACGGTTCCTTGGCGGATGTTCAGCAATAAGCAGCCATCCGACGACGTACCCTATCCTAACACCTGGCTGATTCCACAATTCCGGATCGACCGAATACTGCATGCCTATCTTGAGCGGCAAGGGCGCCGCGTCGAGTTCGGAACCGAGCTGATCGAGCTCGCCGAAGGCCCCGACGTCGTCCATTGCAAGGTTTCGACCGAGGCAGGTATTCAGCAAATCGCCGCTCGCTATGTCGTCGGTGCCGACGGTGGCGGCAGTACCGTCCGTCAGAAGCTCGGACTAAAGTTCATTGGTACAACGGATGAATCTGACAGAATCCTGATTGTCGATGCCGCAGTCTCCGGCCTGGCTCGCGATCGCTGGCACATGTGGCCAGGCGCGGCAGGCCGCTTTGTCGGCGCCTGCCCACTCCCGCATAGCGACTTGTTTCAATTTATGGTTCGTCTGTCGCCGGGTGAAGCGCCACCGCAAGACAATGACTCCATCATCGCGCTGCTCGAGTCACGCTTAGGCAATCCGCGTGTGCGGCTTCACAGCATTCGGTGGCAGTCGGTATTCCGGCCAAACATTCGCCTTGCGGAACGCTATCGTCACGGCCGGGTCTTTGTTGCTGGAGACGCGGCGCACGTACACCCGCCCGCCGGTGCACAGGGGTTGAACACCGGCATTCAGGACGCGTACAACCTTGGCTGGAAGATCGCACAGGTGCTGGCCGGCGCGAACCCGACTCTGCTGGATACGTATGAGGCTGAGCGCCAGCCGATTGCGTCGGGCGTGCTCGGTCTTTCCACAAAGAAGTACGAGGGGATTGGCAGGCTGGACCCGTCAAGCATACGACGTGGCAAAGACGAGCAGCAACTGCTGCTGACCTACCAAGGCGGCCCGTTGGCGCCATCGAACGCGGAGCAGACCAAGACCCTGCGCGCAGGTGATCGCGCGCCGGATGCACAGCTACGTGATGCACAAGGCGCCCCGCTGCGATTGTTTGATATCTACCGCGGACATCATTTCACCGCGGTGGCATATGGACGTCATGCTGCCGAAGACTGTCGCACCCTGCTATGGCCGTCTGCCGGTGCGCCACTCCGGCGCGTTTTCGTCGAAGTCGGTGACCTTCATAAGGATACTGCATTTACTGACCCGTCGCAGTCGTTCAAGCGCCACTACGGAGTCACCGGCGATACGCTCATCCTCGTCCGCCCCGACGGTTACATCGCTCATATTGCGACGCGAGACATTGCCACCACCACCATGGCAGCGTCACAGGCAATGATTCCGCCCCACAGTCGTTCCCCCGAACTTTGCCCCGAGGCAATTCGTGGCAAGGAGGCTTCACGATGAACAAAATCCTGCTGACTGGTGCCCGCGTCATCACCATGGCGGAAAACCGACCCGATGTAGAAGATGTGGACCTTCTCATTGAAGGGGACAAGATTCTGGCGATCGGGAACAACCTGAGCGCCTCAGGGGCCGTCGTCGTCGACCTGAGCGGTCGCATCATCATTCCGGGTTTGATCAACGCTCATTTGCATAGTTGGCAAACTCCACTGCGATGCGTTGGCGCTGCGTGGACGCTTCTGGATTACCTCGCCAACATGCATGGCGGAGTGGCTTCGCACTACACGCCTGACGACATGCGTATCGCAGCGCTGGCGGGTGCATTGAACCAGATAAATTGCGGTGTTACCACGCTCGGGGACTGGTGTCACAACACCCAAACGCCACAGCATGCTGAACAAGCCGTAGCAGGTTTGGTGGATTCGGGCATCCGTGCTGTCTTTCTTCATGGCACACCGCACACTGCAGCCGATGCACCTCATCCGCTGAACGAAGTAGACCGCCTGATGATGGGACCAATCAGCCACAATCCGCTCCTCACACTCGGCATGGCGATCAAAGGTCCCCAGTACTCGACAACGAAAGTTGCCATCGGGGACTTGCGTGCAGCCCATGAACGAGGTCTCGTCGTATCAATGCATCAAAGTGGGGGGCGCCCCGGCGCGGCGTGGGAGGCCGTTCGCGACGCAGGAGTCATCGGCTCCCGTACAAACATCGTACATGGTGCTGACCTGGATGACGATTGGCTCAAAACGTTGGTCGGCGCTGGCGCGAACTTCACGATTACCCCGGAAAACGAACTCGCTCAGGGGCACGGCGTACCCATCACCGGAAGGCTGATGAGACTCGGCATTTCACCGTCCCTTGGAACGGACGTCGAGTCAGCTGTCTCGGGTGAAATCCTCATCGCCGCGCGGGTCGCCCTGGCACATCAGCGCGGTCTTGATCATCAGGTCCAGCGACAGTTGACAAGAATGGCAGCAGTTACGAGTCCCATCACAAGCAAACAGGCATTGTCGTGGGTGACGGTGGAGGGTGCCCGCTCCATGGGCATGTTCGACCGCGTCGGCCGCCTCCTTCCCGGCATGCAAGCCGATCTCGTCGTGATTGATACCAGCGCACTGAATCTTTGGCCGGCTCACGAGCCGATCGTCGCTGCCCTGCATGCCAGCATTGCCAACATCGAAGCCGTCATGATTGCGGGTGCATGGCGCAAGCGTGGCCATCAGTTGCTTCGCGAAGACCTCGCCGACGTAAAGAATCGTATTCTGAACTCCGGCCAGCGGCTGGTATACCAGTTGAACCGCCCTGGATTTCTACCCCGTATGCGACGACACGTGGTGCGCTCTGTCGTTCGCAGACGCTTGGTTCAACAGGCGCGCGAATAGGTTACTGTCCGGGCTGTGTCCGGACTTCATCTGGATTCGATAGTCGCGGCCCGGAACATTGATCTTGCATTGTCACAGTGCTGCCCTCGTCCCTTTCCGATTGGGGATGCCGAAGCGAATTCATATCGCCAACGCGATGCCGCTAACGGCGATCGGCAAGATCTCCGAACCCGATGGACGCTTTCCATTTGATTTTTCAGCCTCAGTCGAAGCTGACATCAATGATAGGCCACTCTCGTAACGTTTGCGGTTGAATTAGGTAAGTAATTTCGCATTTAAAATTTAATTAGAAGATATTTTCATTATCGAAGAAGAACCAGATTATTTTACCGTCGCGCTTCATAAGCATAGGAGCAGCCCGCGAGTGGTGTCTGGCACACGGCGATGAAGACAGGTTTCACGATTTTTGAACACCAACACCAAAATCTGGAGACAATCATGAAACGAATGAGTGCAGGAACCGTCGTACTGCTCGCGACCATCTCTGGCGCGCATGCCCAATCAGCCGGTCAGTGGGTAGTCAATGCCGGCTGGTCCCACTTTGCCCCGCAGGGGGCCGCAGATCCGCTGACCGTCAATGCGCTCGGCCAGTCACATGTGATAACTGGCAGCGGCGGGGACATCGCAAGCGGCGATACGTTCGGGCTTACCGCAACGTACTTCTTGACCGACCATATTGCGGCAACGACGATCATGGGATTTCCGCCGACATGGCACTTGAACGGCACGGGTACGCTCAGCGGTCTCGGCGAGCTGGGGACCGCGCGGGCCTGGAGTCCGACGATCATCTTCAATTACTACTTCGGCCAACCGAATGCACGGTTCAGGCCGTATCTGGGCGCCGGTGTCACCTATACGTGGTTCAGCAACATCAAGCTCAGCAACCCCGTTTCCACAGGTCAGATCTATTTCTCGCCGACCGTCGGGACGGCGCTCGAGGGACCGACATCAGTGTCACTCAGTAAATCCTTTTCGCCTGTCGTGAGCGGCGGCCTGACCTACAACATCGACTCTCGCTGGTCGATCAGCGCATCGGTGGCGTACTCGTGGTTATCGACGCGCGCTACGCTGACTACCCGGTCATCCGTCGGCACGGTCACGGGCACCAGCAAATTCCGGGTCAATCCGATTGTGACATCCCTTTCGATCGGATACCGCTTCTGAGCCGCATTGACGTGGACACGGCACGTGCGTGTCGATCCGCACCCACATGCGACTGATGATAGCCGTCGAGCTTCGTCAATACATGGTCCGACCGCGGACATGCCGTGATCTTTGCTTGCGACATGCGTCGACTGCGGTCGGCTTGTCTGATGCTCCGTCATCCAAGACTACATTTCGTTGTATAGAGTGTCGGTCCCATTTCCGTTCGGTGGAATTGCCCACAAGCTTCTCTCGCCACAAAAATGCGATCGTCGCCCGTAGGCCCAGCTCCTCCGAATCCACCAATGTAGTGATCGCGGTTCGCCGATGCGGCTGACGAAGAGGCTATTGGGTGTCGCTCGGCGGAGCAGCCAGCGTCCTCATTGTGCCTTCAACCGGAATTCACCGCTCGGCGTAAACACTGCATTTCTCGCCGGCTATTCCTCCCTTTCCTGCATGATGCTCTACGCCCTCTTCCAGCGCAACGAGTTCGGCTTCAGCGTTACTGACGCGGGCCTTGCTTTCACATGTACTGTAGCCGAACTATCGCACTCAGCGTCCCTTCGTGGCAGTCGGCGCCTGCTTCTTCTAGCGCCCCAGACAGAGGGCGTCCCGTTCTTGCGCCGAAAACGCGTGTGTACCAGACACGGCACACAGCTGGTTCGAATTTCAGGAGTAAGTCGTATGCAAATCCGTTCGTTTCCAACATCGGTAGCAAAGGTGCTCGCCATCGTTGGCGTGTGCCACGACGGCTCAGCGGCACGTATCGCTGCGCTCGCCGCCATCTCCGCATTTCTGATCTGCGGCACAACCCCGAAGGCATATATTACCGATCATCGTCTTGGGCATACACCTGAGGGGTCAGAGAAGATAGAGCTTTCGAATTCACAACACGCGTGCGCAAGAGATGTGTGAGATCGTCGAAATCCTTGCGATTGTAGTTCTTGAGTCAGACTGTCTACGGCCTTTCAAGGTTCCTCCCTCAGGCGTGGTGACCGCTTCATACAGACTGCGATCTTTGTCGCGGCTGTTCGCGCGTCGTCATTGCCAAGGCCGATCCCGCCGCATCGCACCGCGGGGCTTCGACGTCACGTACTAAGCGCGAAGACCTGAGCTATGATTAAGCGAAGTCGGGCTGCGTCCAAGCTCTCCTGCGATAGGCGTTCAGTCAACACGCGGATGCCGCGACCAGCGCCCGCCAATTGTAGTACGGCTTGGCGGCTGTAGCCCGGCGAGTTCACATCTGTGTCGGACCTCCAGGACCAGATCGGTCGCAGGATGTGCCAGTTGTCGCTGAGTTGGCAGCCAGACGGAGATGATCGGACTCAGTGTCGCGGCAATCTCGGTCAGCTCGGCACGCGAGATGTTTTGGACGATTCCGATGCGCTTCCTGACCGGCGTCGCGGCGACAGGCGGGCTCGCGTTCATCAACTCGATCGGGACAGTCGGCGGCTTCGCCGGCTCTTACCTCGTCGGCTTCCTTAAGCAGTCGACCGGCACGTTCGCGGCCCGGATCTGGGCGACGGCGGCGATTCTCGCAGTGTCGGCGGCACTGTCCGTATCGCTGAAGCTGCTGATGAGGAACTCGTGGCGCGTTCACCGGCGTCGCCGGAATGGCATGCGGCCACCCCGACGTTGACTTCCGGTATCGTTGATGGATGCGTGGCCTGCGGCGCGCGTCGCGTCACGATCCGTTCGCATCATTCAACCCGTATTGGAGCATTCATGATTCTGGAAATGGCATCGCTCGAAATCGATCCGGCGCAGGCCGTGCCGTTCGAAGCCGCAGTTCGTCGAGCCCTTCCGCTGTTCGCCCGTGCGCGCGGCTGCGGCGGCGCCGAGCTGCACCGCGTGATCGAGCGCAGTGGCGGCTACCTGCTCGTCGTCAAATGGCACACCGTCGAAGATCACATGGTGCATTTCCGGCAGTCGGACGACTTCCAGGCGTGGCGTCAGCTGGCCGGCCCTTTCTTCAAGAGCCCGCCGCAGATCGTGCATACGGAAGTCGCGGTGAAGTAACCGCCACAGTCGTAGACCAAATAAAACCGTCACCGTTTGCGAAGTAAAGTTGTCTACATGAACGCCCCGTTTGCGCCGGACTTTCGAGTCTTCGATAAACAGGATGGGCTGCAACTCTACATTCGGCCTTGTTGCAGCCTGATTCGCTGCGGGCCCCTATGAAATCCGCAGACTCACGCCTCATTCACTGCACGAGCTTGTCAGGCTCAGATAACTTTCAGGCTTAGTGAGTCCCAGGTCCTACCCGTTTTGTCATCGCACTCGAATGCCACCGCAACTTTTGACGTTCCATCCCTTCAGCATAACTTTCGGGAAGGCCAGAGAAATCAGGCCGGTTTAGCGCTTTCGTAGTCCTCCGGCACGGTCGTTGATGCGCCAGCATTGCCCAGATTATCCGGGCAAGCTTGTTGGCCATCGCGACGATGACGACGTTCAACGGACGCCGTGTTTTATCTGCGTCACCCATAGACCTGACTCTCTCACATGTTAGATGATGCTTCGCGCGCCCTGAACGAGCAAAGTCCTGAGATAGGTATCACCTCGTTTACTGATTCCCTGTGGCTCTATCTTGCCACCGGAACCCGTCTGTCTGCGGACGAGACCGAGCCACGCAGCAAACTCGCGGCCGGATTTAAAGGCTTTCGCCTGTCCCATCGTTGCCACTGCCGCCGTTGCGGTAAGCAGGCCTACGCCTGGGATCATCGAAATTTCTTTGGCAAACGGGTCGTCTTTCATCCACTCGTGCAAACGGCGCTCGATCTAGCCGATCTGCCGATCGAGGTCATCCAGACCTCTCCATTGCTCGCGTAACGTATCGATCAGTATCGCTGGCAGGCGTCCCGACAATCTTTCCAAAACCCCAACGACGGATTTGTCCAACGCAGCTCGACCGACACCCATCACCTCGCCATACTCGGTCAGCAACCCGCGCAGGCTGTTGATCTGCATCGTGCGGAACTTCACCAATTGCTGCCGCATGCGATGCAGCGCAAGCACTGCCTGCTGAGCCTCGGTCTTCACGGCAACTTTCTTGCTGTCCATCTGCGTAGCCATCCAGATTGCTCGAGCATCGGCAGCATCGTTTTGTTGCGGATGTTGAATGCCTTGACGAATTTCGCTGGCATCAGCTTGACCCAGTGGTCCGTCTCGATCAATCGCCGCGCCCAGTGTTGGGATCTGGTCCCAAGGCACGATCGGATCGGGCCGCGTCGTCACGACCAAGGCGCGGGCCCGCTCGGTCAGTGTCGGGTGCGCGGCAAAGAAGGCCTCGATCTTGCGGGCGTTGCGGGCACCCAGCCCGGGAACGCCGGTCCACCAGCGCCGCCGCCTTGGAATGCGCACGGTCAGGTCGGCGAGCGTGCCGATACCGTGGATGGAGTCCCCTTGATTTCCCTGCAATTTACCGGTGTAGGTCGGTCTAGCCGCGACAAAGTCCAGCGATAGGCGCTTCCATCCTTGGACTTCCGTTGTTCTGGTGCCCAAGCTCAATAGCTCGCCGAAGAGGTAAACAGTCCGTCACGGTTTTTTTGGACTGACCTCTAACTCAAGCGCATGCGTTACAAGGGCGTCGATCGTACCGTCATGCCGAAATCCCACCTCGATGGCACCGAGATCCGTCAGCGGCGGTTGTCGTCCGAAAAGCCGCTCGATCCGTTCCACCGGAGCGTAATCGATGTCGAACGCGCCGAAGCGCCGGACCAACGCGTCGACGATCTCTTGAACCGACAGATGCAGCACCGGGGGCGTCCAGACTCGGCCCGCGTGCAAACCCTCCGCGGACATGCGTGCGGCGTGCAGCAGGTTGTCGACACAGCATTTGCGAGACATCCACCACGCGGTAGCCGAAGGCGAAACGGGACACGTATAGGACTGGCCTCTCTGCGCCATGCGGAAGATCTGGCTCATGAACGCGGATCCATGTCCCGCAGAAAGCGCCGGACGAGCCACGATGCCCGGCAGACGTATTGCACGGCCATCCAGCTTGCCGCGTCGCGTCCAGTTGGCAAGGATCAGTTCGCCAACCAGCTTGTGTACGCCGTAGCTGATCGTCGGTCGCGGCACGGTGTGCTCGTCCACGGATGCGAGTAACGACTCGCCCAACGCCGCAACGCTGCTGGCATAGACGACGCGCGGCGCGCGCCCGTGCTCTGTCGCTTGCGTGGCCAGGCGTTCGAACAGCGCCAGCGTCCCCGACAGATTCACCCGGTCGCCCTCGGCCGGTTCGGTTTCCGCCTGCGAACCGGGTATGCTCGCCAGATGAAACACGACGTCGACAGGTGCCGACAGCTGCGCCTCGAGAATCTCCGAGCGGCTGAAATCGCCGACCAGCGCCGTGATTCGAGCATCGTCGTACGGCCATTCCGCTTGCCGGTCGACCCACAACAGTTCCGACACATCGCCCGGCTCCGCGATACCGTCGCGCAGCAGACGTTCGACCAACGCCGTTCCGACAAATCCGCCCGCCCCGGTCACCAGCACTCTCATGGCCGAGCCTCCTCATCGTCGGCGCGCGGCGCGCGCACCACCCGCTGATCGATCGTGCCGAACGGTGCGTTGCCGGCGTTGTCGCGCGCCGTCATCCTGACCCGGTCGCCAAAACGCATAAACCTCGTGCACGCGGCGCCCTCGTCGATCATTTCGATCACGCGTCGCTCGGCGACGCACGCCGAGCCCGCGTTGCGGTCGGCATTCGACACCGTGCCGGACCCGACGATCGTTCCCGCCGACAAGCGGCGCGTGCGAGCCGCATGCGCGATCAGTTCGCCGAAGCCGAAGTTCATCTCGCGGCCGTGCGGATGACCGAACCAGCGGTCGTTCCATTCGACGTGCAGGCTCAGGTGCACGCGGCCGTCGCGCCAGTGCTCGCCGAGTTCGTCGGGGGTGACGGCAACCGGCGCAAAGCTCGTGGAGGGCTTGGCCTGCAGGAAGCCAAAGCCCGTCTTCATTTCGCGCGGGCCGAACGCCCGCAGGCTCCAGTCGTTGAGCTGCACGATCAGGCGGATGCAGCGCAGCGCACCGGCGGCCGATACGCCCATCGGCACATGCCCCACTACCACACCGAATTCACCTTCGAAGTCGATGCAGTCGGCCTCGTCGGGCAAGGGCACGTCGCTGGCCGGGCCGAGGAAGTCGTCGCTCGCGCCCTGGTACATGACCGGCACTGTATCGAACATCGGAATCGGCGGCGTATTGAACGCCTGCTCCATCAGGCGGCCGTGATTCAGAAACGCCGAGCCATCGCACCACTGCGGACTGCGCGGCAAGGGCGCAGCGCATGCGGCCGGATGGAACGGACGCGCGTCGGGCACGCTGCCGGCGTTCAACGCATCGTAACGCGCCTGCAAGCGGGGCGCGAGCGCGTCCCAGCGATCGAGCACGTCGGCCAGCGTCGTTGCGATCGGCGCAGCGTCGACGGCATGGCGCAGGTCGCACGACACGAGCAGCAAGCGCCCATCGGCGCCACCGTCGGGCAAGGTCGCGAATTTCATCATGCAGCTCCGTGTGCGGGTGTGTCGAGCACGGCGGCAATCACCGGATCGTAGGCACCGTCGATCAGGACGAACAGCATCCGGCATGGCCGGCCCGAGCGATTCGCCCAAGCATGGTTGGTCCCCCGCTGAATCACCACGCTGCCCGGCGCCAGTGCGACTTCGGCATCGTCGAGGATCAGGGTCATCTCGCCTTCGATCACCACGCCGTAGTCGATCGACTCGGTGCGATGCATCAGCGGATGCGGCGAGCCGGCCTTCACCGTCGACGCCGCGGCGTCGCCGATCTGGCTGAACGCGTCGTGCATTTTCATCGCGCCGTGTGCGAGAAATTCCGGCGTATCGGGTGGAATGTCGACGAAGCGCATGCGGGTGCCCTGCTTTGGCGGCGGCAGCATGAGCGCGCCGACCGTGGGATCGGCGCCATTGCCGACCATGGCGGGGCTCGACGACGTGCTCCAGACTTCGTGGAATACGGTGCCGGGAATCGCAGCGATTTCCACCACGGTTGGCAGAGGACCGTCGGATGCGACGACTGCCCGGCCGTCGGTATCGTGTCCCGTCACCACGCGACGAATCGCTGGAAAGCTCATGCTGCTGCCTCCACGTCGGTGTCGTCGAAAATCGCGACGGCGCGCGTCCACCCTGCCGACGCGCTGCGAATCTTGTGCGGGAAGCAACTGATCGTGAAGCCGGTCGGCGGCAAGGCCGTGAGGTTGTGCAGCTTCTCCAGATGACAATAGCCGATATCGCGCCCCGCCTTGTGCCCTTCCCAAATCAGCGACGTATCGCCCGTTTCCGCGATCTTCTTCGCGGTATAGGAGAAAGGGGCATCCCAACTCCACGCATCGGTGCCGGTCAAGCGCACGCCACGCTCCAACAGGTACATGGTCGCTTCGTAGCCCATCCCGCAGCCCGCATTGACATAGTCGTCGTGCCCGTAGCACGCCCCCGCCCGCGTGTTCACGACGACGATATCGAGCGGCTGCAGTTCATAGCCGATGCGCGCGAGTTCGGCCTCGACGTCGGCCGCCGTCGCAACGTAGCCGTCCGGAAAGTGCCGGAAGTCGAGCTTCACGCCCGGCTGGAAGCACCATTCCAGCGGCACCTGGTCGATCGTGATAGACGGCCGGGCTTCGCCCAGGCTCGCATCCATCGTCGAGTGGAAATGCCAGGGCGCGTCGAGATGCGTGCCGCTGTGGGTCGTCAGCGTGACCCACTCCGCGGCGGCGGCTTCACCATCGGGATAGTCCTCGGGTTTCGTACCCGGCAGCATCGCCATGAATTCGGCCAGCGTGTCTTCGTGCTTCTGATAGCTGATCCTTGGCGCGAGCGGCGGCGGATCAGAGAGAACGTCGTTCTCGAGATAGATTGAGAGATCGACAAACCGTCGAACGGGCTTCATGTTCGGACTCCTTGTGATTGCGGACCACGGTCGAACCGTGAGAAGCAGATCGCTGCAGCGACTGCGATCAGCACTGCAGTGATCCCGAGGCTGCCGTAGCCGGACTGCTTGACGAGCGTGCCGCCAAGCAAGGGACCGACGGCGGCGCCCGTCATCAGCATGGCCGGCGTCGCTGCAACGACGCGGCCGGTGCGGTCGATGCGCGCCAGCATGCCGAACGCGAAGGTGTGGGTAAACATCATCACTGCAGCAAAGACCGAGGTGGCCGCTGCGTACGGCACAAACGCGGCGCTTTGCGTGATGACCAGCGCGAGCGCGGCCTGCACGACGGGGCCGGCCTGCACGACCTTGCGGCCCGGCACGCGCGTTTCGAGCAGACCCGCGACGGGAGCGGGAAACAGGTTGACGAAGCCGAGCGCGATCAGCGTCGTGGTCACGGCACTGAAACCGAAGCCGCGATCGAGGCCGATACGCTGGACAAAGCTGAACAGCATCGACTGCGTCAGCGCCATGCAGCCGACGCCCGCCATGCCGAACCAGGCGCTCCGCTCGAAGCGAGGCTCGCCGTCGGTTGCCGCGCTGCGGCGCGCTCGAATCGACGGGAACGCGAGCGCGCACGCGATCGTGGCGACGCCCATCACGCCCGCGAATACGCGAAACAGCATCGGGCCGCCATGCGTTGCGATCAGTCCCGGCACGATGCCGAGAAACGCGATCGCGAAGACGCCGAGCGCGAAGCCCACGATCGCGAACAGGCGATGTGGATTGCTGCTGCGCCCGACGGCGCCGTGCGTGAAGCTCAGGCCGCATCCGACGGCGACGCCCGCGACGGCATGCAGGACCGCCATCGCCAGATAGCGATCGACCTGCACGGACGCGATGCCGAGAAACGCGCACGCTGCGATGCCGAAGCCGACAGTCGACATCGCGCGCGCCGGCAGGTGATTCAAGCGTGGCGAGAAAAAGACGCTGCTCAGAACGGCACCAGTCAGGAACAGCGTAGCGAGCAGGCCCGCTTTCTGTGGATCGAGCCGATACGCACCGATCAACGTGCCGACCCAGACCGGCAAGGCCACCAGATCGACCATGCCGGCGCAATGCGCGAGCATCAATGCGACCGTGCCTAACGCGCCAAGCCGCGCCGGGCCGGTCGATATCGAAAGGTCGGCACATGCCGGCATCGTGGGGGAAAGGTTCGTCTCCATCATGTCTCCACTTGTGTCAGATCGGCCGCGCGAGACTCATGTGCGTCTCGTGCATGATGCGCCGGTGTTCCTCTTTGTCGCCGCCGACGATCTCGATCTCGCCAAGACGCCCCGAGTTTTCCACCACCATGCGGCAGCGCTCCCAGCGGCGTGCCTGAAATGCCTGCAAGGCGGCTTCCACCGTCGTGCCGCGCCCCAGCTCTTCGGCCAGCACGATCGCATCCTCGATGCCGATACCCGCGCCCGCCGCCATATGCGGCGTGGTGGCGTGCACCGCATCACCGACGAGCACCACACGTCCGCTAAACCAGGGCGTCGGCAGCAGCAGACTTTCCAGCGGACGGTAGTTGACGCGCGAATCGGCGCCGATCTGCGCACGGATGGCCTTGATCAGCGGCACGTCAAACGATGCCAGCAACTCGGACAGCATGTGCGGCCATTCGGCGGGATCGATGTGGTCGTTGGTCGGCCTATCCTCGGTGACGAAGACGTACATTTCGTCCCGGGAGACCGGATTGACACCCGCCTTGATCTTCTGCCCCAGCCACATCGTCGCGCATGCGATCTCCACTGGTCGCGGCATCACGGCGCGCCACACGCCCTGGCCCGTATAGCGCGGCTTCGGCGCATCGGGAAACGCAGCGGCGCGCACTTTCGAGTAGAGGCCGTCCGCTCCAACCACGAGGTCGTAGGTACCGATTGTGCCGTCCGTGAACGCCACGTCCACTTGTTCGCCGCGCGGCTCGATCCGCGAGAAGGTACAGCCGAGCTTCACGCGCACGCCTGCGGCACGTGTAGCCTTGGCGAGAATTTCGGCCAGCACAGGGCGCATGATCGCGCCGCCGCCAGGAACGTCCTCGCCGGCCACTCGCGGAGTCGGCAGCGTGCCGATTGGCTGGCCACCGGCTGTAAACAGATTCACGCCGTCGCCGCCGTGGCCGCGTTCGAAGAAGACATCGAGCACGCCGATCGTGCGCAGCGCGCGCAACGTAGGCCCTCCGATGCTGATGCCGGCGCCGTACGAGCGCCAGCCATGATCGATCTCGACGAGGTCGACCGTGAGGCCAAGCTTCGCACACTGGATCGCCGTCGCCATACCGGAAAAACCTCCGCCGATGACGAGGACGTGTTGAAGAGGGGCTGCCATCCGGGTGTCTCCTTGCTATGTCTGCGGTTGGTGTTGGTGTGTCATGTTGCGATCAGCACAATGGCGCCGTCGTCCGTCACTTCGATCTCGACGGGCGTCAAGCGCTGACCGAGGCACGGGCCGAGTACGCACTCGCCACTCGCGATGTCGAACTGCGCACCGTGCGCGTGGCAGACGATGCGGGTGCCGTCACCGTTCAGGTAGGCGTTCTTGCGCCAGGCCATCTGCGTTTCGCCGAAAAAGTGCGGGCATGCGTCGCGATACGCACGAACCTGCGCGCCGTACCGCACGACGAAAAGCGTATCGTGCCCCAGCCCGTCGGGATCGAAGCCACGTGCCCCGGGATCGGGCAGATCGTCGACGCTTGCGAGACGAATGCGATCGGAATATGTCCCCGGCATGGCGTAACGATCCTTTCCGTCAATCCAGCTTCGCCGCGGCTGCCCCCGCGGGCGGACCGCCCGGCACCCACTTCTCGCGATGCTGGAACAGGAACAGTTGGGATGCATCGGCGCCCATCGGTGCCTCGCGCGCGTTCCATTCCTCGTCGTGCAGATCCATGTCGGCGTCGTACTCGACGTGACAGCCAAGCGGGCTGTTGAAATACCAGAACCAGTTCGAGCCGAAGCGATGACGCCCCGGACCCCAGAACGACTGGTAACCCTTCGCGACGAAACGCGTGCCCGCCTGCAGAACCTCGGTCGGTCCGCCCATATGGAACGTAAAATGCTCGCAGCCCTTCATGAACGGTGGCGTCTGAATCATGAACAGCGTGTGATGGTCGAGCGTGCCGGCCGGTTGCAGGAATGGCCCGACACCGGTGAATCGATCAGTACAGCGAAAGCCGAGACGCTCTACATAGAACGCTTCGGCCTTGTCGATATCCGGCACGAAGTAGACAACGTGCGAAAGCGTGCGTGGGGTAAGCACGGCATCGTCCCTCACAGCTACGACGTTCGGCGCGCGCTGCGCAGGTGCGCCCGGCGCATTCACGGGCTCGGCAGACAGGGAAAGCGACCGGCGCGTGGTGACCTGGAAGCCGATCGCGAAGCCCATGTCGTCGAGCGATTCGATCGATCCGTCAGCGAGTGTGCTCACTTCGCGGTCGCGGTGCAGTGCCTGCGCGATGGCATCAACCGTCGCGGCATCGGCGACGCCGTAAATCGTCTTGCGCAGCATGCTTGCCGTGCCGAGCGCGGGCGGCAACGCCGGATCATCGCGGCGTGCGATTTCAATGCCCGTTCCGTCGAGCGCCTCGAAACGACCGCCGGTGTCGTCGCTGCGCACCGGCAACAGGCCGTAGTCGAGCAGATATTGGCTGCAGGCGGCGACGTCGTCCACGCCGAAGACCAGCGTATCGGGTCCGATGATGTTCATGATGAGTGTCTGTCCAGCAGGAAAGGAAGAAGTCAGCGCGGGCCGGCGTGGATCACGTCCTCGTGCGCGAGCAGCACGAAGTGGCGGGCTTCGGGTACGAGCCCGGGGCGCACGAGCTCCTCGGACACCCAGGCCTCCCAGCGCAAGTGGAAGATGCGCGCGTCGGCTTCGTCGTCGAACCAGAACTCGTCGATCCCGTCGACCAACGGCGAGCCCATCGGGGTCGGCAGCGTGTCGTTCTGCGCATACCGCAGCACACCGGCGCTGTCGCCCGCAGCCCAGGGCGCCGCGCCCCAGGCGCGGCGGAAGTCGTCGGGCGCTGCACCGGACGAACGCTGCAGGAAGCCAAACAGCTTGACGCGCTGGTTCGCTGGCGCAGCGGCCCCGCCGATCACGCGTTCGCGCACCGGCATGAAGATGACACTGGCTTGATCGACGAAGTTGTCCTCGTCGTGCTTGACCTTCTCAAGATAGAAGGCGGACTGACGTGCGCGCTCCATCGACAGCGGGTCCGGAAACCAGATCTGGGTGACGAAGTCGCGGTTCAGCGCGAACGGGTCAGCCGCGCCCGCGTCGGCGGTGCGGAACGTGCCGTCGAATACCGGGTTCTGAACATAGCGCCGCGGTGCATTGACGGGATCGGCGGCAATGTTCTGCATCACCAGTTCGCCGTGCACCCGGCGGATGTAGTGCCGGTGCTCGGCCAGCGTGGTGCCAGACCTGCGACGCCCGACGATCATCAGCTTCAGCGCCAGATCGGCGTGCGGCGGCGCGGCGCCCAGTGACGTGGCTGGCTGAGCGGGCGTGCCGCTAGTGGCATCGAGCGCCATGGACGCCAGCAACTGGCGTCGGTCGAGCGAGAACTTCATGCGATCCTTCCTTGGTAGAGTGTGCGGCGTTAGCGCGCGGCAGGGTATGCGCCCAGTGCTTCGGCGATCCAGTCGGCGATGAAGTGCCCCGCGTTGATCGAGTTGTCGAAGCTCGAATGCTGGACGCCGCCTTCGCGCTCCGTGAAGATCTTGAGCTCGCGCTTCGGGCTGTTCACGAGTTGCTCGTAAGTGCGATGAGCCCAGGCGACCGGGATCTGCGAATCCTTCGATCCATGCGTGACGAGAAACGGCACCTTGATGCGGTCGAGCACACCGTCGAGATGCACGTTTTCGGCGATACGCATGAAGTCGTCGATATCCTTCGCGCCCCAGACCCAGCAGACGTGCTTCCAGTAGTGCGGCACCGGGAAGTTGCCTTCGCGCTGCAGGCGTTTTTTCTGGACGTCGCGCCAGTCGTGGTTGGCTCCCCACACCACACCGCAGGCGAAGCGCGGCTCGAAGGCAACCGCGCGCGGACAGTAGTAGCCACCGAGCGACACGCCCTCCATGCCGATCCGCTTCGGGTCGACATCGTCTCGGCCTTCGAGCCAGCCGACGATCTTGCTTGCCCAGATCTCCGCGTTGTATACCGCATGCAGACCGTGCAGTCGCAACGCCTCGCCGGTACCGGGCTGGTCGACGATCAACGACGATACGCCGCGCGCCGCCAGCCATGCCGGCAAGCCCACCAAGTACTTCATTTCCTTGGTCGAATCGAGCCCGTTCACCTGTACGAGCAGTGGACTGCGCGCGTCGGCGTTCTTCGCCTTTACAAGGAGCCCGGACAGATGCTTGTCGCCATACGGAATGGCGACGCGCTCGCAGTTATCGCCGGAAAGCGCGACGCCCTTGTCGAACGTATCGAGCGAGCGTCGATAAAGCTCGATGCGCCCCGGGGCATCGTGCGCGAGCATGCGCTCGGCCGTGATCAGATAGATCGCGGCACGCTTGAGTTTCTCGCCCGCCGACAGCAGCCGCCCCTGGGCCTCGTCTTCCCGCGCGAGATCGCAAAGACTATCAGCCTTCTCGACCCACGCTTCGCGAAACGCACGCGTGCCATCAGCGTCCGGCTGCCTGGCTGCTTCCTGGAGCTGCCCGCACATGTCCTCGATTTCACCAATGCGCGCGCCCATTTCGATGGCGAGATTGACGGACAGATTCCAGACGTAGTTGGTAGGAAAGTATCGGAACATGCTGATTGCCTTGGTTGAAATTGCGTATTGGTCGATGACGGCGCTCATGACCGGCTTCTCGTGCACAGTCCGGCCCGCGAGACGATGCTTAGCCCTTGTGCCCGAAGCCGGCCCACAACGGGATGCCGATGTTCAGCCAGACACTGCTGCTCTTGGCCGTGTTTGCGGCATAGATGCCTTGCTGATAATTGAGGTTGACGCTCCAGCTTCTGGCGTCGTACACGATCGACGGCCCGATGCCTAAGGTCCGCATGCAATTGCCCACTCTCACGCCGCCCACCTTGTCGTCGCTGAACTGGTTCAGGTACGCGCCGACCACGCCGGGCTTCCAGGGGCCGAAGTTCCAGCCGGCGTTGAACTCGGCGACGTAACCGTCGCCCGATCTGTAGTCCGTCGTGCCATTCTTCTGATTGAACAGCAAGCGGTTCGCGAGCGCGACGTCGATTCCGTTGGGAACGTTATAGCGAATCGCGATCAACGGCTGCACCGAGGTGTAACCCAGCGCGACGCTCGACTTGACCGGGCTATAGGAACCGGTCTCGAATGCAACATCGATGCCCGACGCAATCGTCAGGTTCGGCAAGAGATTCCATTGCAGCAACACAGGCGTCAGCGTGATGTTGGCGAGGCCGTTCTGCGTACTCGACTGCCCGAAGACGGTGCTATGCAATGACACAACGGGAATGATCAGCTGCGTATAGACGTTTGCGCCAAGGAGGTGGAACGGATACGCCGCCAGCAGACGAGTGACTTCCAAAAACGCCGACGTATGGAACGGAATCGGCAGTTTCTTGCCGTCGTTGCCATAGAGGCCGTTCGCAAAGCTGTAGTTGAACTGTTCCAGCGCAAACAGGCCTGGGATCGGCGGCAGGTTGGCGATATTCGTACCCACCGCGCCGGCCGCATACGGTGAAACACCACCTTCGAATGCCTGTGCTTCTTTCATCGAACCCGTGGCCAACACGGCGCAACCGACGACGGCTGCGATCAGTTTCGTGGACATGCTGTCTCCTCCTAGGGGCGCGTTTGCGCCGCCTGGCATCTCTTCTAATAGTGGAAGCGCGGTGCAGACGGCCGACGTACAGCGATACGTTCGATCCGAAAATGCCCTGACGCTGGCCTCCCAATGCGATGCGTCGGCTGCCGTCGCTTCGAGATGTGGCTAGGTTAAGATAGGCTGACGTATCCTAAAAATGGATTCGATCCATTGCCGATATCGACGGCGTCAATACTCTCAGGTTAAACCCTGATACCGTATGCGCGCGAGGTAACGCGGCAACGATTAGGAGAATGGAGACAGCACGCATGCGGTTCAACAAGCTCGACCTCAACTTGCTCGTGGCGCTCGACGCGCTCTTGAGCGAACAGAACATCAGCCGTGCGGCCGAAAAGATCCACCTGAGCCAGTCGGCGACGAGTAACGCGCTTTCACGGTTGCGCGAATACTTCAAAGACGAACTGCTCGTGCAGGTCGGCCGCAAAATGGAGCCGACGCCGCGCGCCGACGCGCTCAAGGACGCTGTGCGCGACATCCTCGTGCGCGTCGACGCGACGGTAGCGGCCCAGCCCGAATTCGTACCGGCACAAGCGAATCGCCTGTTCCGCCTGTTCGTCTCGGACTACACGATGACGACGCTAATGCCGCACCTATTCACGCTCGCTTACAAGGAAGCACCCGGCATCCGATTCGAGCTGCGCCCGCAGGTTGCCTATCCCCACCGCGTGCTGGAGCGCGGTGAAGCGGATCTACTGATCATCCCCAAAGAGTATTGCTCGACCGAGCATCCGGCCGAGGTGCTGCTCGAGGAAACCTACTGCTGTGTGGTGTGGAACCACAGCCCCCTCTCGAAGGGCGAGATGACGAACGAGCGCTACATGGCGGCCGGGCACATCGTCGTGCAGGTCGGCGACGCACAGACGACACTCGAAGACTGGTTCATGCAGCGGCTCGGCGTCGTGAGGCGCGTCGAGGCGAATACGTACAGCTTCGTGTCGCCGGCTCACCTGCTGGCCGGCACGAACCGGATCGCCACCATGCACCGGCGGCTCGCCGAAGAGGCCGCGCGCAGCCTGCCGATCGTGCTGCGTGAGGTGCCGGTGCCGGTCCCGACGGTGGAGCAGGCGATGCAATGGCACAAGCATCGGACCTCGGACCCCGGGCTCACTTGGTTGCGCGGGCTGCTGAAAAAGGCCGTCGCAAAGATGGACGAAGGGCGCCATGACGCTACCGCTCTGGCACCTTGACCGATAACACGTCCTTTGCAGCTCTGCGCATGCGTGCAATAAGCGGTACCCCCACCCCGTCGATTGTGAGCCCGAGGCCATACGCCTCGATGTCGTCTCGCTTCAGCTTCGGAACGGGCTCCCACATCGGCTTCCAACCGAGCCGCGCGGTGCGAGCGAGCAACTGACGCTTATTCAATCCCGGCACACAGTTCGCCACGAACAGCGCGAGCGGCTTGGGAACCCACTCTGGCGGGAAACTGGGTGGGCGTGCGAATGAAACCAAAAGCAACGCCGTAGTCATTCCTGTCTCCAGGAAAATGGTGTCGAGGTAAGGTTAGCAGACCACCATCGTGAATCTATGATCGCCCGGCCGGTGGCATCAAAAAGAGGCGTTCGTCCCACACTACAGGTTGCGGATCGGTCACGACGATTCGCGTCGCGTCGGGATGCGCGGGATTCACCAGCACGTTGAACTCGGCGCGGACAACGACGGAAGAGACGATCAGGAGCGCTGTACGCGATTCGGTCAGCCAAGCGTCGCCGAACTGCCGTGCCGCCTGCAATGCGGCCGCATCCCATCCAAGCGGCAACGTCTCTGCTGAATGGCGTTCGACGAGGACGTCGTCGGGAACGGTTGCCTCAACCCAGCCGTGCGTCTTCGGAACCTTGCCGATGCGCGCGTGCACGAGCACCTCGAGCATCGCACCTGCGAAAGTCGACGCCGCATAGATGACGGGCCGGCCAGGACTGTTGAAGCGGCCACCAACCAGCATCGCACCGGTGCCGCTCCAGATCGTGTGTCGTGTGTCAGCGATGCGAAACAACTTCATGCCGGCAGCCCATAGAACAACTTCCAGAGCAGCTCTTCGACCCGGCGCGCACCGAGTTCGGTCAGCGCGACATCGAGCGGGGCCCGCCCCTCCAGTTCGGGGTGGGGCGTCGCCAGGAATTCGCGTGCATCCTCTTCATCGTTCCAGACGTAGGTGGTCGTCGCCACGATCCGGGCCAAGCGCTCGGTTTTTTCCGATTCGTCTTGCGTCAGCCGATCGCGGCGACGCTTGTAGGTTGCCTCGGGGATGATGCGGGCGAGCAGCGCGCGCCGGGCGTCTGCACCTTGCGTCGCATGTTCAACGCCGGCGCGCAGCGCTGACTTTGGCAGGCCGTCACGCACGAGCGCCTCGAGCTCCGCGAGCGTGTGCGGGACAGGCCGCAGTTCCATGACCGCAGCCACGGCTTCAGGGGTAACGAGTGACATAGCAACTCCCCGCAAAAGTATCAATTGATACCAAATTGTAGCGCATTCGATACCATGCGCAAGATGTCGATGCATCTCGCGAGGCCGCGACGCCGCGCGACCAGCACGCGCGCCTGGCCGGCACCGATGTGCGGCACCGACCGCAACCAGCCGCCGCCGCGTCCGATTGCAGAACGCGACGAGCTCACCGAGCGTTACGACGCCCTCGCCGGCCAGCCGCTCCGCCACCAGTGGCCGGAACCAACGGCCGACCGGGTGATCCGGCGCCGGCGTTGCGGTCGCCCACGCGCCGGCCGCCTGCGCGATCATCGCAGGGACACGGGTGTCAGGCGCGGCTCGCCGTACTTGGCGATCGACGCCTGCGGATGCCTGGCTCTTCGATGGCGAGGCTGACGAACCAGCGGAGCAGCAGGTTGTAGCGCATTTGCTCCATCAGCATGCGCTCGCTGCGCACCGAGTACAGCACCCGCAGCAGCAACGCGCGCAACAGCTTCTCGGCCACAATCGAGGCGCGCCCGCTGTCCGCGTAGATCGTGCCGAACAGCCCGTTGAGCCGCTTCAGCGCCTGATTGACCAGCAGCCGGAGCGGCCGCAACGGGTAGTCGGCCGGCACGAACTCTTCCAGCTTCACCGTAGTGAACAGCGGTTGCTGCATCTCGTCCATTCCGCGCATCGCTCTTATCTGTCCAAGGCCATGAACACGATATCTCTAACGCGCCGCTCGCAACACCCGTTTACACCGTTCCGAATTTCAACAGCCTGCTAGGTGCTGAGAATTTCGCGCTTACGGAGGCTGCAATGCTACAGGCGGCAGCCTGCGGAAATGTCGTCGTTCTCCCTTCGCGTGGGCGCGTCTAACGCAGATGCTGGGACTCCTCGGTATCGGTGCCAAACTCACTCACCCGCCCAAGAGTAGCTCGCAGCTTTCGTGGGTGCGTCTTCATCCGCTACTGAGTCTCGTTCAAAAAACGTGCGAAGCCGCTGATTCGCGGCAATGGCTTATGAATCAGCGCCACGGACGCTTCTGCCGGGATCCCCAGTATCCGCAGCATCAACGCAGTTGTGCGCCGAATCAGGTTCATGTCTTCTTCGGCTGCAGCGGAGCCATCGATCTGGCCTTGCCCGAGGTGACCAAGCGCCATCTGCATCTCCTCTCGTTCGCCCCTCAGCATGGCATTGAGCGTGCCGACAATGGCCACGACGCTCATGGGTAGGTCCTCCGCCTTGAAGCGCTGTTGCGCGAGCCCGTCTAAAACATCCCGCAAAAAGAATCGACCCAAGCCATTGGCCGCGGAGGCCGGACGCATCAACGAGCTGGACAGGAACTTGCCCCAAAGAGGATCGGCGTGGGCCTGAAGCAACGTGTACTGCAGGCCGGCACTCAATCGCTCGGCTAGGTCGGTGAGGTGCCGCGTCGCGGCGTCCACCACTTTGCCTGAGGCCTCCAGCACCTCCTCGACCAAAACGTTGTAGATCGCAACCTTTGGACCGACCAGCCTTTCGTAGACATCTTCGAGCCATAATTTACGGCAACCGAGGAGGTCAGGATGAGCGGCAAACCGTATCTGATGAGTTCAAGATCGAACAGCGCGCCATGCGAACGGCACGCGAGATGCGTGCCTGCGCAATTGAGATCGGCATCCGATCTCCAGGCCATCGACGTGCCGCCTGCCAGACATCGAGCAAGCCGAAAAGCCGGCCCTCGTGCAGCGTCAGGATCATCTTGCGTCGCGCGGCGGGTGACATGGCAAGGCCGCACGCCTTCCATTCCGCGACATCGTAGGCATGGCAGAGGGAGATTTGGTGACTGCCTTCTTCGAGCAACTAGGCCTGTTCAAACATGGAACTCCTTCAAGGACATCGACATCCGCTCCGCATCCGCAAGATAATCTCTCTCCACCATGGATTGGAGTAGGCCCGTGCGGTCGAATACCTGGTCTCGCAGCCAGGCAAGTGGCGCCGGTGCCTTATGGAAAATGTTGCCGAGCTTGCGGGCAAACTCAACCTGATGGTTGCAATAGGCAACGCGCTCCGCCTCGAATGTCGCGATCGAACGCTGCACGGTGAGCCCGTCCGACAGATCGCTCGTGCCAATGGCGCGGGCTAGAAAGTAGCCGTCTTCGATGGCCATACCCATGCCATAGGCTGCATAGGGTGAAACGGGATGTACAGCGTCACCGAGACAGACGACACGTCCTTTCGACCATTTCATCAGCGAAGGACGATTGTAGACCTCCCATCGGAAGATCTGCTTCGAAAAATCCGTCCGGTCGGCAAAGAGGTTCATGGGATAGGCAAAGGGTGCCAGCAGGGCACGGATGTGACGTTCCGAATCGGCCGGCGCCGCCGCAACTTCCGAGGACCTCTCGACGATCCACCATTCGAAGCCCGGCTTGCCTTCATGCTTCATGGGAAAGTAGCTCGCCTGCACGTTACGGCCGTGATGCAGAGCGCCGATGTCCTTAGGCAGTTCGGCAATGTCCTCACACCAAGCGAGCCAAACTCGCAAACCAACATGAAACAGGTCGAGACTGCCCAGAGCCTGCTGAGATACCCGTGAACGGATGCCATCGGCACCGACCAGCAAATCGACCGCAATCTCATTGCCGTTGTCGAACTTGACAACGATCTCGTTGCCACGCTCCTCATAGGCGACGAACCTGTGGTCTGGCGTGATGACATCAGGATCAAGAACGTTGAGAGCATCGACCATCTTTGCGTAGGCGGACGACCGAAGGATGCCGTAGTGCCAGCCCTCGATGCCCATTGCCTTCTCGACGGACTTGTTGAACGGCAGGTCCACGCGGACCTCTCCCTTGGGATTGCGGAACTGGACGCGCGTCTTAAGGCCAAAATTATTGACCACGTCAATGCCGTAGTAACGCAGCACCGCAAGAACGGGCACTGAAAGCAGCACAGCACCGCCTAGCGGTTTGGGCTCCGGATTCTGCTCATAAAGCCGGACCTCGTAGTTGGCTTTTCTAAATGCGATCGCGGCCGAAACCCCTCCAGGTCCGGCACCAACGATCGCAACCCTCTTCCCTACGTAGCCATTCATTCTTGCTCCCCCCAAAATTATGCGGATGCCATTATCACTTGGACTGAAGCTGCTTCGGCCCTTGACGTCCCCGTGGTCCGCCGGCTGCCCAATTCGACCGGATTTCGACCGGCACGATCTGCAAAGCTTCCCGGCCCAATGGGCGCCTCGCGCGCCTCCCATCTGTTGCCCTGTTTGTCTATATTGTCCCCAATTCCGAAGTAACAGCGGAACGGACTGTTGAAATGCCAGAAGAAATCGGAATCAAAATATGGCAGCCACAGCTGCAATCGATGCAGGCAGAAGGGCCAATGGGGCCGGATGTCGCTGCCAGTCTGATCGCAAGGGATCAACAGGTCGACGGAGGAGTACCAGAAATAGTTGGCCATAAAATACTCGAATATCATGCTCTCTCCCGTGTCGACGAGCTCAATGCCTTCGCAAGCTTGCTGAACGTCTTTTGATGAAAGAGCCAGAGGAAATCGCGGCGTTCAAAAATTGCTTATTTTAAATCCTTATACTTACAAGCCAAATATCTAAGAAGTTTCAATGTCGCTGGAAAGGCTTTATTTCAACCCATGATCGCGCTCGACACGCCCATCCCTGTTAACCGTTTCAGCCAACGCCTAGCTCATCGCCTATCGGCAATGAGCTAGGCGTTGGGTCGGCTGCGCGACTATTTCGACGGTCCACCGCTGATTTAGGAGGACCACGTCGTAGAACTGTGACCCTTGACTCGACCACCCCTTCAAATGATGATCCAATTCTTCGACATCGCGGCGTGTTCGAGGTCGCGCCGAGTTGCAGGGTGCTGCAGATTGCATCGTCAAGCGATCACAAGGATATTGCCACCCGCCTGGACCTGGGTCGTCTGTCGATCCTGCCTACCTCTTCGGACTTCAAGAGGTTAACAAAGTCTAGACAGGCTGACGATGGCTGAGGGGCTTCGACGCACGAAATGGTCTGCGACAAGCTCGCTTAGAACATGCCGTTTGAATTGGCGGCCTGCTCAGGAATGGGCTGAAGAATGTCCCAATGTTCAACCACCTTACCCCTTTCAATTCGAAATATATCGACTCCGGCAGTCCCACGGTCCTCGTTGTCCAAATAGGCACAAAAATGTATCGCTACGAGATCACCTTCGGCGATTGTGCGTTTGATCTCGATTTTGAAATCCGGAAAGTGTTGATGAAAACCCTCGACAAAGCTGACAAATCCTTCTGGACCGTCAGCCACCTGTGGATTGTGTTGTGTATAGACAGAACTGACATGTGTGCTGATAGCCGAAGCCGGATCTTTTTCAACAAAGGCGCGGCGGTGAAAATCCAGGGCTATTTCTTTGTTAAACTGTATTTTCTCACTCAATTGAATACTCCCATTTGACAATTTTATCGTTTGGTGCGTTTAAACGTATCGCCTCAGATAGGCCTTGGAGTAAACATGCCCGCATACATGCCGTTATCGACAACCAAGACATGACCGTTGATCGAGCGGGCTGCGCCAGATGACAGAAATAACAACGCATTGGCGACATCTTGCGCCGTGGCAATACGGCCGGTTGGGGAAGACGCCCGGAACTCTTCGCGCGAAATCCCATAGGCATCGATTGCTTCCTGCAGCATTGGCGTATCGACGGGGCCGGGGCTCACGCAATTGCAGGTGATGCCGTCGCGGCTGACCTCCATCGCCATGGCCTTGCAAAGATTGATGACGGCAGCCTTGCTGGTCGAATAGGCAAGTGCGTTGGCCATGCCGTACATGCCGGCAAGCGCAGTTGTAAACAAAATTGCGCCGCCGCCGTGCTGACGTATGAGGGGAATGACAAGGCGCGACATGCGAAAGGCAGCGAGGAAGTTAACGTCCCAGACCGCGCGCAACTGACTTTCCTCCACAGTCTCGACGCCGCCGGAAGTCCCGAAACCAGCGTTGTTAATCAGAATATTCACCGTTCCAAATCGGCTCATGGCCTCCTCTACGAGGTTGCGGCTCAATTCCTCGTTTGCAAGATCGCCGGACAAACCGAAAGCCTCCGCCCCCTGCATGCGGCATTGTGTGACAATGGGGTCCACCGACGCGCGTCCGCTCAGGATAAGCCGCGCCCCCTTTTCAGCGAACGCAAGAGCGGTGGCGAAACCGATTCCTGATGTTGCGCCGGTGACTATAACCACCTTGCCGTCGAGATCGTCAGCCATTTTGGTCCTCCATCCGATTCGACGGCACCAGAATGATCTTGCCTTCGCTGTTTCGTTGCTCCATCAAGCGATGGGCCTCTTCGGCTTTGGCGAAGGGCAGCACTTTTGCCGGCACAAGATCGAGTTCGCCGCGTTTGATAAGATCTTCTAAGCTTTTTAAAGCTGCAACTACGATGTCTGGTCTGTTCACATGGTAGTAGCCTAGAAAGAAGCCCGTGACACGGAGATTGCCCTCCAGCAATCTGGTGACGTTTACGGGGTTGTCTGTCGGTGCGGCATGGCCGTAGACCACGGCACGACCGTTCGGTACAAGGCAATCGATTCCCCTTTCTAGAATGCCTCCCGAGGTGGCATCCATGACGAGATCGACGCCAAGGCCACCACTGGCTGCCCGCAAGGCGTCGACCCAGTCCGATTTGGAATAATCGACCACCGCTTCTGCGCCGGCGGCTAAAGCCAGACGGATCTTGCTTTCATGGCCGACGCCGGCGATGACGCGTTTGGCACCTAGTGCCTTAGCAATCCGTACGATCAAAGAGCCGACGCCGCCCGTTGCGCCCTGCACAAACACTGTGTCGTTTTTCGTCAACATGCCGGCATCTGTCAGAGCCAGATATGCCGTCAGGCCTTGGATGGGAAGCATTGCCGCCTGTTCGAGTGAAAGACCCTCGAACCACGGCATGAGAGTCTTGGCCTCGACGGCGATGTAATCAGCATAAGCGCCGCCTTGGATATTGGCACCGATGACCGACTCCCCGATCCGTGACCTATCTACGCCTTCGCCGCAATCTTCGATGATTCCGGCAAATTCACAGCCTGGATTGAAGGGCAGCGGGGTAGGGACCGGATAATGGTCGCCGCGCCGCCTGACCAGATCGGCATAGTTGACACCTGCAGCGAGTACCCGGACAATCACCTCGCCCTTTTGTGGTTCGGGACGGGCCAGAGTTTCCACGCGCAGAACCTCGGGCCCTCCCGTCTGGTGAAAGCGGACCGACAGCATCGTTCTAGACAGGCTCATTTCTTCTCTCCCTGGGTACGCTTGAACGGCAGCGACAACAAAAACCAGATCAACCGCGGCGTTAGGAGCCGCAAAGCTAATCTCGCCTGTTCTGGCGTAATGACGGCAGACATGGGCATCGCGCCAAATATCTTGCCTTTGATCAGTAAGTCGGCATCCTTTGACTCAATCGAGCTGATCGTCATGAGTTCGGTCTTGTCTGTGGTGAAGATTTTCATGCCGCGCTTACCTTGTCGAAGTCGAGCCCGATCGCCTCAAAAGCCCTCATCGCGGCGGCTCTGCCTGCGCCGAATACGCCGCCCCCCGGATGCATGAAGGGACCGACGAGGAATAGGCGTTCGATGCCGGGAACCGTTAGACCGCCAAGGTCGGGGGTCGGCCGGTGCGATCCGAATTGGTAGGAATAAGGCGCGATACCGTGAATATCGCCCTTTTGAAAACTTTCCGAATCGCGTTCCAAATCGAGGGGACTGTAAACCGCACGGGCAATAAAATTATCCTTGCCGAGATTGGTGATGTATGCTCCAGCTTTCTCGCAAAGCCAATCGGCATATTCTTCCTTATAGCTGTCCCACCGCGCGGAGCCGCCGTCCTTAAGGTCATAGGGCGCATAGGAGAACATCAAAAACGTCGCGTTTCCCGTAGGCGCTCTCGACGGATCGACATTGGACGGGCAATTTCCCCCAAAAAGCGGCCTTTCAGGCAGTACGCCGTAGCGTAACTCGTCAAAGGACCGTCGCAAATGGTCGAGCCTAGTCGGCAGCAGCTCCGTGATAATCGTGCCGTTCACATGGTCGCCAGCCGCGAATCTCGCGGGCTCCTTGAGCGCACCATGAACGACAAATGCGCTGAATGCCGCCGGCCGGGTTTTGCGCGCGGCCCTATCGACGTACGGGTCGAGATTGTCGATATACGAATGCAGACGATGGGGGTGCAGTGCACCGATCACGCAGTCTCTTGCGAAAAATTCGCCGATCACGGTCCGTACGCCAACCGCGCGCCCCCCCTTGACCAGGACTTTTTCGACCTTGGTTTCCGTGAGAATAGTACCGCCATGATCGCGGATTTGGGCAACGAGCGCGTCTGCCAGCGCACCGCTGCCGCCTCTGGCTACGCCAATTCCGTAGCGTTCAAGAAAGGCAATGAACATGAACAGACCAATTCCAGTTCCCATTTCGTCAGGGAGTTGCAGGTTTTCTGTGACCAGCTTTAGAAAATGCACCCGGATATAGTCGTTCTCGAAATACTCTCTTATAATATCGAGGGCGCTTTTCTGCATGATCATCAGAATTTCACGCCCCTCCCGGCTCTGGTCGAGCATTGCACTCATAGCGCCGTTGGGTATCGGGGGCGAGTAGAGTCCAGCCAGAAGCATGGGCAGGATGCGGTCGCCCAATTCAGCAAGCTTCAGAAACGACTCTGCATCCGCTTTGGAGAAGCGTTCGATCGCTTTATAGTTCTTTGACCGATCGGTATAAAGCGCCAGCGTCTCACCGTCCTCGAAGACTGAAATATGCGGTGGATCGGGATAAATGTATTCGAGACCGTAGCGCGATTTCAAACCAAGTTCGTCCTTCGCAAGGACCGGATTGGCCTGGATAAATATGTGAGCTGTGCTGTGCTGATCGTGCCAGAAACCTGGCGCGGTCAGTTCGCGCGTGACAACACCGCCTCCGAGCCAGGGTTGCTTCTCAATGACGAGAACGCTCTTGCCGGCTTTGGCAAGATAGCCGGCGGCGACGAGTCCATTATGTCCCGAACCGATCGCGACGACGTCGTATGTCGTAGATATACTCAATATTTCCTCCCAGAACGCGTGTGTCCGGCGGGAAGCATTTCAGCCGATACACTTCAAAAATTTCGCTTGAAGATATTGTATCGGCGTGCAAATCATTTGCAAAAGTGATTTCTTTTATGTATCTTCATAGCCAGCACGAATAGTTGATAGAGCGAGCGCTTGAGGCGTGGCGTGGTCGACTGCGTAAAAGGTCAACGCTTTTTGGGGGATGACATGCATTTCAATGGCTTGGATCTCAATCTGATCGTCGCGCTCGACGCAATACTCAGTGAACGCAACGTTACCAGGGCGGCAGAGAAGTTGAATATCAGTCAGCCCGGCATGAGTGGTGCGCTGAACAGGTTGCGGCAATACTTTAACGACGATCTTCTAACGCAAAACGGCAAGCAGATGATGCTCACGCCTCTAGGCGCGACACTTTCCGTTCCGGCGAAGGAAATACTTGCGGCCGTCCATTCACGTATAGCAGTACAGGCGCGGTTTTTGCCGGAGGATGCGCGGCGGAGTTTCACCGTAATGGTGTCGGACTATGCGGCTACAATCTTTCTGGTGAATGTTTTACGTGAGCTCGCAGTCGAGGCGCCGGGGATGACTTTCGACCTACATCACTATGCCGATCTCCCGGGTGACGCGTTGGAGACGGGGCGCATTGACTTGCTGCTTGGCCCCCAGCAGGCGCTCTCCCAAAACCACCCTTTCAGGCCGCTCTTCTCAGACGATTTCGTCGGGATCGCCTGCGCCAACAACAACGCTGTAGATAACGCTGCCGACATTGATTCTTTTCTAGCTATGCGGCATGTCCTTGTACGACTGGGTGATTCCGGCCTGCCGACGATTGACGCGACATTTCTCGAAAGGTCTTTTGCGCCCCGAAGGATAGACGTTACCGTTCCAGCATGGAGTCTTGTGCCACATTATTTGATGGGGACGCAAAGGGTTGCGATCTTTCATCGTCGGCTTGCCCATGCGTATGCGAGCCGTTACCCGCTTAGAATATTCGAAATCCCCACGGCCCTTCCGGCCTTCGAAGAATGCGTCCAATGGCGCGCTTCGAGCCGAGGAGATCCTGCAATTCTGTGGCTTGTTGAACGGATTGAGGCCCACGCGCGAGTGATGAACGAAGTGTCTGCCTGATCGCGAACTGGGAGGCCTGCTATATCTCCATCGAATAAAGCCGGCCCCGCCGTCGGGAAGACCGCGAGGCCGCTTTAACCAGCACGTGCAATGACGACTGATATTACTCGCCTGCGGCCACAACAGGATTGAGGATGAACCGTGCCTTGGAGAAAGATATAACCGCAAGTGTTGCGCAGACGCAGGCTGCCAAGCCGATCGAGGTATAGCCGGATATCTGGATCAGAGTTCCCCCAAGGATTGGCCCGATGGCCGCGCCTGTCATGAGCATCGCCGGCGTCGCGGCAACGGCCCGCCCGCTAGGGTCCAGCCGAGACAATAGACCGAATGCGAATGTGTGAGTGAAAACCATAGTTGCCACAAATACAGGACCTGCCATCGCATAGAGAGGGAAAGCAGAGCTCAAGGTTATAACGAGCGCGAGAATAGCCTGTACAACCGGTCCGGCAAGAACAACCTGCTCCGAGTTCAGTATCTTTTCAAGAAGGGCGGCGATAGGACCCGGAAACAGGTTAACGATTCCGAGAGCGATCAACACACTGGCAATCGCGTCTATGGAGAATCCATGTCCAATACCTATTTCTTGAAAGAATCCGAATACCATAGACTGGGTGACAGCCATCAGGCTGACGCCGAAAATGCCGGCCCAAACCGCGCGGCTGAGCTTTTTTACTCCGACAGTCGCAACGCAGTCACGATCGACGGTTGGTCGTGGAAATGCAAGGGACGATGTCGCGCTCGCCAAGATCATGAGACCGCAGAAAGCGAAAAACACGACTTCTCGGCCCTGCGTAGCAACGAGCTTCGGGACCGTCCCAAGGAATATCGTGCCGAATACGCCGATTGCCCCGCCCGCCATCGCGAATAGCCGGTGTGGGTTCACGCTCCGCCCGATCGTGCCATGTGTAAAAGACAGTGCCGTTCCAGCGGTGAACCCAGCTATTGCGTGGCAAAGCGCCATTGGGATGAATCGGGTTTGTTGCGTTGCCACGGCCCAGGCTATAGCCGCCAAGGCGAGTGAGAATGTTGTGATGATCCTGCCATTGAATTTATTAAACCGCGGAGCAAGGAGTAGACTTGCAGTGACAGTTCCTGCCAAGAAAAGAGTAACCAAAGATCCAGCCTGTTGCGGATCAAAATGATATCCCGTGATCAAGGTGCTGATCCACACCGGCAACGCCACCAGATCGATCATTCCTGCGACATGTGCGATAAGCAGCGCCAAACGCGCACGCCAAGTTTCCTTTGTAGCCATTGCGGCCTCCTCCATCTATGTTTGGCTTTCGCTCGACTCTCCTCCCGAGCGATACGCAGTCAAAGCCAGCAAATGTCGCCTACCCTCCTTACCCCAGCGGAGATTCTGCAAGGGCAGGCGCATTCAAAGCGTCGACTGAAATCAATTCAGTCTAGGCAGGTGCTGTATATTTGCAAAAGTGGTTTTGCTGATCCGAAATCATAATTTTTAGAGATGGGACAGTGCGCCCCCGGGGTGATTCCATCAAATCCTGACGCTGAACCGCCCCGAGTTTTGTGGAGGCTCCAACTCTTGAGAGAATGGAGCCATGAACAAGAAGCCAAGCAAGTTTTCCCCGGAAGTCCGAGAGCGCGCAGTGCGCCTGGTACGCGAGCAGCGTAGCGAGCACCCGTCGATGTGGGCGGCCGTCGAATCGATTGCGCCGATGATCGGCTGCACGCCGCAGACGCTGTTGGATTGGGTTAAGCGCGACGAGGTCGACCGTGGAGAGCGCGATGGCGTGAGTACGGCCGAGCGTGAACGCATCAAAGCCTTGGAGCGCGAGGTCAAGGAACTGCGCCGGACCAACGAGATTCTCAAACTGGCGAGCGCATTTTTCGCCCAGGCGGAGCTCGACCGCCGTTTCAAGTCCTGAAGGCCTTCATTGATCAGCATCGCGACACCTTCGGGGTCGAGCCGATCTGCAAGGTCTTGCGGATTGCCCCGTCGGGCTACCGACGCCATGCAGCACAACTTCGCGATCCGTCGAAATGTTGCGCCCGCGCGAAACGCGATGAGCTTTTGCAACCGGAGATCAAGCGTGTCTGGCAGGCCAACATGCAGGTCTACGGCGTGCCGAAGGTCTGGAAGCAGATGAACCGGGAAGGCATTGCGGTTGCACGCTGCACGGTCGGACGGTTGATGAAGCTGCAGGGCTTGCGTGGCGCAGTTCGCGGTAAGCGTGTTCGCACGACGATTGCCGATGTGAGCGCGCCGCGCCCGCTGGACCGAGTCAACCGGCAGTTCAAGGCTGACCGACCGAATCAGCTCTGGGTGTCGGATTTTACGTATGTCTCGACATGGCAAGGCTGGCTGTACGTAGCATTCGTGATCGACGTGTTCGCCCGCCGTATTGTTGGCTGGCGCGTCAGCTCGTCGATGACCACGGACTTTGTTCTGGATGCACTTGAACAAGCACTGTACGCCCGCCAACCGGGCGAGGACGGGACTTTGATACACCACTCCGATAGAGGGGCCCAATACGTCAGCATTCGCTACAGCGAACGGCTGGCTGAGGCCGGCATCGAGCCGTCGGTCGGCAGCCGGGGCGACAGCTACGACAATGCGCTGGCCGAAACGATCAACGGCCTGTACAAGACGGAACTGATTCATCGGCGCGCCCCTTGGAAAACAAGGGAATCCGTCGAACTGGCAACGCTGGAATGGGGCGCCTGGTACAACCATCATCGGCTGATGGAACCGCTCGGCTATATCCCGCCTGCTGAAGCTGAGGCAAACTACTACGGGCAACTCAGAAATGCCGCTGACGTGTCCGCATTAACTTAAACCAACCAGCCTCCACGATTCCCGGTGCGGTTCACTCACCAAGCTGCCCTACCCCAAAAGGGGACTGCGCTGGCTCGCAAAAACACGCCTCTAGTGGAGGTAAGTTGTCTCGGCCGTCGATTCGCCGCCTGCGTTCGGATGTCGCGTCGTTTCCGCAGTGCCAAACTGCTGATTTCTCGCCAGTGTCACCAAAACGAGTGCGGCGATCGAACCGCCCATGAGCATGACACTACTACCCGTTACCCAGCCCAAATGGCGCGTGAGTACGGCCAGGATGTAACCCGCGAAGGCGGCAGGAATATAAAACGACGACACGAACAGCGACGCACCGAACGACGTCGAGATTCTGGGATGGATGGAGTGAATGATGGCGGAGCTGAAGTTCGCGAACAGCACCCCGCTCGCCATGCACCCAAATATGAATGACAGCAATCCGTGCAGATAGATGGAATGCCCGAGCGGCGTAAAGAGCAGGCCGCCACTGATCGACATCACGCATAATGCGATTTGCAGAATCCGGCGGTTTCCGAATCGATGCCCAAGCCATCCACACAGCAACGATAGGAATCCACCCGCACCGTAGCAGCTGGCCGCAAAGGCGGCTTCCCTGGGGCTGAAACCCAGGTGCGAGCGGAGGAACGTCGGGTAAAGACCGAGATACGCATAAATGACGAGCCCGCCCAGAGCGGTTGCAGCGGCAAGCAACCAAGTCGTCGAAGTGGTTGACGCTAGTCGACTTTCTTTCTTGTGATGGCGTGGGACTGGCCTGACGGAGGCTGGTTTGAATTCGCTGAATTCACGTGTCACGAAACGCAGGCAGACGATCACCATCACGAACCCTGCAGCGCCGAATACGGCGAATGGCGCTTGCCAGTCATACCCCTTCAACAACACTACGCTGAGATTCGGGCCGATAATCGCGCCGAGCCCGAACATGGAGTTGATCGCGCCAGTAGCGATCGCCGTGTGACGATGAAAATAGCTCGTTGCCATCGAGAGCACGGCGATCAACTGGATCGACTCGCCCATGCCGGAAATGAATCTGTAAAAGAGCAGATCGGCATAGCCATATGACCGCGCGGTAAGCACAGTTGCAGCCGAGAAAATTATCAGGCCGACTATCGCCACGTATTTTCTTGGCATCTTGTTGAAGAGCCAGGCGGTCGGCAGTCCGGCGAGTCCCATGCCAAGTGTGAAAACGGTAGCGGCAAACCCGATCTCTTCGAGCGAAAGATTGAGGTGCGTGCGTATTTCAACAGCGAGAATCGAAAATAGATTTCGATCCATCGTGTTGATGAGATAGGAAAGCAGCAGTATCAGGAAGACGAAAATCGGTGCGTGAACGACACTGTTCCGGGATGAAGCTGCCCGGTGTGTGATTGCTCGTTCAGTTTTTTCCACGTCTCTCTCCGATTAGAATTTTGTCATCGGCTACTTGCGGCTGTCGAGGGGCACGACGCTGCTGGCGCCGAATCGATCTTCTCTCGACCTGGTTCGTTCATGGCACAAGCACACTGGAGCCCGAAGTGCGACCGGCCGCCAAGTCGGCGTGTGCCTGAGCAGCGTCAGCGAGGGCGTAGCGCTGGTTAATCGATACTTTGAGTACGCCCCGCGCACACAGGTTGAAGACCACGGCCGCCGAGGCGCGCAGATCTGCGGTAGATGCCGTGTAGGTCACCAACGTCGGCCGAGTGAAGTACAGCGAGCCTTTCTTCTGAAGCGTTGCGGCCTCCACCGGCGGCGGGGCACCCGTGGTGGTGCCGAAGGACACGAAGTAGCCACGCGGTGAAAGGCAGTTGATCGACTGCTCAAAGCTGTTCTTGCCGACCGAGTCATAGACCACCGGTACGCCAGCGTCGCGGGTGAGTGCCCTGACGCGCTGGACAACGTCCTCGGTCAGGCGATCGATCACGTGCTCGTAACCATTGGCACGAGCCAGGGCCACCTTTTCGGGGCCGGCCACCACGCCGATCATACGCGCGCCCAGGTGCCGACCCCACTGGCCGGCGAGCAAGCCTATGCCGCCGGCGGCGGCGTGCATCAGCACGTGCTGCCCCTTCTGTACCGGGTAGCAACGGCGCATCAGGTATTCGACAGTCACGGACTTGAGCATCATCGCGGCGAGCTGTTCGTCGCTGATGTGATCAGGTGCGTGCAGCAAACGCTCGGCGGGGTAGTTGCGATGGGTGGCATACGCGCCCATCACGGGTCCGCTGATGTAGCAGACGCGATCACCGGGATGGAAGTCCGTCACGCCTGCGCCTACCGCCTCGACGACACCGGCGGCCTCCGTGCCCAGGCCGCTAGGTACGGGCACCGGATACAGACCCGAACGGGCATAGATGTCTTGGAAATTCAGACCGATGGCGGTGTGACGGATGCGGACCTCGCCAGCATCGGGTTCGGCGAGGTCGACCTCGTCGAACCGCAGGACGTTGGGCTCGCCTGGGGTGTGGAAGCGAACGACTTTGGCTTTCATGGTGCTATTGAAGTTGGTTGTGATGGTGAAGAAGAGGCAATTCATGTCGAGGTCGCACGCTCGGCTTCACCACAGAAGCAGGCGTCATGTCGTCTGTGTCTCGTCTTGTTCCTCCGGCGGTCCGGACGATTCCACTCGGAAGCCGGAGTTCGGTGCACGCGTCAGAAACTTGACGGGTTGACGACAGGCTCCCTGGTCATCACCTCGGCGGCACCTTTGTCATTCGAGCCGGCATCAGTCCAGGCGGGAACTCGGCCGATCCGCGCCGCCTCATGCCAGGCGAAGTTGAGCTCGACTTTGATGCCGTTGATGGGCTCGCGCATGAAGAGCTGATAGAGGTTGGAGTTGTGCGCCTTACGTTCGCTGAACGCGACACCATTTTTCGTGAGGCGCTCGATGAATTCCTCGATGCCCTCGCAGTTCAGACACATGTGGTCGATGCGTCCCGAGCCCATTGCACCTGCCGCTGCGAAGTCTTGGTCACCATCGGTCGGCGTCTTCAGGTAGGTATCCTGATGCTCGGAGTGGCGTGCCTTCCCGACGTGGATGACGTCCTGGTCGCCAATGTAGAGCCAGTACACCGGGAAGCCGAATTCCGGGTGATTGCCGTTGCGGAAACCCAGGTTCTTGACGAACCAGTCTCGCGTGGCCTCGGGGTCGTGGGTGAGGATCAGCAGGTGCTCGAGAAAACGCAGTCCCATGATCTATCTCCTTGTGCGTGGTCGTGACGTGAATGTGCGCGCCGCTTACTTCGCATGCTCGCCGGCCACCGCGCGAGTCTCTCCGCTCTCCATCAGGGTGCGCGTAGCGTTGATCGATGCGTAGATCCAGAGGATCTTCATCGGCTCGACGTTGGACTTGTTGCGGAAGCGGTGCGGCACATTGGGCGGGATAAAGGTGGTATCGAGGGGCTTGAGCTCATGCACGTCGCCGTCTATATCGAGATAGGCGTGGCCACTGAGCAGAATAACGCTCTCCTCGCAGTTGTGACTGTGGAAGGGAATCGCGGTGCCGGGATCGAACTCGGTGATGCCGTTGATGAAGGTGGTAGCGCCCACGGAAGGCACCACCATCGGCGTGGTACGCGCACCACCCCCACGGTCATGGCTCTGAATCTGATCGGGACACAGCACGGCATACTTGATGGCGGTCATGGATGGTCCTCGCTTGGTCCGGAAATGCAGTTGATGGATGTCAGGTGCGGGCCGGGCCGGTCCATACGGACTTGATGTTGGTGAATTCGTGCAGGCCGAGCATGCCCAACTCGCGCCCATAGCCCGATTCTTTGATGCCGCCGAAGGGCAGGCGCGGGTCGGAGGCGACCATGCCGTTGATGAAGACGGCACCAGCCTCGATCTGGCGCGAGAGCTGCCGCGCGCGGTCAAGGTCGGCAGTCCATACCGCTGCGCCCAGCCCGAACGGTGTGCCATTGGCCACACGCACGGCTTCCTCGGCGTTGGCCACGCGCAGAATGGCTGCGACCGGACCGAAGGTTTCCTCGCGCGCGGCGGTCATCTCCGGCGTGCAATTGTCGAGCACGGTCGGCTGATAGAACGCGCCGTGGCCCGCCACCGGCGCACCGCCAAGCAGCCGCCGTGCACCTTGCCTCACCGTAGCCTGTACCTGTGCATCCAGTTCGTCGCGGAGATTGCGTCGGGCCATCGTGCCCTGCGTGCTGGCCGTATTCATCGGATCACCGACCACCAATTGCCGGGTGCACTCGCAGAACGCCTCCACGAACTGGTCGGCGACTGCGTGCTCAACAATGAACCGCTTGGCCGAGATGCAGCTTTGCCCCGTGTTCTGGAAGCGTGCCTTGACTGCCACCGTGGCGGCTCTCTCGACGTCGGCATCCGCGAGTACGATGAACGGGTCGGAACCTCCTAGTTCCAGCACTTGCTTCTTGAGCGCCTGGCCGGATTGGGATGCGATGCTACGGCCGGCCGGCGTGGAGCCGGTGAAGGTCACGGCCGAGATGCGGCGGTCGGCGATCAACCGGGCGACCTCGCCGGAGCCTACCAGCAGTGTGGAAAATAATCCCTCGGGCGCGCCGGCACGCAGGAACACGGCTTCCAGGGCGAGTGCGCATTGCGGCACGTTGCTCGCGTGCTTGAGCACCAACGCGTTACCGCCGGCCAGCACTGGCGCGGCCGCGCGCATCACCTGCCAGAACGGGTAATTCCAGGGCATCACGGCCAGCACCACACCGATCGGGTCGTACACGATGCGACTGTCGCTAGCGCTGCTGGCGATCATCGCGTCGAGCAGGAAACGGGGCGCGGCGTTGGCGTAGACGTCGAAGTTCCATGCGCATTTGTCGATTTCTCCCTCAGCTTCGGCCAGTGGCTTGCCCATCTCGAGCGTGGCCAGCGGAGCCAGCGCGGCTCTGTCGGTGCGCAGAGTCTGAGCCACGCGGCGCAGCAGTGCCATTCGATCAGCGATAGGCGTGACGGCCCACTGGCGCTGCGCGCGCGCGGCCTGCCCGAGCTTACGCTCAATCTGCTCCGCAGAGTGCGCCTCGTATTGCGCCAGAATGACGTCGGTGGTTGGGTTGAAGGAAGTGATCATGCAAGTGCCATATCGGACAGAGGGGCGATGCCGAGGTCGGTCGCCAGGGTGTTCAATTCGGCAATCAGCCCGGCAGAAACCGGGACGCCGCTTTCGCTGTAGCGGGCACGCCTTTCATGGCTTTGCTCGCCGGGCAGCCAGATGCGCTCTACGCCGGGCAGGCGCTGGCTGCCCCGTATGTCGCGAACAATGCGGTCGACCGAGCGCTTGAAGTCTCCAGGATCGCCGAAGGCCGCGAGGTCGATAACCAGGATGGCCTGGCCGGTGTTGGTTACGCTCGTGTGATCAGCGTTGAAGTCGATCACGTCACGCCCCATGGCTGCCCCGCTCAAGGTGCCCGCCAGGAGCCCGATGACGAGTGCCAGGCCGTAGCCTTTGTGACCGCCGATGGGCAGCAAAAAGCCCTCGCCTGCTCGATTTGGATCGAGAAGCGGCTTTCCTTCGCGGTCGATCATCCAGCCCTCGGGCAAAGGTTGGCCACGCTTGGCCTTGGCCTTGACTTTGCCGTAGGCCGCTACCGTAGTGGCCATATCCAGAACCACCGGCGGTTCGTCGGCGGCGGGTACGCTGGCGGCGATCGGGTTGGTCGATAGCAACATGTCCATGCCGCCCCAAGGCGGCAGGTGATTGGCGTTTCCGACCGCGAAGTACAGGCCGAGCATGTTGTGCTCGAGCGGACGACGCGCGTAAAGCGAGGCGGGGCCCGCATGGTTGCTGTAGCGTGTGCCGACCCAAGCTACGCCGGCCTTGCGGGCCTTCTCGATGGCGATGTCCACGGCGCGCGAGACCACCAGGTGCCCCATGCCGTTATCGCCGTCGACTACCGCCATCGCATCGCGCTCGCGCACAACGTGGATGTTCGGGTGCTTGTTGATGCCGCCGGCCTGGATGCGCTTGATGTACTGCGGCAATCGGATGACGCCGTGGCCATCAGAGCCTTGCAGGTCGGCTTCGGTCATCAACCGGGCGACTTGAGTGGCGTCGGCCTCAGGCAAGCCTTGGCTGACGAAAGCGGTCTGGATGAAGCGCCGCAACGCTTCCGGGGAAATGATAGTTGAAGTCATGAGACAAATAGGAATGCGATGGTCGTGGCCCCGGACCGCGGAGTCCGGAATGTCGCGTTTGGCACCCGGTTGACCTGGATGCCCCTCTCTTGCATGAACTTGTGGTAAAGCGCTGCGCCGTCCCACGGTGCAGAGCCTGGCGCCGTGATGTCGGGCGGTATCACATCGGTTTGCGGCCGGCCCACGCCACGCGGTTCAGTAACGTCATATCGTGCCTCCGTCGGGTCGTCCTTCTGCCGGGCGGCCCAGCCATGGATGAGCTTCAAGGTTAGGCGGCGTCCGAAGCCGCGTCTAATGCTATATTTGGGCTCTCCCATATCATTGTGATATGGATAAGGACGGCGGGCCATTTCCGCCGGGGCCGCCATGAACCTCCGGACGCTTCGTTATTTCATTGCTGTCGCTGACAGCGGTAGCCTGACCGCCGCCGCCGCTGCGATACCGATTGCGCAACCCGCGCTCACTCGTCAGATGCGAGACCTGGAGAGCGAAATGGGCGCGCAGCTGCTGCAGCGGCTACCGCGCGGCGTGCGTCTGACGCCGGCGGGCGTGACACTCTACGAATCTGCGCAGCGCATCCTGGCCGAGGCCTCTCGCTTAGGGCGGCGCCTGGCGCATCGGCCCCAGAAGGATTGCCCGCCCGTGGTGCTGGGGGCTTCGCCCACACTCGCGCGGCTGCTGCTGCCTCGTCTGTTCGAGAACTGCATCGACGCCATGGAGGGATTGGAGTTGCGTGCCCGCGAGGCTTTCACCCCAACATTGCTGGACTGGCTGGAGCGCGGCATGATTGACATGGCTGTGCTGACCAACCCCGAACCGCGCCGCACGCTGTCGTTCCATCCTCTGTTGGGCGAGCCCTTCGCGCTGGTCTCGCATGCGCAGATGCGCATTGGTCCAGTGGTTTCGGTGAACCAGCTCGCGTGCATCCCGCTGCTCATGACCAGCCTGCACAGGGAATTGGTAGAGCGTCAACTCGCCGGCCTGGGCAAGTCGCTGCGAGTACGCGCCGAAATCGATTCGGTAGACTCGATCCGCGAGTTGGTACAGGGCGGCCGCTGGGCGACTATCATGCCGATCTCGGTGTTCCGGGACAGCTCGCAGCTCCCCTTTGTGGTGAGGTCAGAGATATCCGGCGTGCAGCTCAACCGGGTACTCGTGCTGGCTACGCGTGTTGATCCGAGTCCGAATCCCTCGCTTTCGCTTGTCTACGAACTGGTGGAGGCCGAGTTTGCGCGCATGGAACGCATGGGCATCTTCAGTTTCGCGGCCACCGACCCGGTCGTCGTCGAGCCCGACAAGGGCTGAAGCATCCGTGTTCATGACGAGCGCTATCCGAATGCGAAAGCTCGACCTACCGTTCAACGGCGCCACCGTCACATCACGTCAATGGGGGCCGCAGGCCCCTTCTGAGGGTCGGCCGGGATTCGTGAATATGCGAAGCTTCGCATATTCACGCTACCGGGCTACTCGAAAGTGTGGTTGAGGTATTTGTTGCTACTGTCCCAGTTCCGACAGCCGTTGCTCCGGTGATCTGCCCCCGGTGAACACACCACCGAGGACCTCAACGAAGGCGCCCTCACGCTTGCCGAAGCGGTGGGCGCATGGAAGCTCGACTAGACCACCGCTGGCACTCAGACGAGCGGCGACAGCGCATGCGGCGCTTCATCGCGCGGCGCTGTGCTTCGGAAACCTCATCGCTATGACGAGCCCGCCGTCGGCCGCGTTGGAAATCTGCAGCGTGCCGCCGTGATGGCGAACGAGGCGGTGAACGATGGCCAGGCCCAAGCCGCTGTGCGAGGTGCCGCCGCGAGCGGGATCGAGCCGGACGAACGGACGCAGCACGCGGTCGAGATCGGGCTCGGATACGCCGGGCCCGTGGTCCCGCACCACGAGTTCGTAGTGCTCGTCATACGCTCGCGTGGCGATCTCCACGGGCGGCTCGCCGTAGGTCAGCGCATTTTCGATGAGGTTCGAAAGAATACGGTCGATATCGACCGTGGGCAGCATGAAGTCGGGCCCCGCGCGAAGATCGAGCGTGACAAGCGCATCGGTATGCGCTTCGCCGCCCGGACTCGGCGCGTCGGTGTAATCGAGACGGCAATGCGTGTCCACGCTGATTTGCGGCGACCCTTCGGGGCTCTCGTGCGCAAAGTCGAGAAACTGTGTGATGACACGCGACATGGATTCGGTATCGCGCAGAAACCCCTCGCGATCGCTACGGTCGGTCAGCAGGTCTGCCCGCACCTGCATGCGTGTGATCGGTGTCCGCAGGTCGTGCGCGATACTCGCGAGCATCACGGCGCGCTCGCGCTCTGCCTCGGCCAGCTCGCGCGTCATGTCGTTGAAGTCGCCAATCAGCTCGCGCAGTTCGCGCGGCCCGCGTGTGCGCACGCGGTTTAGATGATGGCCAGTGCGATGCTCACGCGCGGCTGCGGCAAGATCGCGGATGGGGCGGTTCAGGTGCCACGCAAGCACGACGGCAACCACGATAGCGAACACCAGCGTCAACGCCAGCACCCCGGTGAAACGACTCAGCGGCACCTCGGCCCGCGGCAGCACGATGCCACGCGTGCTGCCTGCGGGGAGCACGCGCAGCGTGCCGTCGCTATCCATCGCCACGTGGGTGCCCGGCGGCAGCACGTGCCGCAGTTGCCGTTCGATGGGCCCGTGCGTGTCGCCGCGAAAGCGCTGCGCGTCGGCGGCCGGCAGTTGCTTCAGGTCCACGAACTCAATACCGAGGATATTTGCCACGGACCGTTCGCCGCCGCCATCCTGCTCACCCATGCTGGCGGCAGCCTCCACGACGCGCGAAATATGGAAGGCGGCAAGGCTCATGCGGGTTCGGTCGATCAGCAGCAACGACGTGAGGTGAACCAGCACGAGCAGGCCCACCGTCGTGATGACGAGCCGGCCGAACATCGAATCAAACGGATTCTTCATCGGCCGGGCTGTCGGGTATGAACATGTAGCCGACGCCGCGCATGGTTTGCAACCGTCGGGGATTGGACGGATCGTCCTCGATCAGGCGGCGCAGGCGCCATACCGGCACGTCGATGCCGCGCTCCGTCACCTCGGCATCCGGACCGTGGAGCAGCTCGATGAGCCGCGTACGCGAAAGCGTCTCCATGGGGTGCGAGGCCAGCACCTCGAGCAGCGCGTACTCGCCGCCCGTGAGCTTCACGGGTGTGCCTTCCCTCAGCAGCGTGCGCGTCGAGAAATCCAGTTCGAAACGGCCGAACCGGCACGGGGCGCGCTTCTCCTGCACTACCGTGGTTTGCGGCTGGCCTTGGCGGCGCAGCACCGCGTGGATGCGCGCGAGCAGTTCCTGCGGCATGAACGGCTTGCCCAGATAGTCGTCCGCACCCAGTTCGAGCCCCAGCACGCGCTCCACGCCTTCGGCGCGCGCGGTCAGCATGATGACGGGAATCGTGTCGCCGCGCGCGCGCAATTGCTTGAGCGCGGTGAGGCCATCCACGCCCGGCATCATGAGGTCCATCACGATGATGGACGGCCGCTCGCGTTCGAGCCGCCGCGCCAGATTGGTGGCGTCGTGCAAGACGGAGAACGCGCTGCCGCGTTGCTGGAAGAACTTGCGCAGCAGGTCGCGCAGCTCGGCGTCGTCATCAACGAGCAGGACCTGCAGCGTGGAATCGGGAAAGGGGGGTGCGTGCACTTCGGGTATTCGGGTGGTATGAGAACGGATTGATGGTAGCCCGGAGAAGGCTCGACTGGCTTTCGAAATATTACTGTGATTTGCGATCCCTAACGGAACCGGCACAAGGGCCCGGCCGCGCAGGTATTACGTACACCGAAAGCCCGATTCTCATTTCCCTGTCCGGGCGCGCCACCGGACAGTAAGTTTCCGTAAGCACGGAAATAGGCGACGTCGGTAGCGTTACGCCTTGCCCAGCACCGGTTCCGCTGAGCTGCCATTGAAGCGCTCGGTGCCATCCCGTTCCCGCATCGCGATGTCCAAACAGGTCAAAGATGAAGACGTCAATCCTCTCTAACCACGCGCACCACCGCACGATGTGCAGGCCGCGGCGCTTATTTTCCGCGCTCTCGATATTCGCCATACTCGGCACCGCGGGCTGCAACAAGCCGACAGGCGCGCCCTCCGGCTTTGCCGCACAAACCACCGCGGTCGGCGTACTCACGCTCGCGCCGCAGCGCATCGTCGAAACCACCGAACTCTCCGGCCGCCTTTCCTCGCTGAAGGTTTCCGACGTCCGCCCGCAGGTGGGCGGTATCGTCTTGAAACGCCTGTTCGTGGAAGGCAGCGATGTGAAGGCGGGCCAGGTGCTCTACCAGATCGACCCGGCCACCTACCAGGCGACCTACGACCAGGCCCGCGGCACGCTCGAAAAAGCGCGCGCCACGCTGGCCTTGGCGAAAATGAAAGCGGATCGCTACACGGAACTCGTGAAGATCAACGCCGTGAGCAAGCAGGATTACGACGATGCCGTCGCCGCCATTCGCGAAGACGCAGCCGACGTCACGGCCGACGAGGCGTCGCTCGAATCTGCGCGCGTCAACCTCGAATACACGCGTGTGCGCGCCCCAATTTCCGGGCGCATCGGTGCATCGAGCGTGACCGAGGGTGCGCTCGTCACCTCGAACCAGACCACCGCGCTCGCCACCATCCAGGCGTTCGACCAGATGTACCTCGACGTCACGCGCCCCAGCACGGAATGGCTGAGGCTTCGCAAGGCCTTCGCCTCCGGGCGCCTGAAGAAGACGGGCAGCGACAGCGCCGCCGTCACGCTCGTGATGGAAGACGGCACCGAATACACCCACCCCGGCGCGCTGCAGTTCTCCGGCGTCACGGTGGACGCCACCACGGGTTCGGTCACGCTGCGCAGCACGTTCCCGAACCCCGAGCGCGAATTGCTGCCCGGCATGTTCGTGCGCGCCCGCCTGGAAGAAGGCGAGAACGACAACGCGATACTCGTGCCGCAAATGGCCGTGACGCGCGCGTCGGACGGCAAGGCGAGCGTCTACGTCGTGGATGCGGCCGGCAACGCGCGGCAGGTGCAAGTCACCGCCGACAACGCATTCCGCGACCAATGGATCGTGACCTCAGGCCTGCACACCGGCGACCGTGTGATCGTGAGCGGCCTGCAGGGCGTGCATGCGGGTGCGCCGGTCAAGGTGGCGGCCGATACGCCGCAGACGCAGGCGAACGCGGTGTCCGCGGCACCCGCGACAGACACGGCCTCGACCGTGTCGGCACAACGCTAGGCGGAGAACGGCATGGCAGAGTTCTTCATCAAGCGTCCCATTCTCGCGTGGGTCATGGCCATCGTCATCATGCTGGTGGGCGCGGCGGCGGTCACGAGTCTCCCCGTCGCGCAGTACCCCACCATCGCGCCGCCGTCGGTGCAGGTGACGGCCACTTACCCCGGCGCCTCCGCCGACACCGTCGCTGCAACCGTGACCCAGGTGATCGAGCAGAAGCTGAGCGGCATCGACAACGTGCTGTACATGTCGTCCACGAGCAGTTCCGCCGGGCAGGCCACCATCACGCTGACGTTCAATCCCGGAACGAATCCCGACATCGCGCAGGTGCAGGTGCAGAACAAGGTGACGCAGGCCACGCCTACACTGCCCCAAACGGTGCAGGAGCAAGGTGTGCAGGTCGCGAAGGCGTCGACGAACTTCCTCATGATCGTCGCGCTCTCGTCGCCGGGCGGCACCTGGAATTCGGTGGATCTCGGCAACATCATCGCGACCCGGATCGAAGATCCGCTCGCGCAGTTGAACGGCGTGGGCGACGTGACGCTGTTCGGCGCGCAGCACGCCATGCGCATCTGGCTCAACCCGGTGAAGCTGCACAGCTTCGGACTCACGCCCTCCGACGTGACCACGGCTATCACGAACCAGAACGTCGAGCTTTCCACGGGACAGGTAGGCGGCTCGCCGGCAACGGACTCGCAGGCCATCAACGCAACCATCCGCTCGTCGAGTCTGCTGACGACCGCCGACCAGTTCGCCAACATCCTGCTGCGCGTGAACAGCGACGGCTCGCGCGTGCTGCTGAAGGACGTGGCGCGCGTGGAGGTGGGCGGCGACAGCTACGACACCTCGTCGCGTCTGAACGGCAAGCCGGCCTCCGCGCTCGCCATCAAGCTCGCCACCGGCGCCAACGCGCTGGACGCCGCCAACGCGGTGCGCGCGAAGCTCGCCGAAATCCAGCTGCAATTGCCGAAGGACGTCGCGATCAGTTATCCGTACGACACCACGCCGTTCGTGCGCATCTCGATCGAAGAGGTCGTGAAGACGCTGTTCGAAGCGGTCGTACTGGTCTTCCTCGTGATGTACCTGTTCCTGCAGAACGTGCGCGCCACGCTGATTCCGACCATCGTGGTGCCCGTTGCGCTGCTCGGCACGTTCGGTGTGATGTCGATGATCGGTTTTTCGATCAATGTGCTCTCGATGTTCGCGATGGTGCTCGCCATCGGCCTGCTCGTGGACGACGCCATCGTGGTGGTGGAAAACGTCGAGCGCATCATGAGCGAGGAGAAGCTCGGCCCGAAGGAAGCCACGCACAAGGCGATGGGGCAGATTACCGGCGCGCTGGTCGGCGTGACCACCGTGCTCACCGCCGTCTTCATTCCAATGGCGTTCTTCGCGGGCTCCACGGGCGCGATCTACCGGCAGTTCTCCATCACCATCGTCTCGGCGATGCTGCTGTCGGTCATGCTCGCGCTCACGCTCACGCCGGCGCTGTGCGCCACGCTGCTCAAGCGCGCCGACGTGGAGCACCACGAAAAGCGCGGCTTCTTCGGCTGGTTCAACCGGTGGTTCGCGAAGAGCAATGCGGGCTACAGTTCCTCGCTCGCACGCGTGGTCGCGCGGCCCGCGCGTTACATGCTCCTCTACGGCGTGATCGCCGGCGTCGTGGCGCTGCTCTACGTCACGTTGCCCTCCTCGTTCCTGCCTGACGAAGATCAGGGCTACTTCATCGTGTCGATCAGCGCGCCCGCGGGTACGCCGGCTTCGCGCACGCTGAAGACGGTGGAGGCCGTGGAACAGTACGTGCTGAAAGACGAGCCGGGCGTCAAGCAGGTCATCGCCATCAACGGCTTCAGCTTCAACGGCCAGGGGCAGAACAACGCCATCGCATTCGTGACGCTCAAGGACTGGAGCCTGCGCGGTTCGCGCGACAGCGCGCCGGCCATCATCGCGCGCGCCAACCAGCATTTCGCCGGCAATCGCGACGCGCGCATCTTCGTGCTGAATCCGCCCGCCATTCAGGAACTGGGTACGCAAAGCGGCCTCGACTTCGAGATCGAAGACCGCGGCGGCGCAGGACACGACAAGCTGCTCGCGGTGCGCAACCAGTTTCTCGGCATGGCGTCGAAGGAACCGACGCTCGCCATGGTGCGCCCGTCCGGCCTCGAAGATACGCCGCAGTTGCAGGTGGACATCGACCGCGAAAAAGCCAACGCGCTGGGGCTTTCCATCTCCGACGTCAACGACACGCTGCAGACCGCGTTCGGTTCGTCCTACGTGAACAACTACATCGACACGGGGCGCGTGCAGAAAGTCTATGTGCAGTCGGACGCGCCGTATCGCATGATGCCTGCCGACCTTGGCGACTGGTATGTGAAGTCAAGCAGCAGTTCGTCGGGTTCGTTATCCTTATCGTCTTCGAGTACCGCCACGAGCACGACAGGCTACGACTCGACGATGGTTCCCTTCTCGTCGTTCGCCAAGAGTCACTGGACGTTCGGGCCGCCGCAGATCGAGCGCTACAACCGGCAGCTCGCCACGGGCATTTCGGCTGCCACGCGGCCCGGTGTGAGCACCGGCGAGGCCATGAACGCGGTCGAGCAGCTCGCGCACAAACTGCCGCCCGGGTTCGCTCTGGAATGGACCGGACAGTCCTATCAGGAGAAGCAGGCCGGCTCCCAGGCCACGACGCTCTATGCGATCTCGCTCGTCGTCGTGTTCCTGTGCCTCGCGGGACTCTACGAAAGCTGGTCGATTCCGCTCGCGGTGCTGCTCGTCGTGCCACTCGGCGTGCTGGGCGCGTTGCTTGCCGCTCATGGGCGCGGACTTTCGAACGACATCTACTTCAAGGTGGGGCTGCTGGCCACCATCGGGCTTTCCACGAAGAACGCCATTTTGATCGTCGAGTTCGCGAAGGATCTGCAAGCGCAGGGGCACAGCCTCGTGGACGCCGTACTCGAAGCCGCCCACATGCGGCTGCGTCCCATTCTCATGACTTCGCTCGCGTTCGTGTTCGGCGTGCTGCCGCTCGTCATCAGTACGGGTGCCGGCGCCGGCGCACGCCATGCCATCGGCACGGGTGTGACGGGCGGCATGATCGCGGCCACGGTGCTTGCCATCTTCTTCGTACCGGTCTTCTTCGTCGTGGTGCGCAGACTGTTCAAGGAACACGGTCACGCCACGGACTCCGCCGACATCAACGAGGGCAACGCATGAAACGTACACTGATCGCCCTTCTTTGCGCGGGCGTGCTGGCAGGCTGCACGCTGGACCCGATGTACCAACGGCCGGCCGCACCGGTCGACAACACCTGGTCCACCGTGCCCGCGCTGGCGCAGCCGAAGGCCTTGCAAAGCACTGCCGCGGCACCGCCGGGAGCCGACCTCGGCTGGCGCGACTTCTTCAAGGATCCGCGCCTGCAAAAGCTGATCGAACTCGCGCTCGCGAACAACCGCGACATGCGCGTGGCCGCGCTCAACGTGGCGCAGTACGAAGCGCAGTACCGCATTGCGCGCGCCAACGTCGGACCGACCATCAACGCATCCGGCTCGGTCACGCGCGAACACGTGGCAGGCTCCACGAGCGCATACAGTTCGAGCAGCGCGAGCGTGGGCCTCACATCGTGGGAAATCGACTTCTTCGGCCGCCTGCGCAGCCTCAAGCGCCAGGCGCTGGAGCAGTACCTCGCCACGGACGCCGCGCGCACGAGCACGCAGCTCAGCCTGATCGCGACGGTCGCCACCGACTATCTGCAGTTGCTCTCCGACGAAGCTTCGCTGCAGGTCACGCAGAACACCGTGGATGCGGACCAGCACACCTACGACCTCACGGTGAGCATGATGAAGATCGGCAGCGCGTCGCTGCAGGACGTGCGCCAGGCCGAAAGCTCGCTGGCCAGCGCGCGCTCGAGCCTGGCCTCGTACACGCGTGCGGTGGCGCAGGACCGCAACAACCTGGTGGCCGAAATCGGCGCGCCGCTGCCCACCGATCTGCCGCAAAGCGGTTCGCTGATGGAAAGCGAGAACATGTTCGCGGACATCGGCGAAGGCGTGCCGTCGGATCTGCTCACGCGCCGCCCCGACATCGTCGAAGCCGAGCACACGCTGAAGGCCGCCAACGCCAACATCGGCGCGGCCCGCGCCGCGTTCTTTCCGAAGATCGAGCTGACAGCTTCCGCGGGCACCACGAGCAGCAGCCTCTCGAACCTCTTCAAAGCGGGCACGGGTGCGTGGACATTTGCACCGTCCATTTCGGTGCCCATCTTCGACTTCGGCTACAACCGCGCCACGCTCGACGTAGCGAAGGTCGAGAAGGACATCGACATCGCCAACTATGAAAAGGCCATCCAGACGGCGTTCAAGGAAGTGTCGAATGCACTCGCGGGACGCACGACGTACGTCACGCAGGTGGCTGCGGACCGCGACTACGTGAACGCCGCGCAGCAGTACTACGACCTCGCTCAGGCACGCTACCGCAGCGGCACCGACAGCTTCCTGACCCTGCTCGACGCGCAGCGCACGCTCTACGCTGCGCAACAGCAACTGATCACGGACATGCTCGCCAAGCAGTCGAACCTCATCACGCTGTACAAGGTGGTGGGCGGCGGCTGGTCGGAGACGAGCGCGATGGCGCAACGATAGTCATACGAACGGTCGACGGGTCGTTTGCTTCGACAATGACCCATCCGATTCGCCCGCACGCCTTGATCCTGCCTCGATTCCACGGCCCGTTTACCGGGCCGGTCTCGGCAGCCGGCCGCCTAGCGGGTGATCGGGCGTCGTTGATTTTCGCGAGGCATGGCTGCATGTCGGACGGATAGGTGTACAGAATCCTAGTGTGCGATCAGACCGCCTCGATCTGGCATGACGAGAGACGCAATTCAGTCACGAGCGAGCAAATTGGAAAACAAGAGACGATCAATGCGACGAGCCGGTCGATTGCGCCTGACGTAGACCAAAATAAATCTATGGTCCGCCCCAGTTTTGCAACCTCTGATCCTTGATGTCATGTTGGCTTGCCTAAATCTATCCGGCGTCGTTTTTGGGGATCGCGCCCCGCGCCTCGATGAAGTTCGCGCCTGTGGCTCCTATAAAGTCGTGCGGCTTTGGTAAGCCTCTTTATTTTCCAGGGTGTTCCACAGGCCGGTGTGCCGTTCACGTCATCACGTTTCAGTCGTCGCAAAAGCAGAGGAGGTAACCTGGTTTGTGCCCGCTCAGGCCGACGGCCTAGCGAATTCAGAATCGAAGGTACCGTGGCGTGCGACGATGGCCCACGCGGTTCGCGCAAGCTTGTTGGCCAGCGCACATGCCACAACATTTGAATGACGTCGCGCCATCATCGCGCGCGCCCACTCCGCGAGACGGCCAGTTCGCTTCTCGAGCCCGCGTAGATACGCTCGGGCGCACAGAACCAGAAGAGACCTGACGTGCTTGTCGCCTCGACGGCTGATCCCGAGGAGGTTGGACCTTCCTCCTGTGCTGTATTGGCGCGGAACAAGTCCAACTGACGCGGCGAAGTCCCGGCTGCAACCGTACTGCCTGCCATCACCCATTTCTGCGGCAAGCACGCTCGCGGTGATCGGACCGATCCCCGGAATGCTCATGAGCCGTTGCCCAACGTCGTCATCGGCGAGTTGGCGCGCCAGCTCGCGCTCAATCTCACCTACCTGGTTCTCAAGGTATTTGAGATGTTCATGGAGGCGTTCGAGAATCGCTATCAGCCGGGGCGGCAACGCGTTCGCGTCGAGAAGCTCGGGCAGTCGCGCAACGGCGGCCTTGCCGACCGGCAGGCTGACGCCGAACTCGAGCAGGAAGCCATGCATCTGGTTGATCGTTCTCGTACGGTCCCGCACCATCGATTCACGCACGCGATGCAGAACCGAAAGGGTCTGTTGCGACTCAGTCTTCGGTGTCACAAAGCGCATTGCGGGACGCGATGCAGCTTCACAGATCGCTTCAGCGTCGACGAAGTCGTTCTTGTTCGACTTCACGAATGGGCGTACGAACTGGGGTGAAATCAGCTTTACCTCATGGCCGAACGTGGCCAGCTTGCGCGCCATGTGATGAGCGCCGGCGCACGCCTCCATGACCACGGTGCAGACCTCGCACGTCGCGAAGAATTCGATCAGTTGCTTACGCCCCAGCTTCTTGCGAAACAGGGCCTTGCCATTCCGGTCTTGACCATGAAGGTGAAAGCTATGCTTGCCAAGATCGATTCCAACCAACGTTACCTGGTCCATGATGATCTCCGGTTCCGAGTGAGCGCCGCCAGCTTAACTTATCCGGTAAGGCGGGGCGGACCATGTCATTAGTCGTCACCGTTTGCGAAGTACAGTTGTCACTTCGCCGGTTGTCGCCGCCCCTGAGATGTGAAACCTTTGTGAATTCATGAGGTTGAGCGCCGCGTATTAAAGTTGTCACCAGGCGGGCCTTGCGAAGACCGTTGTCACCTACTCGTCGCCCTGTCGCGGCGAGGGCCTTCGCGGTCGCGCAGCTCCCAATCGCGAGTTTGATGGTCTGACCGTGCTGTAGTGGTAAACGAATATCTCGTTACTAGGTCGTTCGGCTAGGTCGGCAAACAAGCCAGCGCGCCGTCGAGCGGCCGTTCTGGAGCCGTGCGAGAGGCGCTTCGCGACCCGGAAGCGACATTCTCCGTGGCTTTTTGCAACGGCCCTTCTTCGCCGCCAAGAAGTCGTTCGCAGGACTTGCTACGAACTGCAAAGCCGTTGGTTAGTTGCGGCACATGCAAAGCTCGAACTCGTGTCCGTCGGGACTGCTCAATACAATGCTTTTCATGGACTCGATCTTCAATCCGTCCATCACGATGGTGGCCCCGTTTTCTGTTGCCCGCTTCACGAATTCGTGAAGCGCATTTTCTTCGAACTCAAAGACAGGGACGGAGCTGCTACCTTTTATCTCATCTCCAAAATCGTTTAACAAAAGGCCCAATCTGTTTGTGCCGATCATGAATTCAGTCCACTTGCCGGACCGCTTAAGCGGCTCATATCCGAGAAGTCGCTCCCAGAAAGAAGTGGATGTCTCCATATTACTGACCTTCAAATACACGGTCCGAAGTTTCATGACGTGTCCCCGAAATGGATGCAAACCGAATGTATCAGACGCCAAAATAATTGGCTCACGGCAGCGTCGGCCAGACTCACGCAGTGATCGAAGCTTGAGCATCATGCAATAGGCACGACCGTCCACAAGCGGACGTACGATTGTTACGTCGGAACGTCGGTTTGTGGCCGCCTCGCGCCCGACGCATGAGCGCGACGAACATCGCTGGGCGGCCGCGCGATGCAACAGGCGTAACACGACCCGCCGCGGACAGTCGCGATTGCGGAAAGCCGACGTTCGTGCCATCGCTTTACTACGTGTAGCCAGCGATATGGAGCCTGCAACTGTCCTGGGCCGCAAGCCGCGTCGGCATTGGACTTCACTACGCAAGTCCCTGGGTGGTCATCGCTAACAATAGTCGTTCAGCGCCGATGCCGAAACCGGCTCCCTCCTGATAGGCACCGCCACCAACGACTTGCTGTTGTGCGCCGAGTTCGGTACAGCGTATTTCGAAGCCCCGACCGTTCAGATAGTAGCTGAGGCCTCTGCGGGCCGAATCGTCGATTTCATAGCGAAGGCCGAGTGAATCGAAAAAGCCGAGCGCCACTTCCCGACTGCGTTTGAGGGCGGATTTGCTCGCGTCGGTTTTGCTGACGCCCGCGCCCGCTGCGACCGCGTCAATGAGTTCCTGCTTGTTCATGAACAGCCTCGACAACAAAGTCAAAGCTGCACCCTACCTCATCCCGCTGCACACACGCAAATCGCTGGCCTCCGCCCCACCACTGCCTGCGGCGGGCAGCCCACCAATGAACTCCGGCTTACACCTGTCGCAGCCACGCTTGCCAAGAGCAATCGCGAACGTTTTCCGCCCGGCCAGCGCTCACACAACGAGCGGGCCGGGGCGGGCGTCATCACTCGCGCTGACTACGTGGTCCGGCTTCCGGTGTCGCACAACCTGACTGTTTCTCCAGCCGAATCTGCCCGGCCGACCTGCGCGGACTACGGCATCGGTTCGTGCCGCGTCTCCTGCCTCCCCTCTGCCCGCCACCGGCAGCCGGGCCTCGACTCAACTTTAGTCGTGTGCGCCCCACGAGCCTGGGGCGTTCGCTCGATGTCACGAAATGAAGGGTAACATAGTCCTTACTATGTTACCCTTCACTTTATTGGCCATTCCGCCTCTTTTCCGAGCGAACCTGGCGCACGCGCTTGTGGGGCAAGGCTCGCCCGGGGCGGCCGGCCATCGGCACGGCTCACCGTCAGGCAGCCCCGGTCGAAGAAAACGCCAAGCTGATGCGGCCGCGCTGCAGGGGCACGTATCAAACAACACGCTTTCCGTACTCCCTCGAAACCACCCATGACACCCGCCGACGATCCAGACGTCCTCGATGTCGAGTTCCGCGAACTGCCGGCCATGCCGCGCCGCGCGCGCACGCCGGCTGCGCGCCGCAAGTCGCGCTCGCGCGCCGCACGCCGCGAAGCGGCCGCCGCGCGCCGCATCGGGCTGCAGCACCTCGCCTTCTTCCGCGGCTATCTGGAAGGACTGGACCTCGCCGAGCTGGCCGACCAGTACCTCGAATTCGGCCGCGACGCGCGCAAGGCGGACGCCACCCGCACCTGGCTGGTCACCGCCTTCGTCGCCGCGGCCCGCAAGCGGCACGACTTCGCGACCGCCCGGCTGCTTGCGATTCGTCCGGCCGCCCTCGCCGCGACGCCAGCGGCCGACGCGCCGGCGCAAACCACGCCGTCGCTGGACGACTTCGCCGCCGAGCACGATCCGGATGGCTTCTATACCGAGAAAGAGCTGCTGGATCTGTTCGCCGCCCGGCACGCCGGCGCGAACACCCACGCCGGCGCGAACCTACGTCGGCAGCAGCGCAACGCCCGCCTGCGCGCGCGACAGATGGCGGCGCTCGAGGCGCTCGCGCGTCTGGTGGTCGAGGATCCACGCCCCGAGCACCACGTGCTCGGCTGGTTCGATACCGCCGTCGCGCTGCGTCTCGCCGACGTCGGCCTCACCACGATCGGCAAGCTGGTCGAGTCGATCAACGCGCTCGGCTACCGCTGGTACCGACGCGTGCCGCGCCTGGGCGAAGTCGGCGCGCGCCGCATCGTCGCGTGGCTGGCGCACTACGGGGATGTCACCGGCCTGCAGCTGGCCGCCGGCGCGCAAACCCACCCGTCCGAATCCACGCTGCCAGCGCCGCGGTTCGCCGCAGCCGGTCCCGTCACCGCGATCGTGCCGCTCGAGCGCTTCTTGCTGCCGCCCGAACTGGACGGCTCGCATGGCACGCACCGCAATCTCGTCAGGAACAACAGCCGCGCCAACAACGACCGCGAGGCGATTGATTTCTGGCTCGCCGACTACGAGAACCCGCATACGCGCCAACGCTACCGCACCGAAGCCGAACGGCTGCTGCTCTGGTCGATCTTCGTGAAGCGCAAGGCGCTGTCGAGCCTCGACACCGATGACGCGCGCGACTACATCAACGGCTTCCTGATCGATCCGCAGCCGGCCAGCCAATGGGTCATGACCGGCACCGCGCATCGCGGCGATCTGGGTTGGCGGCCGTTCCGTGGGCCGCTGTCGGTCAAGAGCCGGCAGGACGCGCTGTCCGCGCTGAAGAAGTTTTTCGGTGAGTTGGTCGACGCGCAATACCTGGATCACAATGCGTTCGCGAAGGTGCGCGTGTTCACCGGGTCGACGCACGACGCCGCCGGCAACGAGCGGCGCGTGGCCGCGAAATCGCGTCTGCAGATCGAGCGCGGCTTGACCTCCGACGCGTGGCGCTTCGCGATGCGCGTGCTCGACGATATGCCGGACACGGCCGCGGCGACACGCATGCGCTTTGTGCTGAGCTTTGCGTACAGCACCGGGCTGCGACGTGCCGAGTTGTGCGGGGCCTTCACGGACGACGTGCAGGAGCGTTACGCCGGCCCTGAGCTGGGCACGATTCGGTTGCTGCGCGTGGTTGGCAAGCGCGCGAAGGAGCGCTTTGTGCCGCTGGTGCCGGCGGTGCTGGACCTGATGGGCGACTATCTGGAATCGCGCGGGCTGCCGCGCGATCCCCTCGCCTGCCCTGCCGCCACCCCTTTGATTCCGGCGCTGCTGTCGAATGCCGAGATCGGCCGGATCCGGCGCGCGGCGAAGGTAAGCAAGACCGATCCGGCGCCCGAGCTCGCGGCGCGCGCGCGGCAAACCGGGCCGATCCATCCGATTCAACTTTATAAGGCGGTTAGGCAGTTTTTTGCGATGGCGACTGCCGCCGCGCTGCGCGAGGACTCGCCGCACGCGCGGGCTTTCAGCGCCGCCAGCCCGCACTGGCTACGACACACGTTCGTGTCGCATGCGCTGGCAAACGGGATGAGTCTCGAGAGTGCGCGGAATTTTGCCGGTCACGATTCGCTCGACACCACATCGGTCTACGCGACCGCTGAACTTGGCCGCCAATACCGTGAGGCCGAGACGTTCCTTAGGCGGGCTTCGACCTAGCGATATTGGGGGCACGAAACCACTCCAAACCTATGCCCCGCCCCACCCCGGGCCACTTGGTTGAATATCCGCGCCCGGCTACCGAAGCACGCGCAACACCCCCGGGCAACTACAATGCGTTTCCCAGCCAACCAATGGCATCTCCTAGACTATCCCCGACATCGTTCGGCGAGGAACTTCCAACCCCCACATAATCTCCAGCTTCCGCTTCTGGAAGCTGGAATCTCCCAGACAATCTGGGACTTTGCTCGCAGCCGCATCCGATTCGCATCAAGTCTTTAGAAATTCGGTATATAAGATTCACCTCTCACCCTTAGTCTCCGGTTCTTTAACCGGTGTGGGATCGCAACGCTAGATGCCGCAGACCACCGCCTACTGCGTGATCTCCACGTGGAGATCGTCTATCTGAAACCGCCCCGCAAACGCTCGGCGGCCCCGCAATCTCCACGTGGAGATTCTGCGCGTCGTCAATTGAAGTATTTCTTGATAAATTTAAATCGTCGACTATACTTCGCAGGTACGTTACTTTTTACGCCGACTACGCCGGCGTGCGCCCGATCTCCACGTGGAGATCGGCTTCACTTCACGCTCGAATCTCCACGTGGAGATCGACCCTGGGCAGTGTCTGGGGACTTTCCGGAGGCGAAATGGGTCTAGTATTCGCTGTTGCAAATCAAAAAGGCGGGACCGGGAAAACAACTACAACAATCAACCTGGCCGGAGCATTCCACGCCGCGGGCTATAAGCCGCTGGTCGCCGACGCCGATGCCCAAAACTCGTGCTTGAGGTGGAATGCCGTAGCCGACGATGGAAACCCACTTCCGTTCAAAATCGTGAGTGTCGCCGGGCACGGGAAACAAATTGGAAGTGTCATTACACAATTGGCAGAAGATTCTGAAATTGTGCTGGTGGATTGCCCGCCCAGCATTGAGTCCCCAATTACCGCGCGGGTGCTGATGGTCGCCGACGCGACTATCATCCCAACCGATTCGTCACCCCTGGACCTTTGGAGCAGCGAAGGGATGATGCGCCTAGTTGAGCAAACCCGTGCCCTTCAGCCGAACGGGAAGTACGCGATTCTCCTCAACAAGGCAAATCCGAAGACTCAGCTCCATAAGCAGATGAAAGAACTGCTTTCCGAAAGCAAGGTTCATCTCTTATCGACAACGATCAAAAATCGCGAGGTCTATAAATTGGCCGCCGCTTTGGGCCGAACTGTTTTTGACGTAAAAGGGCTCCGATCCGATGCCGTCAAACCGGCGCGGAACGAGGTGGCTGCGCTACTTGATGAACTAATCGCCTTCTACAACTCCGAGGATGACGCAGAATGAGTAGGAAGCTCGACCTAAAAAGCAAAGTCCGTGTTGGTATGCATGCCGAGCGCTCGGACGTTGATGCTCGCCTGCAAAATTCCGGCGTCGTAAAAACTGCGCAGGCTGATGCAGCGCACATTCTGGACCCCGACTCTCGAGCAGTGATTGATGAGAAGGCTCCTGTTGTTGGCGACGCGGCAGACCAAACCGACGATCAGCGGATCCACGTCCTTTCAATCGACGACTGCATCGCGAACCCGTATAACCCACGCGCTTTCTATAGCCCCCAGAGCATTGACGCTCTAGCGGCGACGCTAGAGCGCGAGGAACAACTCCAACCAATTATATTTACGCACTTACCGGAATTTCCGGGAAAAAATATTATTGTCGACGGCGAGCGGCGCAAGCGCGCTCTGAAGAGTTTGGGGCGCACCACGGTCCTGGGCATGTATCGGGCCAACCTTTCGCCGAAATCTCTGTTCATTCTCGCGTACAGAGCAAACAAGGAGAGGGACGATCAGACCGTGTTTGACGACGCCGTGTCGTGGCAGCGCCTGCTGAACGAGCATGTCTATCGGGACCAGCTTGAATTGGCGGCGGCCGTAGGTGAAGACAAAGGGGTGGTCAATAAGGTTCTTCTTCTCAACACCTTGCCGATGTCGCTCCTGCAACGAATGGTCGACAACGCTGAGAAGGTTAAGCTTTCGCATGCCTACAACATCAAGCTGATATGCGACAAAGCCGGCGAAGCGGTAGCCGAACACTGGCTCGACCAGGTGATCGCCGGTCAGGCATCTGTGCGAAAGCTCGAACAAGTCGCGACCAGCGAGAAGACCGCCGCGCGAGGCGCGAAGAGGACTCACTATGAGTCGCGAGTCAAGTTTGCTTCACCAAACGGACTCGAGCTTGGAGAACTGAAGGCGTTCGCGGACGGCAGGGCCGAGTTAAACCTCAAGGGGGTGAAGGGCGAAGCGCAAGAGCGGCTGATCGACAAGTTGACCGCGGTCGTACAATCTTGGGCGCTCGAACTGCAGGACGACGACGTCAACCTACCAGCTCCGGCCACGCAATCGGCGGCGTAAGCAACTTACCGCGTTGTCGGCCGCTCAGGCACGAATGCTTCAGCGGCATCGGAAATACCTGCGCACCCGCCAACATGATTTGAGTGCGTAAGTCACGACTTCACGCGATCGCGCAGTAGCGTGATCGCGTGAGGCCGCGCACTTACCGAGAATTTGCACCGCCTCCAGCGAGGACGAAATTCAGGAGATCGCGGTCTGTCGGCTTACCCCAAACATTCTCGGCCAGCCAGTGAAAGAACGCTTGCTCGGCTGCCTTCTTCGGCTTCTTGTTCGCCACGAGCTTCAGCTGCGGCGCCACCTGACTTTCGTTGTAGCGATTGACGCAATCCCCTTGCTCGCCGGAATCGAGCTCGTTGAAATAGTCACGAGCTTGCTCGGCGCGTTTGGCGAGGAGCGTAGACAGGAGCTTGTCCTCCGCTTGCTCTGGCGAAGAGGCGATCGACACGACGCTGCTATCCGGTTTGGCCCGGCCGTTTTCCAGCTGATAGCCATTTGCTAGCGCTTTCCGAAAATACGATGCGACGTTGTCCAGCGGCTGAGCATTCTTTTTCTTCACGCGAACATCGGTGTACGCAAGCGCTTGACGTACCGCATCGGGGCCATGTTTGCCTAACAGCTTCCGCGCCTCAGACAAGGGAACCGAGAGTTTCGTCATCGCGGTAAGAACGTCGAGGTCTTCTTCGGACGTGGCCTCAGACTTTCGCTTCGGTGTAATGAAGAACCGGACCTCGGTTACGGCGCGACCCGTTTTCTCCTCCTCCATGGCAATCTCATGATCGGAAACGTCGTTGATCTCCCTAAGTGCTGGCACCAAAATCCGGCTCTTGAAAATCTTGTACTCAGCGTATGAACCTTGCGCCCAGTCCATGCCTAGCAAAAGATCGCGAAGCGTGTTGACCTTCATTTTTCCCGTCGTCCCCACACCCTCGTAGCGCACAACGTTCTCCCAGAGGGTCAGCGCGTAACCGCGCTTGAACGTCCTGGCGATCCGCATATCGATACTCGCATACACCTCGGGGCTGAGTAGAAGCTCGCTGATGTTGTGCGAGAACTGGTACTTAAGAGTTCCGCCGGATATCTTCGCGCCGGCAAGCAACGCGCTCGCGTTCCACTCAGACTTCGCGGTGGCCAACTGGTCCCAGTTGACCACAAAGCCCAGCAACGAGTTGATCGTCGCCTTGACGTACTCGCGATTTTTTGAGTTCAGTCCGACGTCAGAGATAAGATCTCCAATCGAGTACTCGAACCATGTACGTTCACCTTCCTTGCGCTGCTCGATCGCGTTCTTGATCAGGGCGTTCCAAGTCTTCGCCTGCTGGAGTGAGATAGGCCCGGTCTTCGGCGCTATGTGAATCGCTGGCACCGCCTTCCGAAATGGATCTGGCATCTCCGGCATCTGGAAGAGGGCGATTTGCATGGGTTCGCGACCCGTGTCTTTTTTCGTTGCCACGAAGGGATACGCTCGAATGGAGATGAACGGTAACAATACACTGTACTTTGTTCACCTTCAAGGATAGGCGTGACGTCGACGGGCCCGAACCACGAGAGGTCTACCTCTTTGAGAACCATAGACATTCACCAATGGCTTGGCCGGCCACTTTCGGGTGCAATTCTACCGGTTTCCCTTAGATTTCAATGACTTATCAGTCGCGCCAAGCAATCACCAGCAGCGATCTCGGAACCATAGACGTTCACCCTCACAAGCCGAAAGCGGGGTGGATTCGATACGCCTTTCTCGGAGCGTGGAACCATAGACCTTCACTTTTCCGTACCTTTCCCTGGGGACCGGCGGTCGCGCGCCCTCGAGAACCATAAACGTTCACCTTTAAGCCTCTTCTCCAAACAGATAGAGATCCGACAGGGGACTTTGGCAGGTAAGTCATTACAAATCAAAGCGTTATGAAATCAATCTCAAGAGAAATCTGCGATAGGCATGGTCGCCTTTAGAACCATAAATGTTCACCTCCACCGAGACCCATAGACCTTCACCTTTCTATCGCCCACGCCGGAACCACAAACATTCACTCTCGCCCCATGTCCATGTACCTACCGAACCATCGGTATGCACCATCTGAACCATATCCCTTCACCCTTAGAACCACCGCCGTTCACCAGTTGAACCATAGCCGTGTACTTAACGGCCCGCAGAGCCTTATCCAGCAAGGCTTTCCGGCACGTAAACGTAGTTAAAGGTGTTAAATGTGTTGAAGTAAACACGTAAACGAGCGTCGGCTTTGAGCAACAGCACGAAAGCTCCCTCCAGCCACGGAGCCGACACCGCTAGATCATCGGCGCAGCAAAGACGGTGTGAACCATAGACGTTCACCTAGTCGCGTCGCAACAATCCACCCGATCCGCCGTTCCGGCTGCCGAGATGGCGAACCATAAACATTCACCTAACAGCCAAGCTTGAACCACAGATGTTCACCGATCAGATTCGAACCGTCGGAGCATTGCTCACGGTGTACCTTCGTCCGGAGATCAGGGAAGGGATCCGCCGCTTATGCCCGGCGCAAGCACCGAAATTCCCTCTGGGATGACGACGCATCCGGTCGACGCTGGGTTCGAATTGCGTTGAGTCCGTCACTTTGCTTTGGGGGATAGCCTGAGCAACGATGGAAGGAGAGTGTTGACTAGACCTTCTAAGGCTGAAAGATGCGGGATCACCTCTTCGATATTCGACGAGTCGACTCGAATGTATCGACCGCTTCCGCCCAACGAAAATCGCAAGGTAATGCTGTCCGTGATGTCCGCGACACCGGTACACAAGATCGCTTTTACCCTCGCCGGGCCGGCCTGGCTCGGCACCGTCAACGCCCTCCGAACCACCACCTCTCGGCCAAGCTCTCGCATCAGTGCCGCGACGGTTTCCGCCGTTCGAAATGAGATCCCTCTTGGGCCACCAAACGCGGTGATGACCTCAGCCGGAAGCAGCGATGCTTGAATCGATCGAGCAACGATCGCCTTCGATACCTTGAGATCGACCGCCATTTTCGCTTGACTTGGCCAAAGCTTCAGGCCGAGCTGCTCACGGTAAAACGCCCCCATCACGATAGGCGGAGGGTCGGCGCGACGAAGATCTTGATGTCGAGCGATCGCGGTCAGCCGGCACCGACAGCCCCCATTTTTCGCAACGGACGGATCGTTACTGGAGTCGAAAGGAATCGCTGTGCTAGGAGGACATTCGAAGTTCATTGTTACTGATTTTGAGAAATGCCACGCAACCGGTTGTGGGACTTACCCGATGAACATCGAGCGGCTATGGAGTTCAACTACTTGATTTTGTTCGATTGCTGGAGCGCTGGCTCGCGCCGTTTGAGATCGAAAAGTGTGCAACGCGTTAAACGATTGCTCGCGCGATTCTATCGTGGCGATCGGAAACACAAGTCCCGAAAGCTGTCGTATTTTGGGTACCTTTCTCCCAAATCCCCCACAACCAGTTGCGCGCGCAAGGACCTTGCTCGCCCCCTTTTCTTCTCCTCGAAAAGGTCCCTGAAATGACGGCTCTTTTCCCACGAGCTGTTGTGGCCTCGGCTGTTCCAATTGATCCGTCCCAATTGGAACTCCGTGATGCGATTCCCCCGACTCTTTCCCCGTAACAAGAAGCAGGTCGCCCTTTCCCCGGCGCCCGGCCACTACTCGAACGACGATCCCGAAAAGATCATCTTCGATCAGGGGACGCGTCTGCGCGTCGAAGCCAATCACTGGAAGACCTTCTGCTTCATCCTCGCGATCATCGCCGGCGGTGCCGTGTACACACGCCAGCCGCCGCCGTCCGTCGTTCGGTCGTATGGCGTCTCGTCGGACGCCGGTGGCAATCCGTTGGTCAAGCAGCTGGCCGCTTATAACCCGGACGACCAGGCCAAGCGCACGGCGATCAAACAGGACGTCGAGCATTGGTTCACGATCGAGCCTGTCCTCACCGATGACATCCGCACCTCGCGACTCGCCAAAAACATCAACGCGGTCAAGGCGAAGATGGTAGGCAACGCGAAGAACCAATTTGCCGCGTGGATCAGCGAGGACAAGCCGTTCGACCAGATCACCACCAACCCGAAGCTGGTGCGGGAGACGAGAGTCACGAACGTGTCCCTGCTCGAGGACTCGACGGTCGTCGTTGAATTCACAACCTCGACGCGGCAATCGCCGGCTGACAAGCCTGCCGACGTCCGGTTCGCATTGACGATGCGTTACCAGATCATCCCCCCGACCGCGGAGGACGTGCTGGGCACGAATCCGTACGGCCTCTATTACCCGTTCTTCACCCTCCAGAAAACCGGCGCATGAAACGAACACGTTCCCTTCTGAGCTGGGGCGCGCTCGCCTTGATCGCAGCGTCGGCCAATGCGTTCGCCGCGAAGAACGCCGCGAATCCGATCGCCCCGATCCCGAACTTCGACGTCGGCAGCATCATCGGTGACGCGATGAGTCCGGTGAACCCGTACAACTCGGGCGCCGACCCGATCACGATGCCAGGCGATGCGCGCATGGCCGTGTTTTCGTACAGCCGCGACAAGATCTTCCGGGTCATGACCGCGCCGCTGAAGCTCACGACGATCGAGCTCGAGCGCGGTGAGACGCTGATCAGCGAGCCCGCAATGGGCGACTCGGTGCAGTGGGTACTCGATACCGACGGCGCAAATCACGTGTACGTGAAGCCGACCAAGCCCGGCCTCGTCAACACGTTGCACCTGAGCACGAACAAGCGTGAGTACGAGCTGACGCTTGTGTCGTCGCCGTTGGGTGGCCTGTTCTACCAGAACGTGCGTTTCAACTACCCGAATTCGCTGATGGCCAAGGTGCGCGCACGCGGCAACGCGACTGGAGACGACCAGGACGCTGACCACGGCTCCCAGACCGATTCCGGCCCGATTGGCGTGTCGCCTGACAAACTGAACTTCGAGTACACCGTGTCCGGCACGAGCTCGCTCAAACCCGAGACGGTTTTCGACGATGGCACGTTCATCTGGATCCGGATGCCGCCGCGCACGCCGTTTGCCGTGCCGACCATCAAGGACGGTGGCGACGTCGTCAGCCCGAACTTTATCCGCCGCGGGCCATACATCGTCATCCAGCGACTGGCCGACGAGGTGAAGCTCACGCGGCCGGGCGAGGAAGTGACGATCACTCGCGGCCGTCGCGGTCTGTTCGGGTTCTGAGGACGGTATGGCAAAACAGACCGATCCGACCAGCCCGGAAGAGAAAGCCTTGTTCAAGGGCAAGGTGCCGCGCAACGTCATGATTGCGGTTGGCTCGATCGCGGCCCTCGCTATCGGCGCGCTGGGCTTCTACACGCTGTTGATTTGCATGGAATCCTGACCCACGATTTGCATTGAATTCTGACCCACCCCTTGGACCAGCTTTGCGGGTTATTCGGTGGGTATCTGGGTCTTCTTTCTCTCCTTTTTTGGCTGTGTCGTGCTGTTTCTGAAACG
>NZ_CADFEH010000018.1:0-148252 GCF_902833155.1 Burkholderia sp. BCC1047 | reverse complement strand
CACGTCGATCACTCCGTTCCCCTGCCCGTTGCCGAGCAGGTCAGTGTTCTACGTGGGTCAATATTCGATGCAAATTACTGCGTAGGGTGGGTCAGGATTCCGTGCAAATCAACAAGGAGGGCACATGGGGGCATTTTCCGGCCAAGCCTGGTTGCCGCCTGCGCTTCCATCCGGCCTGACCGGCAACGATATCCTGTAACCCCGATGAGAATGATCATGGGCATTTTTCGTACTGTCGTTCGGTGGTCAAGCATATTCAGCTTGATGACTGTGTCGACAGCTTTCCTCGTTGCGTGCGGCGGCGGCGATTCAGGTTCCGGCGAAACGGGTGTCAGCAGTTCGGCTGTGTCGGACGGCAACACCGGAAATACCGCGATCGTTACGGTCGCGCGAGGCGTTGCACGCGTCGTCAACATTCCGACCGTCAACATCAAGATTTGTGCGCCCGGAACGTCACGCTGCCAGGTGGTGTCCAACGTGCTCGTTGACACGGCATCGTATGGCTTGCGGGTCGTACGCGATGCAATTCCAGGCGTCATCGACAGCCTGCCTAAAACGACCACAAGCGACGGATCGACGCTTTCCGAATGCGGCATGTTCGTGTCGAGTTATACGTGGGGCACGGTTCGAACGATTGACCTGTCGATTGGCGATGAACGTGCGAGTTCCTTGCCGGTGCAGATCATCGGCGATCTCGGAACGGACAACGTGCCAAGTTCCTGTACGAACGGGAACAAGGCTGTGAACTCGGCCACCGACCTTGGTGCGAACGGCATTCTTGGAATTGGTCCGGCGCCCTATGATTGCGGCGCAACCTGTGTGAAGGTCGCGTCGTTGAGCAACTACTACGCGTGCATGGACGGAAACGCGAGCTGCGCACAAGTCACCGTGCCGCTATCGCAACAGGTCAGCAACCCCGTCAGTCAGTTTGCCGCAGACAACAATGGCGTAATCGTACAAATGCCGCAGATTTCGGCAGACGGTCAGGAAAGCGCGACGGGCTCGTTGATTTTTGGTATCGGCACTCGAAGCAACAATGCATTTCGTGCCACCACGAAGCTGATGTCGACGACGACGGGTGATGTGCCGGGAGCATTTCTTTCCAGAAAGGTCACCGCGTTCTTTGATACGGGATCCAATGCGAATTTCTTCGATGACTCGTCGCAGATCACGTGTACCAGGAACACGCAATTCTATTGCCCGTCAACGACGACCACTTATGCCGCGACTCTGGTTGGTCTCGATGGCACGGCGAGCATGGTTTCCATCTCCGTCGCAAATGCAGATACGTTGTTCTCAAAAAATTCGACATATGCATTCAATGACGTCGCGGGTCACTTCGGATCGTCCTCTTGGCTCGATCTCGGCCTGCCCTACTTTTACGGCCGGACAATCTATTTTGGCCTGGATCGTTCGACGGAAGGCGGGTCTGCGCCTTACGTCGCATACTGATGCCTTGAGAGGGGCCGCCACTGATCGCGAACGAAATGCGACCACTCGCCCCTTCGCCGTCTCAATCCTTGCACTTATGCTGCGGCAGCACCCAAAGCATCCGCCCGACCGCCTCGGCCTGATTCCGCGAATGGGTCTTTTCATAGATCGCCCGTAATTGGGTACGCACCGTCGCCAGCGACACCCCCGCGCTGGCCGCACATTCATCAGGCGTCTTGCCGTTGATCAGCGCCTCAGCCACCGCCGCTTCGGCGCTCGACAAACCGAACGACTGCCGCAACTGTTGTGCGACGACGAGCGGGGCCGCGCCGCGTCGCCTGACCGTGATCAGCAGCGTCGCATCGCCGAACGTCGCATGGAGCGCCTGTCCGGACAGTGCCGCGATGCTGAGAAAAACTTCATGCGCGGCCACCAGCGTGCCCGAAAGCGCAAGGCTCTCGCTCTTGCGGGTCTTCGCGACACGCGTCAACGCCGCTTTGAGCGCATCGTTTTGCGGCGCGCTCGTCGCGCTCAGGTAGCCGTTCTCGAGCTTGAGGCAGGTGGCGGCGCGCAGCATCGAATCTGCCGCCCGGTTGGCGAAGACGACATGCGCGTGCCTGTCCAGCGCAAAGACGGAGAGGCCCAGTTCCTCCATCAGTTCGGCGCCGAGCATGGCGTCGCGATGCAGCACGCGCGCGTCCCGCCACAGGTTGATCGAGCGTTGCAGATGCCCGGCCATACCGGTCAGCGTCGCGCGTTCCTCCGGCGAATACGGCGCGCGGCCGTGCGCTCGCAGTAGCCCGAGCAGAATGTTGTCGCTGCCGGGGCGCGCGAAGCGAATCCCCATCAGGTAGCGAAATCCCGACGGAATCTGAAAGTCCTGGAAGAACTCGCTGCGTTCGACGTCGCGGTCGGTGAGGTGATCCTGACAGCAAACGAATTCGCCGAGCGGCGCGTTCTCGACGAAGCCGCGGCGTGGATCGAGCGCACCGTAATACTGTTCGTAGCGGGCGATGATCTCGTCGAATTCCGCGCGCGGCGAATAGATCGAGAATTGCGGGGCATTGCGCGCGGCGTCCCAACTGAACATGTGAAAAACGTTTGCGCCGAGCGATTCGGATACCCGATGAAAAACTTCGAGAAAACCGTCCGGCTGCAGCGCGGCCTCATAGAGGTCCCCGATGAGTTGGTCCCGTTGCATGCTTCCCCCGTCGCTTCGCGATCTTCGTATGTGGTTTTTGTCTGACGATATTGCTTCGAATACCGAATTTTCAGGATTTTTTTCAGGCTAACACAGGTTGTTTGCGTTTCATGCGGTGTTATTTGCCGATTTTCATCCACGTGAATGATGAACGCAAAAATCGGCTTTGCGAGAATCCCTGCCATCCAGCGTGCATGAGCGGTGCATATGACACGCATCAACCAGAAGGATGTCGGGGGAAACGCAATGAAACTCACGCCTGTCGTATCCGGTATTGCAGCGCTCGTCCTGTCGGCTTGCGGTGGTAGCGACAGTTCTTCGCCGTCGCCCGGGCAACCGGCGGCTCAGACGGTCAGCGGGGTCGCGGCGGCCGGCGCTGCGATGCAGGCCGCCACCGTGAAGCTGGTGGATTCGACCGGCAAGACGGTCGACTGCCCGGCCGATGTGTCAACCGGCTTGTTTCATTGCGCGGTGACCGGCTTGACCGCGCCTTTTGCGTTGTCCGCATACGGCAACGTCGCCGATTCGCAAGCCACGTTGATCGCACTCAGCGCCACGGCGGGCACGCAGACGATCAACATCACGCCGATCACGAACGCGATCGCCGCCACGATCGTCGGCGGCGATCCGACGAAACTGCTGGCCGACACCGGTTTGCTGCAAAGCAAGGTCACGGCCCAGGCCGTTGCCGGCACGGTGCAGGCGTATTCGACGGCGTTGGCCGACCTGCTGGCCGCCACCGGCAATACGGGTGTCGACCTGATTTCCGGTCCGTTGACCGCGGGTGCGCCGGGGCTCGACCGGTTGCTCGACCAGCTGAAGATCAACGTGCTGCCGGATGGCGGCGTCCAGATCAGCTCGGTGGCGGGCGCGTCCAGCGATACGCCGGTGCAGCTTCAGCTCGCGCCCGGCGTCGCGCCGCAGGCGAGCGACAAGGCCAGCCTGCCGGCCGCCGCGACGATCAATGGCGCGGTGGTGTCGAACCTGCCGAGCGCCAGCGATCTGGCGGCATTGCAGCACACGCTCAACCAGTGTTTCGCCGGCTCGACCGGCGCCGCGCGCACGGGCGGCGGCGTATCGGCGTGCGGCCAGATCTTCGTCGACGATGTCGCGTCCGGCGCGCTGAATGCAGGCGTGCCCGCCGCGTATCTGAACAACGGGATGTCGGTCGACCAGGAATTCGGTGCGCCGGCCGGCGGCACGCCGGGCATCGTGGCCGACGACGCGATGAACAACGCCAGCTTCAGCCTGCCGGAAGTCATCCGCGTCGTCGCGAGCGACACGATGTGGATCAAGCTCGCATGGACGCGCAGCGACGGCATTCGCGACGGCATGCAGCAACATGTGCAGCTCGCGGTGCGGCCGGGCAGTCTCGCGAATGGCGATACCGGCTGGCGCGTGATCGGCAACCAGCGCGCGGTATTGAGCAAGGTCAACGCGAATGCGCAGAAGTGGGACTGGTTGAACCCGGCCAATCCGTCGACGGGCACCAACGCGTTCGTCGATTCGCTGAACCTGCAGGTGGGCGCCGTCGATGCGGCCGGCACCGCGGTGGACTTCGCGATCGTCAACGGCCCCGGCTTGCGCAACGGCGTGTTCCTCCAGCCGTCGAGCGGCACCTGCGACACGCTGAACATCCGCGCGCAGATCGCCAGCGGGCAGACGCCGGCGCAGCTCGCCGCGCTGGCGAAGAGTGCGCAGTGCCGCAACAACTTCCGCCTGGCCGGCGTCGCGCAGGACCCGGCGAACCAGGGCCTGTTCACGTGGCCCGGCGACGCGCCGCGCAACAATACCGCGTGGGCGAAGCCGCAACTGAGCGCCGCCGAGCTGGCCGACATCAAGCCGTTCAGTGCCTATACGATCGACGTCTACCAGAACGGCAACACGTCGACGCCGGCCAGGCACTACACGGTGCGCTTGCGTACGCCGTCGCCGTCGCCCGATGCGCTGCGTCAGTACGCGTGGCACGACCTCGCGCAGTCCACGCGCGACAAGCTGACGCCGGGCTCCGCCGCCACGTTCGCGGGCGGCGCGACCTTCCCGCTGGCGTGGACGTCGAAAGCGGGGCTGCCGTTCGTCAAGCGCGGCAACGTGCAGATTCGCGCAACCGCGACCGGGCAGTCAGTGGCGACGTTCGTCAACGGTACTGCATCGGCGCCGCTCGTCCAGCCGGGTGCGGCGGTGACGCTCAACGTGCCGGGCGATCAGGGCGTCGCGTTCCCGTCGGTGGCCGGCTGGGGCGGCAGCACGGACTTCTCGTTCGTGAGCCTGAGCTGGTCCGATCCGGGCGACACGGCTTTCACCGAGTCCTTCGAGTACGACCGCTAACGGGCAGCCGGGCCGATGCGTGCGGCGAACGCGCGGCCGGCGGGACGATTCGCGACCCCGTCGGCGCGTTTCCGCTCGCCGGCCTTGGCGTGATGTCGGAGCCCGTCCGTGCGCTCACACGGCATGGACGGGTATCGGGATGTCGGCGGATGAGCCGCTGCGGCGCATGCCCCGGCGACGATGCGCGCTACCAGGCCGCCGCCACCCGTGCCTTCAGACACTTGAACCCCAGCCTCACGGCGCCGACGCCGCCCGCGACCGGAATCCGCGGCAACAGAAACGGATCGTCGTTCGCACCGGCACATCCGCGCCGGGTCGTCGTCGCATTGCCGTAACCGGCAGCGATGACCTGATCGCGCACGCGCGCATCCAGATCACCGTACGGATAGCAGAACGATTCGACGCATTGGCCGCTCAGCCTTTCGAGTTTCCGTTTCGACTCGGTGAGCTGAAAGTCGGAGACAGGCGCCGGCACATACGACAGTGCGACGTGATCGAGCGTATGCGAGCCGATTTCATGACCGTGATCGCGCCACGCGAGCATGTCCTCGCACGTCATCAGCGGCGAGCGCGCAGTCGGCGCGCCCGCGTCCCAGTCGTTCGCGCCGCCGAACCGGCCGGCGACGAAGTAGCACGTCGCGGTGAACCCGAGCGCGTCGAGCACGGGCATTGCATGCGTGAGCACGTTGAGAAAGCCGTCGTCGAACGAAATGCCGAAGACCTTGCCCTGCCGCTCCCCGCGCAGGTACGGCTGCAGTTCGCGCACGCTCAGGCCGCGATAGCCGAGCCGCCTGAACAGCGTCATCTGGCGGCGGAACGCGTCGGGCGCGACGCTCAGGCCGCGCAGCTGGTCGGTCGGCGGCGGCAGCGGGCGGATCTGGTGATACATCAGGATCGGATAGCGTGAGGTGCGCGCAAGCATGGGTGGATCGCAGGAAGGCGGGATTAAGCGGCCTTGCGGAAAATCCGCAGGGTCTTGAAGTCGCACTCGTGCGTGCGCAGGTCCCAGTACTTCTTCCGGATATTCATGGCCATTTCGTGGTTCTGAACGGGGTCACCCAGCGCGACGGGTTGTGTCGAACCGATTTCTGATAGACGGAGAGGGTCGCGTCGATGAACGCATCGAACGAGAATTCGCGGCGGCCTTTCAGCCGCGCGCTGCGCCCCATCGCACGGATGCAGCCGGGTGCCTGCACGATCGCGCGCAGGATCGCTTCGATCGCTGCGGGCTCGCGCGGCGGGACAACCCAGCCGTCCACGCCCGGTTCGACGTTTTCGGGCAGCCCGCCCACCCGCGTCACGATCGCGGGGCAGCCGAGCGACATCGCTTCGCGGCATGCATACGACAGGCTCTCGTGGTACGACAGCACGAACGACACGTCGATGATCGAGAACGGCGCGCGCACATCGTCGAGGCGCCCGGTGAACGCGGTGCGCAGCGCCATGCCGTGCCGCGCGAGCTGCTCGCGCTGCTCGCGGGACGGCTCCGCGCCGACCAGCAGCACGCGAAACCGCTCGCGCTCGGCTTCGGGCAGGCGGCCGAGCGCCGCGATCAGGTCCATCCAGCCTTTTTCGGGCGCGGTGCCGGCGCTGCTGCCCAGCACGATCGCGTCCGCGCCGGATGCCCCGAACAGCGCGATCTTGCGGCGGCGGATCTCGTCGGCCGCCAGTCGTTCGGCAGCCGGCCGGCGCACGCCGTGCTTGACCACGGTGACGTTTCCGTACGGCGAGCGCAGCGCGAGCATGCTCGCGACGTAGTCGCTGACCGCGATCGTGTGGTCGGTGGCGAGCCGGGCGCGCAGCAGGTTGCCGAAGCTGTCGGCGCGATAGGTGTTGTGCTTGGTCAGCACGACCGCGGGTCGATACCGGCAGCCGAGCAGCGCGAGCATCACCTGCCGGTGATCGGCGGACCCGTTCACGTGGATCACGTCGAAGCGCTCGGCGGCGATCCGCTGGCGCAGCCGCAGAATCTCCCGGCACAGCCGGTTCCAGCGCGGCTTGAATTCCATGTCGAAGATCGCCACGTCGGGACTGTCCTGCAGGAGTCGCGACAGGCGGCTGCCTTCCGGCGACGCCACGGTCACGCGGTGATGGCGGCTCATCGCGACCGCGAGATCGCGGACGTAGGTGTCCTGGCCGCCGCCGTAATCGCCGTGGAAGTTGGTGTACAGAATGTTCATCACGATGCAGCTTTTTTTCGGTCATTCATTTCGAAGGATTGCTGATGAAATGAATGACTCGACCTGATGGAAGCAATGACGTGAACGCGGTGCCGCGTTTCCGGCTCGAGATTGCGTGTTGGCGTCAAGCGCCGGCGTCAACGCGAATCATTTCCAAATATTACAGATCGGTTACGTGCCGTAGTGTCGATGTCTGCGCATCTTTGTGAGAATGTGTCGCGATCGCTGCATCGTGTCGCGTCGTGCGCGACGACACGCCCTTTCCCGACGACATCAGGACGCAAATCAACCGGCGCGGCTTTCGGAATTGAAAGCTGGTGCGCCATTTGCGTTAGAATGCCCCCCCTGTCCGCCCGGGTGACCGCCGGAGACCGCCCGCAGCGGACAGATCGCCCGCATGGCGACACAGGTTTCGATTCGCAGCCGGACGCGAATGATTGGCCCGCCGTTAGCAACATACGCTTTGTAATTTGGACGACTAATGAAGAAGAAACACAACATTACCAAGTACATCGTTGTCGCGATGATGCTTGGTATTGCCGTGGGTTACGCGTGCCATAGCGCGTTTCCCGACCCGAAGATGGCGAAGGAAGTCGCCGGCTACGTATCGCTGCTGTCCGACATATTCCTGCGCTTGATCAAGATGATCATCGCGCCGCTGGTGTTCGCGACGCTGACCGTCGGCATCGCGCAGATGGGCGACGGCGGCGCGGTGGGCCGCGTGGGCGTCAAGGCGTTCGGCTGGTTCGTCATCGCGTCGTTCACGTCGCTGCTGCTCGGCCTGCTGACCGCGACGATCCTGCAGCCAGGCAGCCACCTGAGCCTGCCGCTGCCGCCGTCCGATGCGGCGCTCAACCTGAAGACGGGCGCGTTCACGCTGAAGGATTTCGTCGTGCACCTGGTGCCGAAGTCGATCGCCGAGGCGATGGCGAACAACGAAATCCTGCAGATCGTCGTGTTCTCGATCTTCTTCGGCACCGCGCTGTCCGCGCTCGGCGAAGCGGGCAAGCGCCTGACCGGCGTGATCGACGATCTCGCGCAGGTGATGCTGAAGGTGACGGGCGCGGTGATGGGGTTCGCGCCGGTCGCGGTGTTCGCGGCGCTGGCGTCGACGATCACGACCGAAGGGCTCGGCATCCTGCTCACGTTCGCGAAGTTCATGGCGAGCTTCTATCTGGCGCTCGCGCTGCTGTGGGCCGTGCTGACGCTCGCCGGCGTGACGTTCCTCGGCAAGCGTGCGTTCACGCTGCTGCGGCTGATCCGCGAGCCGTTCCTGCTTTCGTTCGCGACGGCGAGCTCCGAGGCCGCGTATCCGAAGCTGCTGGACGCGCTCGACCGCTTCGGCGTGAACCGCAAGATCTCGAGCTTCGTGCTGCCGATCGGCTATTCGTTCAACCTCGACGGCTCGATGATGTACTGCACGTTCGCGGTGCTGTTCATCGCGCAGGTGTACGGCATCCATCTGCCGCTCGGCACGCAGATCACGATGCTGCTGATGCTGATGGTGACGTCGAAGGGGATGGCCGGCGTGCCGCGCGCATCGCTGGTCGTGATCGCGGCGACGCTCAACCAGTTCAACCTGCCCGAAGCCGGGTTGCTGCTGATCATGGGCGTCGACATGTTCCTCGACATGGGGCGCTCGGCCACCAACGCGGTCGGCAACTCGATCGCGGCGGCCGTGGTCGCGAAATGGGAGGGGCAGCTCGACGCGCCGCGCGACGACGACGATTCGGACGGCGCGCGCGTAGCCGAAGTGAAGGTGCGTGAAACGTCGGCATGATGCACTGCAACGCGGCGGTGCAACGCCGCGTTGCCCGACCCGCGACACATGATATGCGCCGGCCTGGATTCGATACGGATTCAGGCTGGCGATTTGCGTTGGGCGCAGTAGCTTTTTCGATACTTCCGAAATGGCATTCGCCGTTTCAATTGATCGACGTCAAATTGGCGGCGATATTCCGTCAGGCAAGTGCCTGATTCTCCCGATTCCCGATCCGGCGCGTAAGTGACCATTCACTGACGCATAGTCGCGCTCATCGAAAGCGCGGGCGATTCGCAATTTTTTTCGATTTATATAACGCTATTCTCGCCCTGCGCATTATCGAATGCATGCCGTACGTCATACCGACCGCGCCGGATGATTCGGGGAAGAATTTACATCTCGCGGATTTCAAGCCATCTAGCCGGCCGATCCCTTATGTGAGTGTTTGCCCCGTTCAGGAGAGCATCCGTCATGGTCGCCAGACAACGAATCCGGGCCGCGCTTGTCGCCGCGGCAATCGCCGCATTTGCGCCCCCTACGCACGCAGCCAACACCACCGACTGGATCGCGAACACGTACGGCACGCTCGCGGCGCACGTCGGCAACGTCGCGCGCGCGATGTGGGTCGCGCCCGAAGGCGTGATCTACACCGCATCGATGTGGGACGAGGATGAAGGCGGCGTCGCGATCTACCAGAACGGCAAGAGCCTCGGCTCGATCGGCGCGCATTCGGAATTCCAGGGCAGCGCGATCACCGGCAATGCAACGTCGCTGTTCGTCGCGCTGCAGCCGGGCAAGACGTACGGCAGCGGCGCGGTGGGGCGCTACAACCGCGCGACCAAGTATCGCGACCTCGTGATCCAGATCAGCGCCGCGACCAACCAGCCGCGCATCGACGTCGTCACCGGGCTCGCGACGGCTGGCTCGTTGCTCTATGCAAGCGACTTCTACGGCAATCGCGTGCGCGTGTTCACGACCGATGGCGTGTGGCAGCGGGACATCGCCGTGTCGGCGCCCGGCGCGCTTGCGGTGGACGGCGCGGGCAACGTGTGGGTCGCGCAGAAGCGTGCCGGCTCGATCGTCGGCTTCAGCCCCGCCGGCGCGCTGCTGAACACGATCCGGATGCCGGCCGGTTCGCAACCGTCGGCGCTGTATGTCGATACGGCGGCCGGGCAGCTGCTGGTGGGCGACGAAGGCCCCGACCAGAACATCAAGCGTTATTCGATCTCGGGCCGGCCGGCGCTCGCCGGCACGTTCGGCGTGCGCGGCGGCTATCTCGACACGACGACGGGCATCAAGGGGCAGGTCGGCGCGCAACGCTTCACGCGCATCGCCGGGATCGGCAAGGACACCGGCGGCAACCTCTATGTGCTCAACAACCCGTGGGGCGGCAGCTGGGATCTCGGCCGCAACGGCGCGACCGACATTCATGCGTACGGCAGCACCGGCAACCTGCGCTGGACGCTGCAGTCGCTGAACTTCGAAGGCATCGCCGCGTCGGACCCGGTCACGGACGGCGCGCTGTTCTACGGCGGCACGCACATCTACAGCGGCAGCGCGGGCGGCAAGTTCGTCGCGAACACCGTCGATCCGTTCACGTATCCGTCGGACCCGCGCATCAACATGAGCGACACGCAGCGCGACGAACACTTCGGGTTGCTCACGTCGGTCGGCGCGAACCGGATCCTCGTCGCAGCCGGCCAGAATCCGCCGGTCTTCTACTTCTATCACTTCAACGCGGCGAACGGCTACATCGCGATCCCGGACGGCTCGCTTCCGGGCCCCGCGTTCAACACGACGCAGCGCGTGACGGGCGGCTTCAGCGTCGACAGCCAGGGCGGCATATGGGCCGGGCTCGACAAGACCGGCGCGATCACGCATTACCCGCTGACCGGCTTCGACGCGAACGGCAAGCCGTCGTGGGGGCCGGGCGTCGCGACCCGCATTCCGGCCAGCATCCTGCCGCTCACGCGCATCGTCTATCTCGCGGACAGCGACACGATGGTGCTCGCGCAGGGCGCGGTCGGGACCAATGACTGGACGTCGATCGGCACGCGCATCGAGGTGTATCACGGCTGGCGCGCGGGCAACACGACGAAGCCGGACCCGGTGATCACGCTGCCGCACAGCGGCGCGAAATCGATCGACGCGGCGGGCAACCACCTGTTCGTCGGCTACTGGTTCAGCAGCAGCGGGCCGCTGTGGCCGAACGTCGACGCGTTCAACCTCAGCACCGGCAATCTCGACACGACGCTGATCAACGCGAGCCCCGCGACCGTCGACACCAGCAGCGCGATCGATGCGATGTACAGCATCCGCGCGTACCGCCGCTCGAACGGCGAGTACGTGGTGATGAAGAACAACGTGAAGGGTAACAGCATCACCGTGTACCGGTGGACGCCGTGACGGTTTGAACGTGCGGCCGCCTTGAGCAGCGGCCGTAGTCGCGAAGTCGTGAAAGCGATCGTGCGCGCAATCGATGCGATTCCGCGGGATTGTTGCGCAACGCGCACGCAATGAACCGCGGGCACCATGCGCGCGGCGCCGTGTCGGATCCGCTTCCCGAACCTCCCGACGTGGAAATGCGGTTCCGTGCACAATGGCAGCGACCCCCGCAGACGGTGTGCGGGCGTGCACGATGAACCGGCGCGGCTACCCCTGCCGCGTTTCTTATGCTCGAAGCGACCCAACCGATGAAGATGAAAACGACACCGAATCGCCTGTTGACGATCGTCGCGCTGGCCGGCGCACTGAGCGGCGCTGCCCACGCGCAGACGGCCGCGACCGTCGCGACCGTCAACGGCACGCCGATCACGCAGGCCGACGTCGATACGCTGCTGCGCGCGTCCGGGCAGCCCGATTCGCCGCAGATCCGTCAGGCGATCAAGAATCAGCTGATCACGCGCGTGCTGGTTCAGCAGGCGGCCGAGAAGGCGAACTACGCGGACAAGCCCGAGGTCAAGGCGGCGATGCAGCAGGCGAAGGCGACGGCCGAGGTGCAGTTGTACCTGCGCGATAACGTGAAGCCGGAGCCGGTCACCGACGAGCAGGTCAAGGCGCGCTACGACGAACTCGTCGCGGCGCTCGGCAAGAACGAGTACAAGCCGCGCGTGATCGTCGTCAAGGATCCGGTGGCAGCGGCGACCGTGCTGAGCGAACTGAAGGCGGGCAAGTCGTTCGACGGGCTGGCGCGCCAGTACAGCCTGGCGCCGAGCCGCGATACCGGCGGCGAGCTGCCGTGGGTGAGCTTCAACACGCCGGCCGCGGAAGGCAAGACGGCCGGGCTGCCGCTGCCGGTCGCGCAGGCGCTCGAGAAACTGCCGGTCGGCGCGGTGACGAAGGATTCGATTCCGGTCGATGGCGCGCGCGCGATCGTGAAGCTGGATGCGAAGCGGCCGACGCAGGTGCCGGGTTTCGAAACCGCGAAGCCGACGCTTCAGCAGCAGTTGCAGGCGATCGCGGCCGAGAAGGCGAGTGCGCAGATGATCGGCAATCTGCTGAAGGACGCGAAGATCACGCAGTAACGGGGTAATGCGGCGGTGTCGAATCGCCGCGCGTCACGCGCGCCAGAGCATGTTCGCGCTGGTGTCGGTCTCCGACGCGACGCGGAAGCCGAGCCGTTCGTAGAGCCGCCGCGCCGGATTGCCGTGCAGCACGCTGAGCGACACCGGCACGTGCGCGCGTGCGGCGTCGGTCAGCAATGCGTACAGCACGGCCTCGCCGATTCCGTGGCCTTGGCGCGCGGGAAGGATCTGGATCTGATGGAGGTGCCATTCGCCGGCGTCGCGCGTCACCTTCAGCAGGCCGATCGCGTCGGCGCCTTCGCAGACGATCATCGCATCGTCGAAGTTCGCGCGGATGCGCCGGTCGTGCGCGTCATCGTCGGTCGGCGCGCCGACGCGCTGCAGGTGCTCGGTCATCGTGAGTCGACGGAGCGTCAGCAGGAACGGGAGATCTTCCTCGGAAGCAGCACGCAGATGGATCGCCGGTTTCATGAGTGATGAGCGGTTGCGTCGGGCGCGAGGCCACGGCGTGGCTCACAGGCCCGACAACGGAATCTGCAGGCCGGCCGGACGATGTTCGAGGACATTGGTGACCTCGTATTCGGTTTTTGCTCCGTCCGAAGTTTGCCACTGCTGCATACGGACATTGCACAACAGCACGTCGCCCTTGCTGAAACTGATCTGGCTGTTGTTCACGCGCGACAGGAAGCCGGCATCCGAGATCGTCGCGTGAATCGTCGACGTGCCGTCGTACAGTCGCCACTTGTCGTCGTCCTTGAATGCGAGCGACACGATCGAGAACGCCATCTTGCGATGCTCGTCGAGCAGCAGCGCATCGGTTGGCTCCGGCGCGTGAAACCATGCGATCTCGTTGCGGGCGACCGTCTCGTACACCTCGGTATCGGTGCCGGCCGCGAAAATCTCGATGCCTTCGCGCGCGAGCGGTGCCAGCACTTGCGCGGTTGCACGGCGAACGCGGACATCGCGCAGCAGCGTGAGCACGGGCAGGTCGATTTCGAGTGTGTCGCCGTCGACGTCCAGCACCGCGGTGTGGTCCTGCATCCGCACATGCGTGATCTCGCGCCCACGCAGCCATTTGAGCACGGCGAACAGCCCCTTCCTCGCCCTGGGCGCGGCGATGCCGAGCGCGCTCAGGATCGTCACCGCATTGGCGAGCGCCGTGCCTTCGCTGCCGCTCAGCATGTCGCGCATGCGGCCGAGCAGCGAGGTCGCGAGCGTGAAGTCGATGCCGAAGCTGCCGGTCTTGAAGCTGCCGCGCACGTTGACCTGCGGCCGGACCTGATCGCCGCACAGTGCGCGCGTCGACGCGTCGAGCAAATCGCCGAAGGCGAGCAGCGCGGGCGCGAGTTCGCGCACGTCCATCTCTGACGATTCGAGCGTGGGCCCGTCGTACGTGATGCGAAATCGGCTCATGGCGTCGACGGGGCCGATATCGGCCGGGCCGGTACTGTTTTCATCGTGTGCGGTCATGTCGAGTGCTGGCGGGAGAAATGGACGATACCCGAAACGAACGCTTTCGGATGTCCTTCATGTTGAACGCGCATGACCGTTTGCGGGCGATTTTGGCCATCCGGACAAGACGGCTTTCCGACATGTCCCGATAGCGACCGGCAAGCAACGAACTTTGCCGGTCCCGTACATGCGGTGAACGCGGCGATGGCGCGGCGGAGGGCGCGGCGGGATCCGGATGCGAATCCATGTCAGGTTGCCGCGACCATGAATCAGTTGGAAGCGCTGTGCCGCAGATCGAGGCAATGCAACGCCAATTGAACGGTGAGCAATTCCTCGCCGTGCGGGAAAAAGGTTAGCCCCGAAAGAAGGGCCGCGCGATCTTGCGGCTCACGGCGAGTTCGATCAATCGTACTCGACCCGGGATGCGAAGGCAGGATATTGCCGCGCCATGTCCTGCAGGCAGTCTCGCATCAGCCTCGCGTCGCGCGGAAAGCGGCGTTCGAATTCCGACCAGCCTTTCAGCCGAAGAATGAGCGGCATATCGACCAGCGCGGTAATGGCGTCCCGGAACGCATCCCAGTTTCTTCCGTACCAATCCGGGAAGCTCAACTGCTTCATCAGCCGCACATGCAACTGTTCGGTCGATTCGATATCGTCGAGCTCGATTTCCACCCGCGTGTCGCGTGCCATCATGTTCTCCGACGGACAGGTCGCGCAACATTCAATTCATTTCGCGCGCCGTACCGAGCATCATAGCGCGCGCTTCCGGCGGCCGCGCAATCCGCTCCCGGACCGCCGGCGCCGCCAGGCACGTCGCGACGGCCTCATACCCCGGCGCACCGGGGTAAGGCGCCACGCGTGCAGGTAGGCTGTGATTGGCCGGGCACAACAGGATGGTTTCGTCGGGGCCGACCGCCGCGAGATCGAGGATCGCCGACGAGCGCGTCAACAGGAACAGCGGCCGCATGCCGGCGGCCGCGCGTGCGCGCAGATGCGCGATCAACGCCAGTTGCGTGGCCCGGTCGAGATCCTGTTCGATCATGTCGACGATCAGTACGCGCGGACCTTCCGCTTCGAGGCTGACGAGCAGGGCGGTCAGCGCCGCCGACGGCGTCGCGCCGTCGCCGGCGAGCAACGCCGCGGTGCGGTCGACGCGCGACTTCAGTTCCGGATCGGCGCGCAATGCATCGAATGCCGCGGCACAGTCGTCGTCCAGCCGATCGAGGCCGACGAACACGGCGCCCGGCAACGCATCGGCCAGCCGAAGCGCGAGCCGCGTCTTGCCGCTCCCGAGCGAACCGATGATGTAGTTCAACGGCCGGATATCGCGACACTCGAACCGTTCGCCGCCCCACGGCCACGGCAGATCGAACGCGACACCGGCGCTGCCAGGGTCGACCAGCCGCGTGAGTTCGCCGTCGGCCGGCATTCGCCCGCGCGCCAGGCCGGCACGCATCGCGCGCACGCTGTCGAGCTTGCCGACGAGATCCTGAATCCCGCGATCGAGCGCCGCTTCGTGAGCCGCCAGCGCGGCATCGAGACTGCGCGCGTCGCCGCCGAGCACGTTCGCTACCTGCGCGAGACCGAGGCCGAGCTTGCGCAGCGCCGCGATGTCGGCGGCGCGGGCGAGATCGTCCGGGCCGTACGCGCGGTATCCGGCCGGCGTGCGTTCGGGCATGACGAGGCCGTGCCGCTCGTACAGCCGCAGCGCCTTGATCGAGACGCCGAGCCGCGCGGCGGCGGCCGATGCGTTCAAGCGCAGTGTGTCCGTACCCATCCGTCACCTCTTTGCTGTCGATTCGTTGCGGTCAGCATAAAGGCGATCCCAAGGGCCGGGTCAAGCGCGATCGCTCCAACGCTCAGTCGGCGGCCGCGAACTCGTCGCGCAGCGCGCGATACAACCGGCGATAGCGCGCGAGTCGCCCCGCCAGCAGATCGACCGACGCGGGATCGGGCGCGACCCTCTCCGTGACGGGCGGCGCGACACAGACTTCCTCCAGGCTGTCGTTCGTCGCAGCCAGCCGTGCGAGCCGCGCGGCGCCGAGTGCCGCGCCGACCGCGCCATCCGCATGCCGCTGCATCGCGAGTCCGGTCGCATTCGCGCACAGCCGTGCCCAGAACGCGCTCTTCGAGCCGCCGCCGATGAACGACACCGCGTCGAGCGTCGTGCCGGCCGCGCGCAGCGCGTCGTAGCCGTCGGCCATCGCGAACGCGACGCCTTCCATCACCGCATACGCGAGATCGTCCGCATCGTGTTCGTTCGACAGCCCGAAGAACACGCCGCGCGCATGCGCGTCGTTGTGCGGCGTACGCTCGCCGCCGAGATACGGCAGGAACAGCGGCGCGCGGGCTGGATCGGCGTGCTCGGCGCGGGCGGCCAGCACGCCGGGCGTCGTGCCGTGCGCGCGCGCGAGCCAGTCGAGGCTCGCGGCCGCCGACAGGATCACGCTCATCTGGTGCCAGCGCCCTTCCACGCAGTGGCAGAACGCGTGCACGGCCGCGTCCGGGTTCGGCGCGAAGCGGTCGTTGCCCGCGAACAGCACGCCCGACGTGCCGAGCGACAGGAAGCCGCTGCCGGCGCCCGTGACGCCCATGCCGATCGCGGACGCCGCGTTGTCGCCGGCGCCGCCGGCGATCGTCACGGGCCCGGCGATTCCCCACTCGCGCCGCAGCGCGTCGCGCAACTGCGCGGCGGCCGCGTTGCCTTCGACGAGGCGCGGCATCTGCGCGTGCGACAGCTCGGTCGCGGCAAGCATCCGGTCGGACCAGTCGCGGCGCGCGCAGTCGAGCCACAGCGTGCCCGACGCGTCGGACATATCGGACACGAATTCGCCGGACAGGCGCCAGATCAGGTAGTCCTTCGGCAGCAGCACCTTGTGCACCGCACGAAACACGGCCGGCTCGTATTTTGCGAGCCAGAGCAGCTTCGGTGCGGTGAAGCCGGGCATCGCCATGTTGCCGGTGATCGCGCGCGATTCCGGCACCAGCGCCTCGAGTTCCACGCATTCGGTGCCCGCGCGCGTGTCGTTCCACAGGATCGCGGGGCGCAGCACCTGGTCCGCGCGGTCGATCAGCGTCGCGCCGTGCATCTGCCCGGACAGCGCGATGCCGCGCAGCGCGGCGAAGCCGGCCGGGTGCGCGGCGCGCACCGCCGCGATCGCGTCGAGCATCGCGTGCCACCACGCCTGCGGGCTTTGTTCGGACCAGTGCGGACGCGGCCGGCTGATCGACAGGGTGGCCGAGCCGGTCGCGAGGGGGACCGATCGGGAATCGGTGAGCAGAACCTTGACCTCGGACGTGCCGAGATCGATGCCGAGATATGTCACGTATGAAGCATCCTGTCTGGGGCGCGCGGCGGCACGCGTCGCGGGGGCGGCGCGTCGTCGCGGCCGTGCGGTTCGTTGAGCCGGTGCAGCGCGCGGAACTTCGACGGCGGCACCTGCTTCATCGCGAGAAACTGACGGTTGAAGTTCGACAGGTTGTTGAAGCCAACCCGGTAGCAGATGTCGGTCACCGTCAGGTCGGAAAACATCAGCAGCTCGCACGCCTCGTTGATGCGCAGCCGGTTCAGGTAGCGCACGAACGACGAGCCGGTGTGACGCCGGAAAAACCGCGTGAAGGTGCTGACGCTCATGCCGGCGAACGCGGCGACGTCGGTTTCGCGCAGCATGCCGGGCAGGTTCTGCTGCAGGTACGACAGCACCTGGTTGATGGTCGACGACATGTAGTGCTGCGCGTCGCTGCGGTAGCCGGGCCCCGCAAGCACGCGCCGCTCCCGGCACGACGACAGCCGGTCGAACAGCGACATCAGGATCTCGACGCGCCGGCAGCCGTGCGCGTTAGCGAGTTCGAGCATCAGCGGCGCGACCTCGAGGCCGACGCGATCGGGAAACTGCACGCCGCGCGCCGCGTCGTCGATCAGCTCGATCACCGGCTGCAGCTCGCTGAACGCGTCGACCATCTTCTCGATCGCATCGCGCGAGAACTGCAGCACGACGTCGCGCGACGGTACGCGTTCGCCGTCGGCGAGCTCGCTGACCCAGTTGTGCGGCAGGTTCGGCCCGGTGACGATCAGGTTGCCGGGCCCGAAATCGCCGATGTGGTCGCCGACGAACACCTTGCCGCGCGACGCCTGGATCAGGTGAATCTCGTACTCGGGATGGAAGTGCCACTTCGCGACCGAATGCGGATAGTCGTGGATCCACGCGCGGAACGATTCGTCGCGGTGGGTGGGAACGATCTCGAGATCCGGGTTCATCGTGTGCTCCGTCGGGGCGTGCCGGCGTGCTACGGACGGGACATCGACCAGCTCGTCGCGGCAGGCGGCGTGGCGCGCGTCGCGGCCGTCGGCGGCACCGCGTGCGCGATCGGATTCGCGTCCGGCAGCGTGACGTTGCGCTCGGTGCCGGCGTCGAACAGATGCAGCGCTTCTTCGTCGAAGCGAAACGCTACTACGGCGCCCGGCGCCGGGGCCATCGGGGCCGGCACGAGGGCCGCGCACGGCTGGCCGTGCCAGTCCAGCGTGACGAGGGCCTCGGCGCCGAGCAGCTCGACGAGCTCGACCGTACCGGTCAGCGCGAGGGTGCCCGGGGGCGGATCGCGTTCCGCGACGAGCCGCAGGTGATTCGGTCGGATCGCGGCCTTGACCTGCTGGCCGTGCTGCAGCCCCGCGAAGCGCGACGACGCGAGCGGCCAGCGCGCGCCGTTGCAGTCGACCCATACGTTCGCGCCGACCCGCTCGATCGTGCCGTCCGCGAAGTTCATCGCAGGCGTGCCGACGAACCCGGCCGCGAACACCGTGTGCGGCTGGCCGTACAGCTCGGCCGGCGTGCCGATCTGCTCGATGTGGCCGCCGCGCATCAGTACGACGCGATCGGCGAGCGTCATCGCTTCGAGCTGATCGTGCGTGACGTACAGCGTGGTCGTCTTCAGTTGCCGATGCAGCCGCTTGATGTCGCCGCGCAACTGCGTGCGCAGCTTCGCGTCGAGGTTCGACAGCGGCTCGTCGAACAGGAACACGGCGGGCGTCTTGATCATCGCGCGCGCGATCGCCGCGCGCTGCTGCTGGCCGCCCGACATCGCGCGCGGGCGGCGGTCGAGCAGCGCGTCGAGGCTCAGGATGCGCGCGACGTCGCGCACGCGGCGGTCGATCTCGTCGGCCGGCACCTTCAGCCGCCGCAGGCCGAACGCGATGTTGTCGTACACCGTCATGTGCGGATACAGCGCGTAGTTCTGGAACACCATCGCGACATTGCGCTCGCGCGACGGCAGGTCGTTGACGACCGCGTCGCCGATCACGAGCTCGCCGCCGGTGATCGCCTCGAGGCCCGCGATCATCCGCAGCATCGTCGACTTGCCGCAGCCGGACGGGCCGAGCAGCACGATGAATTCGCCGTCGGCGATCTCGAGGTCGAGCGGATGCAGCACGGCGGGGCCGCCGTCGTAGTGCTTCGATAATGCGTGGCAGACGATTCGGGCCATGGCTCAATCCATTTCGATCTGAATCTTGACGTCGCGCGGGTGTCCGCTCGCCGCTTCCTCGAACGCGCGCACGCCTTCGGAAAACGGGAACGTGCGCGAGATGAACGGCTTCACGTCGATCGCGCCGGACGCGATCAGCGCGAGCGCGCGCGGAAAGATGTTCGCGTAGCGGAATACCGATTCGATGCGGCCTTCCTTCGCCTGCAGCGCGACCACGTCGAGCGGCACCGGCGCGACCGGCATCCCGATCAGCACCGCGCAGCCGCCCGGGCACATCAGGTCGACGAGGCCCGCATACGCGTTCGCGCTGCCGCTCGCCTCGAACACGACGTCCGCGCCCCAGCCGCCGGATGCCTCGGCCACCGCGTCGGCCAGCGGCCGCGTACGCACGTCGACGGTCGTGACGGCCGGGTTGTCGGCGAACAGCGCGAGCTTGTCCGGCACGACGTCGGCGAGTATCACGCGCGCGGCGCCGCCGGCGAGCGCGGCGAGCGCCGTCATCGCGCCGATCGTGCCCGCGCCGATCACGACCGCGAGATCGCCCGGCTTCATCGCCGCCTTCTTCGCGGCCTGCAGGCCGATCGACAGCGGCTCGACGATCGCGCCTTCGGCGAACGACACGTTGTCGGGCAACCGGTACGTGAACGCGGCCGGATGCACGACGAACGGCGTCAGGCAGCCGTGGATGGGCGGCGTCGCCCAGAAGCGCACGTCGGGATCGAGGTTGTAGAGCCCGCGCAGCGTCGCGGGCGAATCGAGGCGCGGCACGCCCGGCTCCATGCACACGCGGTCGCCGACGTGCAGGTGCGTGACGGCGGCGCCGGTCTCGACGACGGTGCCGGACGCCTCGTGGCCGAGCACCATCGGCGCGTCGACGCGGAACGGGCCGATCCCGCCGTGCACGTAGTAATGCACGTCGCTGCCGCAGACGCCGACCGTATGCACCTTGATCCGGACGTCGCCGGGGCCGACCGCCTGCGGCAGGTCGATGTCGCGCAGCGCGAGTTCGCGCGTACGTTCGAGGACGAGTGCTTTCAACGTGTTCTCCTTATTTTCCCTTGACGATCGAATTGAGCAGCCGGCTCAGCATGCCGACGAATATGAGCGGCGGCAGCGCGAGCAGCACCGTCGACGCGTTGATCACGCCCCACGGCACTTCCTGGCCGAGCGACGTGAACGCGGACGCGACCACCGGCAGCGTCGCGCTGCGCGACGAAGTGAGCGCGAGCGCGATCATCAGTTCGTTCCACACCAGCACGAAGCTGAACACGATGCCGCCGAGCAGCGTGCTCGCGCACACCGGCAGCGCGATGTGCCAGAACACCGCGTACGGGCCATAGCCGTCGAGCGCGGCGGCTTCCTCGATCTCGCGCGGCAGCCGGCGAAACACGGGGATCGACAGCCATGTGATGGTCGACAGCGTGACGAGCAGGTACGTGACGATCATCGACAGCTTCGTGTCGTACAGCCCGAGATCGACCCAGATCGCGATCAGCGGCAGCGCGACCGCGACGGGCGGCAGGAAGCGCAGCGACAGCAGGAAGAACTGGATGTCGCGCTTGCCGCGTACGGGGTAGCGCGCGATCGCATACGCGGCCGGCACGCCGAGCACCGCGCCGATCAGCACGGCCGCGCCGACGATCGCGATGCTGTTGCCGAGCCCGATCAGCACCTCGGGGCTCGACAGCACCTGTTCGTAGTTCGCGAGCGTCGGCGTGAAGAAGAAGCGCGGCACGGGCGTGACGATGTCGAGCAGATGCTTGAGCGAATTGAGCACGGCCCAGAACAGCGGGAACGCGGCGACGAGCAGGATCGCGCCGGCGATCGCGGCGGTGGAAACATTGGCGGCACCGCGCCGGGCCATCAGTCGTCCCATTTGTTGACCCTCTTCCAGATGAGCGTGAACACGAGCGTGGTCGCGACCATCATCAGCACGGCCATGCCCGACGCATACGACACCTTGCCGGCGAGGCCGATGCCCTGCTGGTACGCATAGAGATCGAGCGTTTCGGTCGCGATGCCCGGGCCGCCCTTGGTCATCACGTAGATCAGGTCGAACGAGCGCAGCGACTCGACCATCTTGATGAACACGAGGCTCACGAGCGGCGCCTTCAGCATCGGCAGCGCGATGTACGCATGCACCTGCCACGTCGTCGCGTAGTCGAGCCGCGCGGCTTCGAGCGGCTCGGGCGGCAGCGTCTCCAGCAGCTTCAGGATCACGACCGCGAAGAACAGCCCCCACTGCCACACGTCGACGAGCGCGACCGCATACAGCGCGAGATGCGGATCGGCGAGAAACGCGGTGTGCTCGACGCCGAGCGCGCCGAGCAGCCAGCTGAGGATGCCGGTGAGCGGCGCATACATGAACTTCCAGATGAACGCGGCCGACACGCGCGGCAGCAGCACCGGCATGATCAGCACCAGCGACGCGAAGCGGCGCCAGCGGCCGTGCACGCGCTCGAACAGGAACACCGCGAGTGCGATGCCGACCAGCACCGCGCCCGCGACCGTGACGACCTCCCACAGCACCGACACCTCGATCGCGTTCAGGAAGCGCCGGTCCGACGCGAGCCGCACGAAGTTGCGCAGGCCGACGAATTCGCTGTCCGGGTAGCGCAGGACGCGGTTGCGCAACGCGAGGTTGATCGCGGCGATCGTCGGGACGAGGCTCAGGACCGCGAGCAGCGTGAGCGTCGGCGCGAGGAACACCCACGGCAGACTCGTGCGGTCGCGGCGCGCGCGGCCGCGCCGGGTCGACGGTGCGGGAGAGGCCGGGCGGACGCCGAGCGCGCGTCCGCCGGCGCCGTCATTTGCGAGCGCCATGTTCGAGCGCGTCCTTCGCGTACTGGTCCGCGTCGTCGAGCGTGCCGCGGATATCCGTCTGCGTGCCGGTGAACACCTGTTCGAGCGCGATGCCGAGGTTGTCGCCGATATCCGGCCACTGCGGCGTACGCCAGATCGTCACCTGCGTGACGGGGTTCGTGTCGTTCAGCCCGGCCTGGATCTGCGGCGCGACGTGCTGCTTGAAGTACGGGCTGCCGATCGTGCTCGAGCGGTTGTAGTCGCTGAACACGCCGTTGCGCAGCCGCGCCTGTTCCTGATCCTTGCTGGTCGCCCATGCGATGAAGCGGCCGGCGGCCATCCGCGTGCAGTCGTCCTTCGCGCCGACCGCCGAGATCGCGAAGCCGTGGCCATACGCGGCCGACGGCAGCGGTGCGGGCGGCCGCGTGTAGCCGACCTTGCCGGCCACGCTCGACTTGCTCGTATCCTCCATCCAGTCGGCGAACGGCGTCGATTCGATCATGAACGCGACCTTGCCCGAGCGGAACGCTTCGAGCGCGTTGCTCCAGTCGTAGGTCGCCGAGCCCGGCGGCGCGTACTTGAACAGGTCGCTGTAGAGCTGCGTGGCCTTCACCGCGCCCGGCGAATTGAACGCGGGCTGGCCGCCCTTGTCGGTCCATGTGCCGCCCATCCCGAGCATGAACGGCGACCAGCGCCACACGTTCATCCCCGAGCCGCGCTGGCCGCGCGCGACCCAGCCGTACAGCTTCGGCGGCGCGTTCAGCTTCTTGATCGCGGCGACGAGCTGGTCGAGCGTCTTCGGCACCGGGATGTGGGCGGCGTCGAGCAGGTCGCGGCGATAGAACAGGAAGTCGCCGCCGCCGATCAGCGGCGCGAAGTACGCGACGCCGTTGTAGCTCGCGACCGCGCGGCGGCCGGGCAGGAAGTCGTCGTAGTCGTAGTCCTTCGGGTAGTACTTGAGGAGCGGCACGATCCAGTTGGCCGACGCGAATTCGGCGACGTTCGCCTCGTCGACGTAGTAGATCTGATAGGAACCCGCGCCAGTCGACGCGTCGAGCCGCGATTTCGCGCGGCGGTCGTTTTCGCCGAAATAGCTGATCTCGACCTTCGTGCCGCTTTTCTTCTCGTAGTCGGCCAGCGATTTCTCCATCACCGACAGGCCGAGGCTCTTCTGCGCGAGCACGCGGAGGGTCGGCACCTTGCAGGTTTGCGCGGCCGCGACGCCCGGCAGACAGGCGCCGAGCAGCACGCCGGCTGCGACGATTCGCATCTTGTTCACCCGTGTCTCCTTGATTCTGCTTGTTCGAATGCCGCCGATGACGGCAGGAACAATGGTGTGACGCGGGCGAGGCGATCACCACATCAAAAGAGTTCGGGAACCGATACTTTTTGCTCAGGGTTGGTCGTGCGATGCACAAAATGTGGTGGTCGGGCGCAAACCGCGCGCGACAGCGGCGAGGCTCGCGCGTTACGCCGGGAAGCGCTCGCTGTCGGGCGCCGGCACGAGATCGTCGGGCCACCGCACCTCGAACAGCGTGCCGCCCGCGCCGGTCGGCTCGCACAGCGCTTCGCCGCGATGCGCATGTGCGATCGCCGCGACGACGGCGAGCCCGAGGCCGGTGCCGCCCGGTTGCGACTCGTCGACGCGCCGGAACGCCTGGAACACGTGCGGCGCGAACGCGGCCGGGATGCCGGGGCCGTCGTCCTCGACGCGCAGCCGGCACATGCCGTCCTCGATGCGCGTCTGGATCCGGATCGCGCCGGGCGCCGCATGGCGGCGCGCGTTCTCCAGCAGTGCGAGCAACGCCTGGCGGATGCGGACCGGGTCGCAGCGCATGCGCCGCGGGTCGAGATCGAGTTCCGGATGCTGGCCGGCGGCCTGCAGCGCGTGCGCGAACACGTCGACCACCGCGCGCACGTCGGCGGCGAGATCGGTGTCGCGGATCTCGATGCTCAGGTGGCCGCTGTCGGCGAGGCTGACCACGCGCAGATCCTCGATCAGACGCGTCAGCCCTTCGACCTGCGCGAGCAGGCTGCGGTACAGCGCGTCGCTCGGCGTGAACACGCCTTCGGCGAGCCCCTGCAGCCGGCCGCGCAGCACGGTCACGGGCGTGCGCAGCTCGTGCGCGATCGCCGCGTTCCAGAAGGTTTGCTCGTCGGTCACGCGCTGCAGCTCGCTCGCGAGCGCGTTGAAGTTGTCGGCGAGGAGCGCTGCCTCCTTCAACGAACGGTCGCCGGCGACCGCGCGCGCGCCGAGATCGCCGCGCGCGACGCGGCGGATGCTGTCCGTCACCGAATTCAGCGGCACGAGGATGCGGCGCGACAGGTTGATCGCGACGATGACCGCGATCAGCAGGCCGACCAGTGTGGTGGAGGTGATCCACACCCACTCCGGCCCGCTCGGGAGCCAGCTTTCCGGCTTGAACGACTCCGGCGAGTACTGGTACAGCAGGTAGTAGAACGCGTAGGCCGTCACGACGATCAGCACCGTGACGCCGAACGCGATCGCGCCCATCGTCAGCGCGATCTGGCGGCTCAGGCCATCGAGTCTCACTCGCCGCTCCACAGTTTGTAGCCGACGCCGCGCACGCTGGCCGGCACGCCCGCGACGCCGAGATCGTCGAGTTTCTTGCGCAGCTTGCTGACGTGGCTGTCGACCGTGCGCTCCAGCGCATCGCCTTCCGGAAGGCAGGTCGCCATCAGCTCGGCGCGGCTGAACACGCGGCGCGGGGCACGCGCGAGTTGCGCGAGCAGCTTGAATTCGGTGAGCGTCAGCACGAGCGTGTGGCGCGCGCCGTCGACTTCGACCGTCGCTTCGTGGTGCTCGAGATCGATCTCGAACGGCGCGGCGCGCAGCACGCGCTGCTCTTCCTGGCGCGAGCCGGCCATCGACCGGCGCAGCACCGCCTGCGCGCGCGCGACGACTTCGGCGGGGTTGAACGGCTTGACCACGTAGTCGTCGGCGCCGATGCGCAGCCCGGTCAGCTTGTCGATGTCCTGGTCGAGCGCGGTCAGCATGATGACGGGCGTGTCGCCGCGGTGGCGGATCTCGGCGAGCACCTTCCAGCCGTCGACGTGCGGCATCTGCACGTCGAGCAGCACGAGGTCCGGCTTCAGCGACAGGTGGAGTTCGAGCGCGCGGCGGCCGTCGGCGGCGTGCACGGTGCGCAGGCCGTTGCGTGCGAAATAGGCGGTCAGGATCTCGGCGATCTCGGGTTCGTCCTCGGCGATGAGGATGAGCGCTTGCGCGCCTTGGCCGGCGCCGGGAGATGAGGGAAATTCGGGCATGGCCACTCGTTCGGATTCAGCGGGGTTCCATCGAATCGCCATACTACCGTACGGCCCGCGCAACCGAACGGAGACGGGCGAGGCCGCGCGATCGCCGTCGCATGCGCCGTCTTTCCGCGACCTTTCAGAAGCGCTGCAATGTGCCGCCCGACAGGGGAATACCCTGTCTTTTTTTTTCAATCCTGTTTTATGTATCATGACCTATCTTTTGCAACGTGTACTAATTAAGGGCGCCGGAAAATCCTTATCGGTATGGAGCGGTACGGCGCACGTACAGGCAGGAATGCGAACCGGATTCGCGCGCCCCGCCAGGGGCAGGCGGGCGGTGGCAGGTGAAGCGGATCGGGATCGCATCCCGTCGTCGGATTCCGCGCGAACGATGGCCGCTTGCCGCCAGGGCGGCCGGCGTTCGCGCCCATTGCAGGCGTCAATCACAGATCATGTCCAGGAAGTCATCCATCAGCGGGGCGGCCGACCTGCAGCGCAGGCAGTGGCTCAAGGTCGCGGGCGCGTCGGTCGCGGCGGGCAGTCTTGCACTCGGCGGCACGCGGGCGAAGGCCGATGCGGCGCCGGCCGCCGGCCACGACGGCGACGTACTCGATGTCGCGATCGTCGGCGCCGGGCTGGCCGGCCTGACGGCCGCGCGCGACCTGCGCTACGCGGGCTGCGAATCCTTCGTCGTGCTCGAGGCGCGCGACCGCGTGGGCGGCCGCACGCTGAACTACGACGTGGGCGGCGGCTTCGTGACCGAAGTCGGCGGCCAGTGGATCGGCCCGGGCCAGACGGCGGTCGCCGATCTCGCCCGCGAGCTGGAAGTCGGCACGTTCCCGAGCTACTACGCGGGCAAGACGGTGATTCTCGGCGGCGACGGGCGCGCCGAAATCGACCTGGAAGGCACCTTCGGCACCGACGAGGCCGTCGCGGCGAAGCTGAGCAGGCTGTCGCGCGACGTGCCGTCCGGTGCGCCGTGGACGTCGCCGAAGGCCGGCGAACTCGACCGCCTGTCGGTCGGCGACTGGCTCGCGACGCAGGGCATCAAGGCGGAAGACCGGATGGGCTGGAACGCGTCGATCTCGCTGTCGGGCGGCGTCGCGCCGGCGAAGATGGGGCTGTTGCACTTCCTGTCGATGATCAACTCCGCCGACTGCGATTACGCGCAGCTCGACTCGATCAAGCACAGCGCGCAGGAAATCCGCTTCGTCGGCGGTTCGCAGCTCCTCAGTATCCGGATGGCGCAGCAACTGGGCGACAAGGTGCGGCTGTCGTCGCCGGTGCGGCGGATCGTCGGCTGGGATCGTAACGTCGTGACGCTGGAAACCGATCGCGGCACGGTGCGCGCGAAAAAGGTCGTGATGGCGCTTCACCCGGCGCTGTGCCACCAGATGCAGTTCGACCCGCCGCTGCCCGACAAGCGCGTCGCGCTGCAGCGCGCATGGCCGGCCCATTCGCCGGCGCGCAAGACGGCGATGGTCTACCGCCGCCCGTTCTGGCGCGACAAGGGCTTGAACGGCCACATCTTCCAGACCGACGGGCCGGTGTTCTGGGCTTACGACAATTCGCCGCCGGGCGGTGAGATCGGCGTGATCAACGCGTTCGTCCGGAACGCGCTGGTGCCGTCGGATCAGCAGGCCGCGAAGCAGATGCACGTGGATCTCTATGCGCAGGCGTGGGGCGACGAAGCGCGCGCGCCGGTGTCGTACCACGATCGCGACTGGGGGCTCGCCGACCCGTGGACGCTCACGTGCGTGTCGGCGATCCCGCCCGGCTTCTGGAGCGCGCATGGCGACGCGCTGCGCGCGCCGTGCGGCAACCTGATCTGGTCGGGCACCGAGACCGCGACCATCTGGGCCGGCTACATGGACGGCGCCGTGCGCGCCGGTCACCAAAGCGCGCTTCAGGTGCTCAATGCGCTGCGTCGTGCTTAGGAGAGCGAAGATGAAGAAACGCATGCTGCTCGTTGCGGCGCTCGTGGTGATCGGCGCATTGCTGGCGCTCTATGGCCCGACGCTGCTCGGCTTCTATCGCCTGCAGCGCCATATCGATACGGCCGCGCAAGCCGACGACGCCGACGGCGGCCCGTGGCCGCGCGTGACCGACGCGTGCATGGGCTGCCATGGCGTGAAGGGCACGTCGCTCAGCCAGGCGTATCCGAGCCTGGCCGGCCAGCCGGCGCAATACGTGGCCGCGCAGCTTCGCGCATTCGCGGGCGGGCAACGCGCAAACCCGACGATGGGCCCGCTCGCGATGACGATGAGCGAAGCCGAGATCACCCGTCTGGCCGGCTATTACGCGAAGCAGGCGCCGCAGGACAACCGCTATTTCAAGCCGGATGCGCGGCTGCGCACGAAAGGCGAGCAACTGGTGACGGGCGGCGCGTGCGCGGCCTGCCACGGCGCACGGCTGACGGGACAGGCGCAATTCCCGCGTCTGGCCGGGCAGGGCTACGACTATCTGCTCGCGCAGCTCGACGCGTTCGAGACGGGTTCGCGCAGCGAGGCGACCGGCACGATGCAGCGCGTCGCGCAGGCGATGTCGGCGGACGATCGGGCGGCGGTGGCGACCTATCTCGCGAGCGTCAGCCCCGCCCGGCAGTGAATCAACGGCAGCAATCGACCTCGGGAGTTCGAACCATGGATCACAGATCACTTGTCCTTTGTCTTTCCAGCGCGACGCTCGCGGCGACGACTGGCGTATACGGCTTCAAGTTCGTGCGCAAGCGCAACTTCCTGATCGGCCTCGAGTGGTGGATCGTGACGATCTCCGCGTCCAACGCCGTGATCTTCTTCGCGACCGAATCGCCGGTGTCGTACTTCATTTCGCACTTTCTCGACGCGTTCTCGCGCGGGTTCGGGATGCCGGTGATCGCGGTCGCCGGCCTGATGGCCGTTACGCACGGCTACCGGCCGTCGATGCGGCAGGACGTGACGCTGTTCGTGCTCGCGACGCTCGGGACGGTCGCGCTCGTGGCCGGCGTATTGCAGCACGCGCTGCCGTACTTCTACGTGGCGATGTGGACGCTGATGTCGATCTATCTCGCCGGTTTCGTGTGGCGGCTCGTGCGTGCCGGCCACGCGTTCCATGCGCTGACGACGACGCTTGCGCTCGTCGCTGCTCAGGCAATCGCGTGCATCTACGACTTCTACAAGATTCCGGGCGAGGAAACCAACGTCGTGTTCAATTTCTACGTACTGGCGCTGCTGACCTGGTCGTACCTGACCGTCGCGCTCTATTACGCGTATTGCGCACTGGAGCGGGAGAACGGGCGCAGTCGGGCCGATGCCGGTGTGTTGTCGTATCCGAAATGAATAGCTGTACTGACGAAGAGAAGACGGTTTGCACCGGTTGCCGATCCGGTCGCGGCGATCACGGAGCGCGCGGATGGCCCCGGTTCGCCTGACTCGCGCCGAGCGGCGCGATGCGACGCGTGAACGCCTGATCGACGCGGCGCGCGCGATCTTCGCGGAAAAAGGATATGCGGCCGCGGGCGTGGAGGACATTGCAGCGGCTGCGGGGTATACGCGCGGCGCGTTCTACTCGAACTTCCGCGGCAAGGCCGACGTGCTGTTCGAGCTGCTGCGACGCGATCGGGACGCGGCTGCCGCCGCATTGCAGCGGATCGTCGGTTCGCATGATCCGGACGACGATGCGCAGCGCGCGATGCTCGCGTACTGGCGAAGGGGGACGACGGAGCCTGCAGCGCGCCTGATGTGGGTCGACGCGCAGCTCCAGGCGGCGCGCGATCCACAGTTCCGTGCGCGGTTCGGCGCGTTGCTGCGCGACCGGCAGGCGCTCGCGGCCGCGTGCATCGACGCGTATGCGGCGCGGGCCGGCGTGTCGCTGCGGTTGCCCACGCCGGTGCTGGCGCTCGGCCTGACCGCGCTGTGCGACGGCATGCAGCCGCACGGCGCGGCCGACGCGCTGGCCGACGCGGTGCTGGTCGGCTTCATCACGCACACGGTGTTCGACCGCGTGCGCGGATGACGGCGCGAAGACGCGTCGGCCGCACGTTGTCGTGCGTTTGTATGAAGGCCGAAAGCCGATTGTCATGACGGACCTGCGGCGGGTGGCCACGGACGTTCGATCATGCAGACGAAACAGGGAATACCCCGTCTTTTTCTTTTCTTTATTTTTGTCATGATGACCTAACATAGTCATCATGTTCTACTGATGGGCCGGCAGTGAAGCACGAGTCGCCGGTGGTAGCTGAACGAATCGGGAGATAGACGATGGATGCAATGAAACGAAAGGCGTTTTTCGAGGACGGAGCCGTGCTCGTCGAAGGGGTGCTCGACGACGAACAACTCGCGCAATGCCGCGCGGTGTTCGACTGGGGAATGGAGAATCCGGGCCCGATGGCGACGACGCTGCTCGACGGCACCGAATACAAGTCGCACAACGACAACGCGAACCCGTATGCGAAGGAACGGCTCGACGCGCTGGTCGGCACGCTGCCGTTCGGGCAACTGTTCGCCGACCTGTGGGGCTCGAAGCACGTGTGGTACTTCGCCGAGGAGCTGTTCATGAAGGGCGGCGGCAAGAGCGCACGCTCGCCGTGGCATCAGGACACGTCGTACCTGCCGTGGCAGGGGATGCATTTCGGCAACGCGTGGATCAGCTTCGAGCACGTACCGAAGCGCAATGCGCTGGAGATCGTACGCGGCTCGCATCACGGTGTGCGGCATGACGGCACGACGTTCCAGAACGCCGAGGATCCGACCGACCCGCTCCACGGCGGCGACGTGTGGCCGCGCCTGCCGAACATCGAGGCCGAGCGTCGCGCGGCGCCGGATGCGTACGACATCCTGTCGTGGGAAACGAAGCCGGGCGACGTGCTGCTGCTCCATCCGGGCGTGCTGCACGGCGGCGGCGCGGTCGACGCCGATTTCCCCGATCGCCATACGCTCGTGCTGCGCTTTTTCGGCGACGACGCGGTGTTCAGCCCGCTGCCCGATGAAAGCCGCTCGGGTTTCACGCCGGCCGGCGTGCTGTTCGTCGAGGAACTCGCCGGGCTGAAGGCCGGCGATCCGTTCCGCGCGCCGTGTTTCCGTCAACTCGTCTGAACCGGGAGAACGCATCATGACAGCAACCCCGAAGCGGCAATCGATCGTGCCGGCCGCATTCCAGCCGTGGTACGACGCGTACCACTTCTCGCCGGCGACGCGCGTCGGCGACACGATCTGGGTGTCGGGCCAGGTCGGCCTCGACGCGCAGATGCAGCCGGCCGACGGCGTGCAGGCGCAGGCGCGGATCGCGTTCGAGTGCCTGAAGATGATCCTCGAGGAAGCCGGCGCGAGCCTCGCCGACGTCGTCGAACTGACGACTTTCCACACGGACCTGCAGCGCGAGACCGAAGGCTTCGCGGCGGTCAAGGACGTGTATTTCCCCGACCGCTACCCGTCGTGGACGGCGGTCGGTGTCACGCAACTGGCGTTGCCGGGGCTGTGCGTCGAGATCCGCGCGGTGGCGGTGGCCGGTTCCGGCAAGGGCTGACGGAAGGCACGAGGGTTTTGCATCGGATCTGCGTTCCATATGGATCGCAGTACTGAAGAAAAATACCGGGATGGCAGTCAAGCGGCAGGCGGCCGGACGGAACCCCGGCCGGCCTCGATCAGGGTGCGACGTCATCGTCGGCTGACGATGACGATCGAAACAAACGCGTTTCGTCCGGGATGGGCGAGCGAAGGCGGAGCACGAAGGAGAACCATGATGAAGAAGCATCGTTTCTGGACCACGTCCGCGATCGCGGCCGCTGCATGTGTCGCGATCGGCACCGCCGTCGCGGCGGACGACCTGACGCCGGCCGGCGCCGACCGCTCGGCGAGCAAGGACGGCGCGGTGCCGGCCTATGCGGGCAAGCAGTCGCCCGACGCCGGCTGGGAGTGGGGCAAGGTGCGCGGCGATTTCTGGAAGCACCGCAACGAGAAGCCGCTCTACTCGATCGACGCGGCGAACGTCGACAAGTATGCGGACAAGCTGTCGCCCGGCCAGGTCGCGCTGATCAAGCAGAAGAAGGGCTACCGGATGGACGTCTACCCGTCCCACCGCGAATGCCAGTTGCCGGATGCCGCCGAGCAGAACTCGAAGGCGAACCTCACGGCCGCGAAGCTGGATTCGACCGGCGAAAACCTCGCATCGGCCGCGTTACCGGGCGTGCCGTTTCCGCAACCGAAGAGCGGCATCGAAGCGATCCTGAACTACGAGATGCGCTATCGCGGCGAGGGCGTCGAATGGGCGCAGGTTGCGACGAGTATTTCGCCGCGCCCCGGCGGCAGCGAATGGATCGACGCGGTCGGCCCGCAGACGTTCTTCTTCCCGTCGGCCAAGCTCGGCAAGACATCGCCGCAGGACGTCGACCAGTTGAGCGCCGCCGTCTACTTCCAGATGAACTCGCCGGCCGCGCTGGCCGGGCAGGCCTTCGTCCAGCGGCAGTACTTCAACAAGGACTCGGAAACCTACTACTACTTCCCGGGCCAGCGCCGCGTGCGACGCATGCCGGCCTATACGCACGACGCGCCGCTGATCGGCTTCGAGAACCAGTACCTGATCGACGAGGCCAACATGATCAACGGCTCGCTCGACCGGTTCAACTGGAAGCTGGTCGGCAAGAAGGAAATGCTCGTCCCGTACAACGCGTTTGGCATGTACCGGTTCAAGAGCAAGCTGCACGACGTCGCGACGCCCGACGGCCTCGCTGCCGCGAACCGTCGCTACGAGACGCATCGCGTGTGGGTCGTCGAGGCGACGCTGAAGCCGAGCGCGCGACACGTCGCGTCGAAGAAGGTGTTCTATCTCGACGAAGACAGCTGGCTCGCGCTCGTCGGCGAGGACTACGACGCGCAGGGCAAGCTGTGGAAGGTGCGGGAAAGCTACCCGATTCCGGTGTGGGAACTCGGCGGCACCTGCGACAACGAGCCGCTCGCGCAGTACGACATGATCAACGGCCGCTATGTGTTCGATGCATCGTCGATCGGCCAGGGCAAGGACATTCGCTGGTTCGGTCAGGCCGACGATCCGCGCTTCAAGCAGGATTTCTACACGGCGGAATCGCTGCGCTCGGTCAGCGAACGTTGACGACGACCGGCTGACGGATACAAGGACCGGCGCGCGCAACGATCGTGCGCCGGCATCGAACAGGGGCGGAGGTGGATCATGGAACCGGCAAGATTGATCAGGAATGCTACGGTATCGGTGGCGATGGCGGGCGCCGCGACGTCGAGCGCATATGCATACGACTTCACGGTGGGCGGCGGTGCCGTGCAGGGTTCGTGGGTGACGAACCTGACGGCGGGCGCCGGCATCCGGACCAAAAACCCGAGTTGCTCGCTCACCGGCGACCCGAACGCGTTCGGCTGCGGTGCGGGCGCGAACACCAACCAGTGGGGCTATGCGGACAACGGTGACCTGAACTACCGCAAGGGCCAGCCGTTCAGCACCTACGTCGGCGCGACCAGCGAGCTGCTGCTGAAGATGCCGAGCGAAGGGCTGAAGTTCATGGTGCGCGGCACCGGCATGTACGACTTCATGGCCAAGAACACGAACCGCACGCCGTTGTCGAGCACGGCGGCCGCGCAGGTCGTCTACAACGCGCAACTGCTCGACCTGTGGGCGCAGAAGGATTTCACGATCGGCGGGCGCAACGCGCACGTGCGGCTCGGCAACCAGGTGATCAACTGGGGCGAGAGCATGTTCGCGCAGAGCGGCATCAACGCGACGAACTCGATCGACACGCAGAAGCTGCTGATCCCCGGCTCGCAGCTCAAGCAGGCGCTGCTGCCGGCGCCGATGGTGAGCCTGGCGGCCGACCTGTCGCACGGGTTCAGCACCGAGGCGTACTACCAGTTCCAGTGGAACGGCAACCGCTATCCGCCGGTCGGCTCGTACTGGTCGGTGACGAACGGTTTCGGCCGCGGCGCGGAGCCGTTCACGATCAACACGAACAACCTGAACGTGACCGGCCCGAGCGCCGGCACGATCGCGAACGCGATTGGCGGATCGGGCGCGGCCGGCAACCAGGACACGCTCAACGCGATCAAGAACGGGCTCGTGAACGGCGCGTACGCCGGACCGCCGTTCAACGACATCGGCCTGCCGAGCACGACGAACCTGCCGGCGAAATACCGGCCGCAGTTCGGCGTGAAGTTCAACTATGCGCCGCGCTCGTTCGACGCGAACTTCGCGTTCTACTACCTGAACTACACCGACAAGTCGCCGGTGCTCGCGTCGCTCGCGAACGGCACCGAGCAATGGTCGTATCTCGGCCGGCGCCAGCTGTTCGGCGTCAGCGCGAACTTCGGCGTCGGCCCGTGGGCGATCGGCACCGAACTGTCGTACCGGCCGCGCGACGCGGTCGCGCTGTCGAGCTGCTACGGCGCGGGCGGTCCGCTCGACCTGAACACGAACGGCGTGGCCGGCGTGAATTGCCCGCAATGGGTCGACAAGAAGAAGTTCCAGTACGACATCAACGGGCTGCTCGCGCTCACGCGCAGCGAGTATCCGTTCCTGAAGCTGCTCGGCGCCGATTCGGCCGCGCTGACGTGGGAACTGACGTGGATCTACTACCCGGGGCTGAAGTCGAGCGGCGTGACGCGCACGGTCGACGGGCAGACCGTCACCCAGGTGCCGCAAACCGGCTACCTGCCGTGGCTGAACAACGGGTCTGCGGCCGGCTATCCGATCGGGATGGGCCAGGGTACGTCGAGTTCGGTGGGCGCGACGATCGACTTCAACTGGACCTATGACGGCTCGCTGATTCCCGGCTGGCAGGTCACGCCGGGCGTGACCTTCAGCACTGGCCTGTACGGCTACACGCCGACCTTCACAGCGAACTACATGCAGGGTGCGAAGTCGCTGAACGTCTACGTGCTGTTCAACCAGAACCCGCCGAACTGGCAGGCCGGCATCAACTTCACTTCGTTCTGGGGCGGTCACAACACGGTGGGCCAGCCTTATGCGGACCGCAATTTCGTCGGCTTGTTCGTCACGCGGAATTTCTGACGGCGGCGGGTGGCAGGTGGGCCACCCCAATACATGAAGGGGTAACGTCGTGCTCAATCGTCTGGTCAGTCGCCTGGAAAGGCTTTTCTTCGGTCACCGCGCGATCGTGCTCGCGGCGATCGCGTTGTTCACGGTCGCGATGGCCGTGTTCGCCGTGCAACTGCGCATGGATGCCGGGTTCGAGAAGCAGATGCCGATCGGGCACGAGTACATCCGCACGTTCCAGCAATACCGGAACGACCTGCTCGGCGCGAACCGGATCACGGTGGTCGTGCGCGCGAAGCACGGCTCGATCTGGTCGAAGCAGGGGCTGACGCGGCTGTACGACGTCACGCAGGCCGTCACGTACCTGCCGAACGTCGACCGGATCGGCGTGCGCTCGTTGTGGACGCCGAACGCGTTCGTCAACGAAGTGACCGACGAAGGGTTTCGCGCCGAACCGATCATCCCCGGCACGGTCACGCCCGACCAGTTGACGCCCGACATCGTCGCGCGGGTGCGCCGGGCGACGACGCTCGGCGGCTACGTCGGCACCCTCGTGTCGCACGGCGAGGACAGCGCGATGATCACGGCCGAGCTGAACGAGCGCGACAGCGCCGGCAAGGTGCTCGACTACGTCGCGTTCAATCATCTGCTCGAAGACAAGATCCGCAAGCCGTTCGAGGATACCGGCTACGAGATCCAGATCATCGGTTTCGCGAAGCAGATCGGCGATATCGCCGACGGCGCGACGGCCGTGCTCGGCTTCTGCGCGGTCGCGCTGCTGCTGACCACGCTCGCGGTGTACTGGTACTGCCATTCGGTGCGCTTCACGGTGCTGCTGGTCGCGTGCTCGCTCACGTCGCTCGTGTGGCAGTTCGGCACCCTGAAGCTGCTCGGCTTCGGCCTCGATCCGCTCGCAGTGCTCGTGCCGTTCCTCGTGTTCGCGATTGGCGTGTCGCATGGCGTGCAGCAGGTGAACTTCATCGTCCGCGAGATCGCGCACGGGCAGAGTTCGTTCGATGCCGCGCGCCACAGCTTCAGCGGCCTGCTGATCCCGGGCGTGCTCGCGCTGATTACCGCGTTCGTGTCGTTCATCACGCTGTTGCTGATCCCGATCCCGATGGTGCGCGAGCTGGCGATCACCGCATCGCTCGGCGTCGCGTACAAGATCGTGACGAACCTGATCCTGCTGCCCGTCGCGGCATCGTGCTTCAACTTCACGAAAACCTACGCGGACAATTCGCTGAAGCGCGCACAGCAGCGTGCGAAGCCGCTGCGCGTGCTCGCCCGCGTGGCGGAGCCGAAGTACGCGGGCGTCACGGTCGCGCTGACGGTGGCGATCTTCGCGCTCGCCGCGTGGCAAAGCCGCGATCGCGTGATCGGCACGCTGCAGCCGGGCGCGCCGGAGTTGCGCGCGGACGCGCGCTTCAACCGCGACGCGACGTCGATCGCCGGCAACTACGACATGGGTCTCGACTGGCTGACGGTGGCGATCGAATCGACCGGCAACGCGTGCGACAACCCGGCAGTCGGCCTGTACGAGGACGACTTTTCGGCCGCGATGAAGACCGAGCCGGGCGTCGTGTCGGTGCAGTCGTACTCGGCGATGCTGCGCGCGTACAACCAGGGCTACAACGAGGATTTCCCGAAGATGAACGTCGTGCCGATCGCTGCCGAGAACTACGGCGCGGTGTCGGTCGACGTGTCGCGCCTGAAGGGCTTCATGAGCCGCGACTGCGGGATGACGGCCGTGCACCTGTTCCTGACCGATCACAAGGCGACAACGATCAACCGCATCCTCGACGACGTGAAGCAATACCGCGCGTCGCATCCGTTCCCGGGCATCACGGTGCGGCTGGCCGCGGGCAACGCGGGCGTGCTCGCCGCGACGAACGACGAAGTCGAGAAGAGCGAGTTGCCGATGATGCTCTACGTGTATGCGGCGATCCTGGTGCTCGTGTTCCTGGCCTACCGCGACTGGCGCGCGATGCTCGCGTGCTGCGTGCCGCTGTCGGTCGCGACCTTCATCGGCTACTGGTTCATGAAGGAGCTGCAGATCGGGCTGACGGTCGCGACGTTGCCGGTGATGGTGCTGGCGGTGGGTATCGGCGTCGATTACGCGTTCTACATCTATAACCGGCTGCAGGTGCATCTCGCGGGCGGGCAGGACATCGTGAAGGCCGTGCAGCACGCGATGCTCGAAGTGGGCGTGGCCACGATCTTCACCGCGATCACGCTGGCGATCGGCGTCGCGACGTGGAGCTTCTCGGCGCTCAAGTTCCAGGCCGACATGGGCAAGCTGCTCGCGTTCATGTTCATCGTGAACCTGGTGATGGCGATGACCGCGCTGCCCGCGCTCGCGTCGGTGCTCGAACGCTGGTTTCCGCGCCGCAAGCCGGCCCGCGCACCGGGCCTGTTCAGCCACTGACGCCGACCCACATTCCGACGGAGATTCAGTCATGGTCAAGACCCTCGCTATTTGCGGCGTGCTTTGCTTGGCGGCGGCAGCGTTTGCACGCTTCCATGAAGCGCGACAGCCGGCGCCGGCCCACGCGTTCGCGACCGACGCGCAACGACTCAGCGTGCGCCACGCCGCTTTCGACGAGCCGGCCGTGGCCCCGTCGTCGAACGACGGCGACGCCGGCCGTCAGGCGGCGGCCGCGCAGGGTGCCGACAAGCCCGCCGTCATCGCGCTCGGCGTCGCGCATGCGGGCTGGTCGGTGCTGTTCAGCCACTGATGCCCGCGCACACCACCACTACGGAGGTTCATCCATGATCAAGACGCTCGTTGCCTGTACCGCGCTGTGCGCCGCCGCGGCGGCCTTCGCGCAACCGCAGGACGGCACGGTGGCGGCCTGGGCCGCGAAGCCCGCGCATGCGTGGGCCGCGCCGACGCACCGGATGCTGATGGATGCGGCGCGCGCCGGATCGCGGATCGTCGCGGTCGGCGAGCACGGCATCGTGCTGCTGTCCGACGACGACGGCAAGACCTGGCGGCAGGCGCAACGCGTGCCGGTAGCGGCGACGCTGTCGACCGTGTCGTTCGCGGATGCGAAGCACGGCTGGGCCGTCGGCCAGTGGGGCGCGATTCTCGCGACCGACGACGGCGGCGAAACGTGGGCCACGCAGCGGCTCGATACGTCGGTCGACCAGCCGCTGTTCTCGGTGCTGTTCACGAATGCGAGCGACGGCATTGCCGTCGGCCTGTGGTCGCTGATGCTGCAGACGCACGACGGCGGCAAGACGTGGGCGCGCACGACGCTGCCGAAGCCGCCGGGCGGCGGCAAGGCCGACCGCAATCTCTATCACGTGTTCGCCGACGCCGCACACGCGCTTTACATCGTGTCCGAACAGGGGATGGTGCTGAAGTCGGCCGACGGCGGCGCGAACTGGACCTATCTGCCGACGGGCGGCAAGGGCACGTTGTGGTCGGGCGTCGCGATGCCGGACGGCCGGATCGTGGTCGGCGGGCTGCTCGGCAGCCTGTTCGAGAGCCGCGACGGCGGCGCGACGTGGACCGCACAGCACACCGGCACGCGCAGCTCGATCACCGATCTCGTCGCGACCGGCGGCGGGCTGACCGGCGTCGGGCTGGACGGCCTCGTGCTGACGCAGCGCGTGGCCGGCGGCCCGTTCGACGTCGTGCAGCGCGCGGATCGCGCGACGCTCACCGCCGCGCTGATCGATACGCGCGGCAAGCCGGTGCTGTTTTCGCACGACGGCGTGCTGGCCGCGCCGTGAATTGAATTCGTCGAGAAAAACGAGGAAGCATGGAGCACTCGGAATGAAACGCAAGGACAAGCCGGACATGAAGGCCCGGCGGCAAATATTGCGCGTCGCGGCCGCGGGGGCCGCGTCGCTCGCCGCCGGCGAGGTGTCGTTCGCCGAAGGCACGGCGTCGGCATCGACATCCGCGGATCGCGGCGTGTTCGATGTCGTCATCATCGGCGCCGGGCTCGCGGGCCTGACCGCCGCGCGCGACCTGAAGCGCGCCGGATGCGAATCGTTCGTCGTGGTCGAGGCGCGCGATCGCGTCGGCGGGCGGACCTACAACCACGACCTCGGGCACGGCGTGGTGTCCGAAGCCGGCGGCCAGTGGATCGGCCCGGGGCAGACGGCGATTGCCGATCTCGCCCGCGAACTGGGCGTCGATACGTTTCCGACGTATTACGCGGGCAAGACCGTCGTGCTGGCCGGCGACGCGCGCGTCGCCCAGGATTTCCACGGCGGCTCGGGCGGCGACGACGCGCTCGGCGCGAAGCTCGGCGCACTCGCGCGCGGCGTGCCGTCCCGCGAACCGTGGACCGCGCAGCACGCGGCGGAGCTCGACAAGCTGACCTACGGCGAGTGGCTGCTCAAGCAGGGTGTGACCTATGAAGACGGCTACTTCCTCGGCCTCGCGGCGAAACTGTCGCTCGGCGGCGCGCCGGCGCAGCTCGGGCTGCTGCACTACCTGTCGATGATCAACAGCGCCGATTGCGATTACGCGAAGCTCGAATCGACCAAGGGCGGCGCACAGGAAACGCGCTTCGTCGGCGGCTCGCAGGTATTGAGCTTCCGGATGGCGAGCGAACTCGGCGCGAAGGTGCAACTGTCCTGCCCGGTGCGCAAGATCTCGGGCTGGGACCGTGACGTCGTCGACGTGCAGACCGATCGCGGCGTGCTGCGCGCGCGGCGCGTGATCGTCGCGCTCAATCCGGCGCTGTGCCAGCAGATCGCGTTCGATCCGCCGCTGCCGGACGGCCGCGCGCAGTTGCAGCGGAACTGGCCGGCGAATGCGCCGATGCGCAAGACCGTGCACGTGTACGACCGGCCGTTCTGGCGCGACGACGGCTACAACGGACAGATCTTCGAGGTCGGCGGCCCGGTGTTCATGGCGTACGACAACTCGCCGCCGGACGGCGCGGTCGGCGTGCTCGCCGCGTTCGTCGCGCCGGGCGCGCTGCCGGCCGAGCCGAAGGCCGCCGAACGGACGCTGTCGGCCATCTTCGCGCGCGCGCTCGGCGACAAGGCGCTGCACCCGACGCAGTTCCACGACTACGACTGGGGCCGCGTCGATCCGTGGACGCTGCAGTGCATCCATCCGTTGCCGCCCGGCTTCTGGACGAAATGGGGCAGGTTCCTGCGCCCGGCGGCCGGCCGGCTGATCTGGTCGGGCACCGAGACGGCCGACCTGTGGGCCGGTGCGATGGACGGCGCGGTGCGCTCCGGACACCGCGCGGCGCTGCAGGCGCTCGGCAAGCTGGCCGGCCGCGGCGGGGAGGCCTGAATGAAACGAACCTGGATGATCGGCGCCGCGCTGGTGCTGGCGGGCGGGATGGCGGCAGGCGTGCTGTACGGGCCGGATCTCGTCGACGGCATGCGTTACCAGAAAGCGCTGGCCGCGATCGGCGAAGCCGACAAGGCCAACGGCGGCGCGTGGTCGCAGCTGCAGGAGACGTGCGTCTTCTGCCACGGCGCGCAAGGGCAGTCGCGGAACGCGTGGTATCCGTCGCTGTCCGGCCAGCCGGCCACGTATATCGCCGCGCAACTGCGCGCGTTCGCCGCGGACCAGCGCCGCAACGCATACATGGGGCCGCTTTCGCGCGAACTCGACGACGCGAAGATCGACGCGCTGGCGACCTATTTCGCGCGACAGGCGCCGGCGCGTAACGAGGCCGTGCCGGCCGACGCGGCGCTCGACAAGCGGGGAATGGCGCTCGTGGAGGCGCGAAGCTGCCGTGCGTGTCACGGCTCGGCGCTGACAGGCAAGGATCCGGCGCCGCGCCTCGCTGGCCAGGGGCAGCTTTACCTGGAGACGCAACTGGCGGCGTTCCGCTCGGGCGAGCGGCACGATCCGACTGGCGCGATGAACGCGTTGGCCGCGACGTTGTCGGGCGACGACACGCGTGCGGTTGCGCACTATCTGGCCGGCCTGGCGCCGGACGGAGCGGCGAAGTGATGCGCGAAACGCGTCAGGGCCGGGAATACCCTGCCTTTTTCTTTATCCCTTACTTTGTCATAGTGACCTAAAATTGGTAATGTGTTCTACAAAAGAACACGCCGGATACGCATCAGCAGTACCAGAGTTTGAACCGAACCGGTTCTCGACAATTCACGTTTCAGGAGACAAGCATGGCCAAGCACCCCGTCGTCGTTTATGGCGCAAGCGGTTACACCGGCATGTTGATCATGGATTGGCTGATCGACCAGAACATCGCGTTCACGGCGGTCGCGCGCAATGCGGGCCGCGCGAAGGAAATGATGGCGCAGCGCGTCGTGCGGCTCGAATCCGCGCAATACGAAATCATCGAAGCGGAGCACGACGTCGATGCGCTCGTGAAGGCTTTCCGCGGTGCGAAGGTGGTGTGCAACACGGTCGGGCCGTTCTCGAGCTTCGGGCTCGTCGGCGTCGAGGCCGCGCTGAAGGCCGGCTGTCACCACCTCGATACGACCGGCGAACAGTCGTATATCCGCGCGGTGCGCGACCAGTTCGGCGAGCAGTACCGCCAGGCCGGCCTGCTGGTGTCGTCGTCGAACGCGTACATGTACACGTTCGCCGAGATCGCCGCCGAGCTCGCGCTCGAAACGCCGGGCATCGATGCACTGGAGACGGCCACGCTGACGCGCGGGCCGCGCGGCGCGGCCGGCGTGAGCATCGGCTCCACCGCGACGATCTTCGACGGCGCGCGCCACGAGTCCTGCTACCTGTGGGAGAAGGCGCTCGTGCCGCACGCCGCGGATGCATCGTTCACCGTCGCGACGCCCGAGCTGATGCAGCCGGTGTTCTGCCTGCCGTGGGGCGGCACGTCGCTGCCCGTCTATTTCGAGCACGATGCGCGCGTGCGCAGTTGCATCTCGTGCGTAGGCTTCTACGACAACAACGTGATGAAGCTGGTGCACCAGTTCGGGCAGAAATGGGAAGCCGAATACAAGCACCTGCCGCGCGAACAGCAGGACGAAGTGCTGAAGCAGGTCGTCGCGTCAACCACGCCGACGATGCCGCCGCGCGAGCGCACGACGATCCAGCGCAGCGTCGACTTCGCGGTCGGCCGCGGCCAGCTCGCGGCGGTGCGCGCGACGGTGCACGGCGTCACGCCGTACATCTCGACGGGTGCGATTCACGCAGCCGGCGTGCTCAAGCTGCTCGACGGCGATACCGCGCGCACGGGCTTCGCGTCCGGCTCGAAGGCATTCGGCCATCGCTACCTGCTCGGCTTCCTCGAACAGCGCGGGCTCGCGCGCGCCACGGTCACGCAACTGTGACGGCCGCCGCCGCACCGGACCAGACCCAACGGAACTTGTGACATGGCCATTATCGATTTCTACGACCGCGGCTGGCGCCTCAATCCCGACGGCATCGCGTACATCCAGGGCGATCGCGACTACACGTTCCAGGAGATCGGCGAGCTGTCGTGCCGCATCGCCAACGGGCTGCTCGCCGCCGGCTTCGCGAAGGAGGCGAAGGCGGCGGTGTGGGCCGACAACGACGTGATCGGCTGGAGCTGCGCGCTCGGGATGTGGCGCGCCGGGCTCGCGTACATCCCGGTGAACGGCCGCAACGCGGTGGCCGAGAATCAGTACGTGCTCGACGCGTTCGACTGCGAGGTGCTGTTCTTCCATCACGCGTTCGCGGCCGCGATCGACGCGCTGCGGCCGAGCCTGCCGAAGGTCCGGCTGTGGGTGTGCCTCGACGCCGACCTGCCGTGGGCGCCGTCGCTGGCCGCATGGAGCGAGCGCCAGCCGGCGACGCCGCCGGCCGTCGATTACGCGATGGACGACGTCGTCGCGCTGTCGGCCACGGGCGGCACGACGGGTGCGCCGAAGGGCGTGATGAACACGCATCGTTCGCTGCAGACGTACTTCGCGCAATTCATGATCGCGATGACGTACGACGATGCGCGCCCGGTCAATCTCGCCGCGGCGCCGATGACGCACACGGCCGGCATGATGTCGCTGCCGTGCACCGCGCGCGGCGGCACGGTGGTCGTGCTGCCGAAGCCGGACCCGGCGCTACTGCTCGGCGCGATCGTCAAGCACCGCGTGACCGAGTTCTTTCTGCCGCCGACCGTGATCTACCGGCTGCTCGACATCCCCGGCATCGAGCAGGTCGATTTCTCGTCGCTGCGCTACTTCCTGTACGGCGCCGCACCGATGTCGGTCGAGAAGCTCAAGCGCGCGATCGACGTGTTCGGCCCGGTGATGACGGGCGGCTATGGGCAGACCGAGGCGCCCGCGTCGATCTCTTACCTGACGCCCGCCGAGCATTTCGTCGACGGCAAGCTCGCATCCGACACGCGGCTCGCGTCGGTCGGCCGCCCCAATCCTCTGGTGCGCGTCGAGATCGTCGGCGAGCGCGGCGACGTGCTGAAGCAGGGCGAGACCGGCGAGATCTGCGTACGCGGCGACCTCGTGATGAAAGGCTACTACCGCGCGCCGGACAAGACGGCCGAGACGATCGTCGACGGCTGGCTGCACACCGGCGACATCGGCCACCTCGATCGCGACGGCTATCTGCACATCACCGACCGCAAGAAGGACATGATCATCAGCGGCGGCTTCAACGTCTATCCGAGCGAGATCGAGCAGGTGATCTGGGCGCATCCGGCCGTGCAGGACTGCGCGGTGATCGGCGTGCCCGACGACAAATGGGGCGAAGCCGTGAAGGCCGTGGTCGAGCTCAACGCCGGGCAGCAGGTGAGCGCGGAAGAACTCGTCGCGCTGTGCAAGGAGAAGCTCGGCTCGGTGAAGGCGCCCAAGAGCGTGGATTTCGTCGCCGCATTGCCGCGCAGCACGGCCGGCAAGGTGCTGAAGAAGGACCTGCGCGAACAGTACTGGCAAGGCCAGCAACGCAGGATCTGAGCCTGCTTATTACGGATTCCATACGATGAGCAAAATATACATCGCTGGCATCGCGATGACCGTGTTCGGCCGGCATCTCGACCGCAGCCTCGACGATCTGGCGAGAGAGGCGCTGCAACGCGCGTTGCGCGACGCCGGCTGCCACGCCGATGCGATCCGCGCTGCGTTCTACGCCGGCATCACCAACGGCCCGCTGCAGGGGCAACTGTCGATTCCCGGCCAGGTCGTGTTCAGCAAGATCGGCCTCGAAGGCATTCCGGTGTTCAACGTCGAGAATGCATGCGCATCCGGCAGTACGGCCGTGCACCTCGCGGTGCGGCAGTTGCAGTCGGGCGCGTGCGACGTCGCGCTCGCGCTCGGCGCGGAAAAGATGAACGTCGCGGACAAGGCGAAATCGTTCGCGCTGTTCGACGCCGGCTGGGACGTGTCGCGCGTCGACGAGAATTTCGCGACGCTCGCGCGGCTCGGCGAAGGGATCGAGCCGCCGCCCGGCTCGGAGTCCGAGCGCCCGTACAGCCGCTTCATGAAGATCTACGCGGCGATGTGCCGGCACCACATGCATACGTACGGCACGACGCAGCGGCAGATCGCCGCCGTGTCGGCGAAGAACCACGGGCATTCGGTGCACAACCCGTATTCGCAGTTCCGCCAGCCGTTCACGATCGACGAGGTGCTGGCGGCCGCGCCGATCACGTACCCGATCACGCTGCCGATGTGCGCGCCGCTGTCGGACGGCGCGGCGGCCGCGATCCTGTGCACGGAGGAAGGGCTGGAACGCATCGGCGCCGATCGCAGCCGCTGCATCCGGATCGCCGCGAGCGTGATCCGCAGCTTCACGCGACGGCGCATCGACGAGCCGCACAAGCACATCGGCCGGCTCGCCGCGTTGCAGGCGTACGAGCAGGCCGGCGTGGGGCCGGAAGACATGGACGTGGCCGAAGTGCACGACGCATCGGCGATGGGCGAAATCATCCAGGCCGAGAACCTGGGCTTCGTGCCGCTCGGCGAAGGCGGTCCGGCCGCCGAGCGCGGCGAGTTCACGCTCGGCGGGCGCATCCCGATCAACCCGTCGGGCGGCCTCGAATCGAAGGGCCATCCGCTCGGCGCGACCGGCATCGGGCAGTTGTACGAGCTGGTCACGCAGTTGCGCGGCGAAGCCGGCGCACGGCAGGTGGACGGCGCGCGTCATGCGATCCAGGAGAACGGCGGCGGCTTGCAGGGCGTCGAAGAGGCCGCGTTGGCGATTCACATTCTCAGCAGGGACTGACGGAGGCGGACATGAGCGACGCACACGGCGCGATGGCGCTCGGGCAGGGAGCGCAGGCAGGGCAGACGACGCGACAGGCATCGGGCGGGGTCGGCGCGGCCGCGGCGATGCAGACGGCGGGCGCCGACGCGGCCGGGCCGCTCGCGCGCTGGGGCGAGGAAATGCGCGCCGACGCCGCGTTGCAGAAGTATCGTCCGGTCGGCGGCTGGATCGACGTGCCCGAGCGTGCGCAGCCGCCGCTCGAAGGCGACATGCAGGCGGACGTGATCATCGTCGGCGCGGGCTTCGCCGGCCTGTCCACCGCGCTGGAGCTGGCGGCGCGCGGCGCGAGCGTCGTCGTGCTCGAACGCGAATTCGCGGGCTTCGGCGCGAGCGGACGCAACGCCGGCTATCTCGCCGGCGGCCAGGGCCTCGAATACGAGCTGTTTCTCAAGCGGGTCGGCCACGAGCAGGCGAAGCGGATCGTCGACTTCTACGACGAAGGCGTCGCGTACGTCGAACGCAAGCTCGCCGAATACGCGATCGACTGCGACTACCGCGCGTCGGGCATCATTCGCGCGGGCGTGCATCCGTCGCAGGAGAAGCGCTTGCGCGAGAGCATGGCAACGGGCATCGAACTCGGCTCGCCCGCGCAGTTTCTCGATCGCGCGGCGATGCGCGAACGCGGCATTCCGCCGGCTTTCCTGTTCGGCGCATACGTGCCGGGCGGCGGCACGCTCGATCCGGGCAAGTACGTGACGGGCTTGCGGCGCGCGGCGCTCGCGGCCGGCGTGAAGCTTTACGAGAACACCGCGCTGCTCGATTTCGACACGGGCGAGACGGTGCGCGTGCGCACCGCACGCGGCAGCGCGAGTGCGCCGGTGCTGGTGCTCGCTACCAATGCGTACACCCCGCAGCTCGGGCTGCTCGGCGACAAGGTGATGCCGCTGCGCGTGTCGGCGCTCGAAACCGAGCCGCTGTCCGACGCGCAGCTCGCGGCGCTCGGCTGGCCGAATCGCGAGGGCATCGTCACGTCGCACTTGACGATGGAGAGCCATCGCCTGACCGCGCGCAACACGCTGCTGCTGACGACCAAGCGGCTGCATTACGTATACGGCTCGCAGACGCCGAACGTGCCGGACGACGACGCGTATCGCGCGCTGCTGAAGGCGCTGCACACGCGCTTTCCGCAACTCGGCAACGTGCCGGTGCGCGCGTGCTGGAGCGGCTACATCTCGTTTGCGAGCGATGCGTTGCCGGTGGTGGGCGCGACCGGCGCGCATGGAAACGTGTTTTACACGGCCGGGTGTTCGGGGCATGGCGTCGGCACGCAATCGCTGATCGGGCGCGTGCTGGCCGAGCGCATTCACGATGGACGATCGCCGCTGCTCGACGCGTTGACGCACAAGACGCCGTCGGTGCCGCCCGAGCCGTTGCGATGGTGTGCGATGACCGCGATGCTCGGCGTCGCGAACCTGCTCGACGAACGCGTGAACCGCAAGGTGCGGCCGGTGTAGCGGCGCATGCGATCGTAGCGACACGCAAACGTGCATACGGCCGGGCCGCCCGACGGACGGGCGGCTCGATGGAAAATGCAGCGCGCATCGGGTATAGTCGTTGGCGCTCCGTCAGGCACGGAGCATCCATTCGACGAAGCCGAAACGCCACCTTCACGACGAACACGATGACAGTGTCCAACGAGCCGCGTAGCACGAGAAAGCGGCGCACTTCGACTCCCGCCGCCGCGGCCGGCAACACCGAGGGCCTGCGGGCGCAGGGCCTGCGCACGCGCAACACGATCATTCGCGTCGCACGCAAGCTGCTGCTGGAAGGCGGGCCGCTCGAATTCTCGCAGCGCGCGGTTGCGGCTGCTGCGGGCATCAGCGTCAGCAATCTGCAGTACTACTTCCCGACACGCATCGCCGTATTGCGGGCCGTCATCGAGCCGGTCATCGAAGCATATCTCGACGACATGAAGCGCGCGATGAGCAGCGAAGCGTCGCCGCGAGACGTGTTCGAAGAGATCATCGTGCGCTCGATCGCCGATGCGAAGGATGCGAAGTACAACGCATTGTTCCGGCATTTTCTGTCGTTCGCGGCCACCGATGCCGAATGCCTGAAGCTGTGCGAGGAATGGTATTCGGCGCTCACGCGCGACCTCACGCAACTGGTGCGCGCGCTCACGCCCACCTTCAGCGCGGCCGACAGCCGGCATGCGGCCACGATGCTGATCGCGCTGGCCGACGGCCTCGCGATGCAGTACGGCACCATCGGGCGGCACACGCAGGCGCTCGACGCGTATTTCGCGGCGACGTCGCGCGCGATCGCCTACGGCACGCTGGCCGTTCCTGCCGGCAAGTAGTCGCGCGAGCCGGTAGCGGCCACGCGAACGGAGACAGGGGAATACCCTGTCTTTTTTTTGCTTCCTGTGTTTGTCATGATGACCTATGTTTGGTATGTATTACTAGATGTGGGACGGCCGGGCGCGTCCGCTGCCAGGTCGACATGATTCGAGTCCAGGAGGAGAACGGAGATGATTCGTCTGAACAAGTCCGCGGCGCTGCCCGTGGTCGGCTTGACCGGCTTCGAGACGCCGCTGAGCGAAGAGGAAAGTGCAATCCAGCACACGGTTCATCGTTTTGCGCGCGACGTGCTGCGGCCGATCGGCCGCGAGCTCGACCGGATGACGGCGGAGGACGTGATCGCCCCGGGCTCGCCGTATTGGGCCGCGATCGTCGAGAGCGCGAAGCTCGGGCTCGATCCGCAACTGATCGCGCAGTTTCCGCCGGAGACGGCCGTGCGCATCGAGTCGCTGATCGGGGAGGAGCTCGGCTGGGGCGATTCGGGCCTCGCCGTGTCGATCGGCGCGGCCACCATGCCGCTGATGATGGCGCATACGGTCGGCAACGCGGAACTGGTCGAGATGTGCGCGGGCAAGGTCGGCTGCTGGATGAACACGCAGCCCGATCGCGGGTCGGACGCGGCGATCCTGTATCGGCAGGAACTCGCCGGGAGCGGCCGGCAGCCGGTCGGCAACGTGACCGCGAAGGTCGGCGCCGACGAGATCGTGATCAACGGGCAAAGCTCGGCGTGGATCTCGAACGGCTCGGTCGCGCAGGTCGCGCTTGCGTACATGGCGGCCGACTACGGCGACGGCTTCTACGGCGAAGGCGAGCGCAGCGCGTTCACGAACGGCATCGCGATGATCCTGCCGCTCGATCTGCCCGGCGTATCGCGAGGCAAGCCGCTCGACAAAATCGGCCAGCGCTCGCTGCCGCAAGGCGAGATCTATTTCGACAACGTGAAGGTGCCGAAGCGCTTCGCGGTCGCGCTGAAGGACGACTATCTCGGCAACCTCGCGTCGACGTGGTCGTATGCGGGCACGCACATGTGCCAGGTGTTCGTCGGCGCGGCGCGGGCCGCGTTCGAACTGGCGCTCGCGTACTGCCACGAGCGCAAACAGGGCGGCGCGCTACTGATGGATCACCAGATGACGCATCTGCGCATCGGGGAGATGCTGCGCCGGCTCGAGATGGCGCGCGCGATCGCACGCCGCAGTCTCGCGTTCTCGCGGATGTCGCCGCAGAGTCATCCGTACGCGACAGCCCAGGCAAAGGTGAGCGTGACCGAGGAAGCGATGAAGATCACGCACGAGGCGTTCCAGCTGTTCGGCGGCAACGGCACCACGCGCGAATTCCCGATCGAGAAGCTGTTCCGCGACGTGCGTTCGGCGCTCATCGAGGACGGTGAGAACTACATTCTTGCGTCGCGCCTCGGCGTGCTGGCCGGCAAGCTTTACGAAAACGGTTGGACGCGGGAGTAAGCGGTACCGTGCCGCGCCGCGGCCACGCCCCGGCAGAACATCGCAGGGGCGCGGACCGACCGTCAGTGCCCGACTTCCTTCAGCAGCGCGGCGGCCGCGAGCTTGCCGATGCCGTTCGACGCGAGCGGGCTGTCGCCCGTGATCAGTTTTCGGTCCTGATGGCAGCGCCCGGTCATGTCCTTGTTCAGCACGCGCGCGCCGAGCTTTTCGAGGCTCTGCGCGACGAGCCACGGCAGTGGGCCCGGCATGTAGCCGATGTCGAGGTTTGGCCCGGTATCGAGCGCATCCGGAAACACGCAGATCTCGTAGTCCTTGAACGGGTACTCCCGGGGATCTTCGTCGACGGCGGCCGACAGCAGGCATGCGGGCCCGTGGCACAGCGTGATGATGTGCCGGTCGTGGTCGAGCGCCCAGCGCAGCGTGCGCTTGACGTCCTTGCTGTGCGGAATGCCGGCGAGCACGCCGTGGCCGCCGGGAATGAACACCGCGATATACGGCGAATCGGCGCCCGGATGCTGGTCGAGCACGTCGGACAGCTTGAGCGGCGTCTTCAGCTTCGGCAGGTACTTGCGGTAGGTGCTCTGCACGGCCTCGTCATCGTTCGGCATCGCCCAGAGTTCGAGCTTGGCCGGATTGCCCGACAGCGTCGCGATGTCGATCTCGAAGCCGGCCTTGTCCATGTGATGCATCGGCAGCAGCATCTCGACCGGATGGTTGCCGGTCGAGAACATCTTGCCGTTCGTCATCAGGATGTAGCGCTCGTCGGTCGCGATCATCAGAACCTTCCACTTGCCGCCGGTGTACGGATTCGGGTAATCGGCGCCGTCGAAGTCGGTCTTCGACGACGTGTACTGCGACAGCGAATACGGCGACGGGAAATACGCGTTGTTCTCCGCCGGGTCGGCGGCGGGCGTGCGGTCCGTCTGCGTCGTGTCGGAAGTCATGGCTGCTCCTTGCTCGGGGAATGGGTTCGGATGGGGCGGGCGTGGCCGGCGGGCGCCTGCGTGAGTCGTCGCGACGATTCCGCGGCGGCGACCTGGCTTTCCGGTCATGTCCCGGTCGTGCGGACGGGTATCTCACAGGAAAGATACGTGCTGCGATGAATCCTACAACGCCGTTCCGCGGCGAACGCCTCCCCGAACGGGTGGGTATCCCGTACCCATCGCCGTGATACGCGTCCGGACGGCTCGCCGCCGGTTTCGACGGGGGCTCGTTCCCCCCGGACAGGGGGGACGCGAAAGCCGGCCGGTCCGGTATCGTGGCCGCACGCTTGACTGGCGCGACCGGTCGCCCACGGAGACATTCATGAATTCGTCATATCCATACCCGCAAGACGAACCGGCGCCGTCCGGCCATGCGTCTCCGCTGCTGATCCAGCAGTTGCTTCATGCGCCGCTGGCGACGCGGCCCGAGCAGGAGATCGTGTACGGCGACCGGGTTCGGCACGATTACTGGACGTTCCGGCATCGCATCGGGCAACTCGCGAGCGGACTGTCGTCGATCGGCGTCGGCGCGGGCGACGTCGTCGCGGTGCTGGACTGGGACAGCCATCGCTACCTGGAGTGCTACCACGCGATTCCGATGATGGGCGCGGTGCTGATGACGGCCAATGTCCGGCTGTCGCCCGACCAGTTGCTGTATACGCTCAACCATTCGGGCGCGCGCGTCGTGCTGGTGCACCGCGACTTCCTGCCGTTGTGGGCGGGCATGCGCGACCGGCTCGACACGGTGCGGCACGTCGTGCTGATCGCCGACGGCGACGAAACCGGGTTGCCGGCCGGTTTCACCGACGAATACGAGGCGCTCGTCGCGGCCGGTTCGCCCGATTTCGCGTTCCCCGATTTCGACGAGCAGACCCGCGCGACGACGTTCTACACGACCGGCACCACCGGCCTGCCGAAGGCGGTGGCGTTCACCCATCGGCAGCTCGTGCTGCATACGCTCGCGGGCATGGCGGCGTTGTCGAGCGCGCGGGATCTCGGCCGCGTGCATCGCGACGACGTCTACATGCCGATCACGCCGATGTTTCATGTGCACGCGTGGGGGATGCCGTACATCGCGACCGCGCTCGGGCTCAAGCAGGTCTATCCGGGCCGCTATTCGCCGGACGGATTGGTGGCGCTGATCTCGCGCGAAGCGGTGACGTTCTCGCATTGCGTGCCGACGCTGCTCGCGATGATTCTCGATAGCCCGGCGTCGGCGGCGGCCGACCTGTCGGCGTGGAAGGTAATCGTCGGCGGCTCGCCGCTGTCCGACGGGCTGGCGCGGGCGGCGCTCGCGCGCGGGATCGAGGTCTACACCGGGTACGGGATGTCGGAAACCTGCCCGCTGATGACCATCGCGCAGATCGACCCGCCGCGCGCGGCCGGCGGCGCATCGGCCGACGACGACATCGCGCGCCGGACCAAGGCGGGGCTGCCGTTGCCGCTCGTCGACCTGCGCATCGTCGATGCGCAGTTTCGCGACGTGCCGCACGACGGCCGCTCGGCCGGCGAGGTCGTCGTGCGGATGCCGTGGGCGACACAAGGCTATCTGGGCGATGCGCCGGCGTCGGCGGCGCTGTGGGCCAGCGGCTATCTGCATACGAACGACATCGGCGTGATCGATCCCGACGGCCGGCTGCAGATCACCGACCGCATCAAGGACGTGATCAAGACGGGCGGCGAATGGGTCTCGCCGCTCGAACTCGAGAGCATCCTGTCGCGCCATCCGGCCGTGCGCGAATCGGCGGTGATCGGCGTGAAGGATGCGCGCTGGGGCGAGCGTCCGCTCGCGCTGGTCGTGCTGACCGACGAGCAGGCTGGCCGCGTCGAGCCGGAGGAATTGAAAGCGCATGTGAAGCAGGTGGCCGACCGCGGGCTGATCTCGCGCTATGCGGTGCCGGAACGGCTGCTGATCGTCGACGCGATCGAGAAGACGAGCGTCGGGAAGATCAACAAGCGCGCGCTGCGCGAGCGCTACCAGCCCGACTGACGGGTGCCCGGCCGCCAAGGGACGCTGGCGGCCAGGGCCACGCGGCTCCCCGCCCGGGGTAACCCCCCGAATGGGGGGCTGAACATCGCGTGCCGGTTCGAGAACAATGCGGGTCCCGTGTCGCGGACCGATACGCGCTGCGCGCGCCCACGCCGGTACGGACATCACCTACTTTTGACGGCCGGCGTCGAATCGTTATGCTGTTTTCGGCGCACGGCGAGACCGGGTCCGGCCGGCGGACACGCGATCAGTGCGAGGAGAATACGAACAGCATGGCGCCGATGGACAGCAGACAACCGGCCCGCCCGCCGGACCCCGATGCGATCGAAGTGCTGGTGCGCACCAAGCTGGCGCCGGCGTCGGCGCGCGGGATCGTGACGCGCATCGCGCGGCTCGGGCGGCTCAGGCGCGGCCTTGACCGCCGGCTGACGCTCGTGAGCGCGCCGGCCGGTTACGGCAAGACCACGCTGTTGGCCGAGTGGCGCCATGCGCTGGTGGCGTCGGACGTGAAGGTTGCGTGGGTGAGTCTCGATCAGGACGACGACAACGCGTCGATCTTCGCGTCATACGTGGTCGCCGCGATCGTCGACACGACCGGCGGTGTCGGTGCCCGCGCCCAGCAGTTGTTGCGCGATCGCGCGCTGATTCCGCTGAAGACCGTATTCGACGAACTGCTCAACGAACTGGACAGCGCGGGCGTCGACCTGTTCCTGATGCTCGACGACTTCGATCGCCTCGCGTCGCCGGCCATCCACGACGCGATGTTCGACCTGTTGCGCTATGCGCCGTCGAACCTGCATGTCGTGCTGTCGTGCCGCTCGGCGCCCGCGTTGCCGCTCAGCTATTTCGAATCGCGCGACGAACTCGTGCGGGTGGACGAGAACGACCTGCGTTTCGACGACGCGGAGACGCGTGCGTTCTTCGCGCGGGTGGCCGGCAAGCCGCTCAATGCGGACAACGTCGGGCGCTTGCGCGCGGCGACCGAAGGCTGGGTGTCGGGCCTGCAACTGGCGGCCCTGGCGCTGCACGACGACAGCGACGCGGCGCGCGTGGCCGAGCAGGTCAGCCACGCGCGTGCCGGCATCGCCGCGTACCTGAACGAGAACGTGATGACGCAGGTGCCGGACGCGATCCGCCACTTCCTGCTGCATACGGCGGTGCTCGACCGGATGACGCCGGCGCTGTGCGATGCGCTGACCGGCAGTGACGATGCGCTCGACTGCCTCGAATGGCTAACCGCGCACAACCTCTTCATCCGGTCGATCGACGGCGACCGCCGGCGCTACCGCTATCACGCGCTGTTCCTCCAATACCTGCGGGAGGAGCTGGCGCTGCGCGAGCCCGGCGCGGTGGCGACGCTGCATCGCCGCGCGAGCGCCTGGTACGCGGCCGAACGGCAATGGCCGGACGCCGTCAGGCACGCGCTCGCGGCGGACGACTTCGATGCGGCCGCCGGCTGGGTCGAGGCGTGTGCGATGAAGCTCATCGTGTCGAGCGACGTGCGTACCGTGCTCGACTGGGTGTCGCGCCTGCCCGAGCAGGCGCTGACGGGCCGCCTGCGGTTGCGGATCGCGCATACGTGGGCGCTCGCGCTGTCGATGCAGATCGTCGATGCGCGCCGTGCGCTGGAGGCGCTGGAAGCCGACATCGCGGCCGGGCGGCTCGATACGGACGCCGTCACGGCGACCGAACTGCTGGCCGTGCGCTCGCTGATCGCCGGGCTGTCGGATCGCAGCATTGAATCGCTGCAGCTCGGCGAGCGTGTGTTGGCGGCCGCTCCGCCGGCCGGTTCGTGGGTCGAGCAGATCGGGCAGACGACGCTGATCTTCGGGCTCGGCTACGCGGGCCGCCTCGGCGACGTGCGGGATCTCGGCGCGCGTGCGGAACACGCGGCGTCGGGGCACGAGCCGCTTTACGCGAACGTGTACCGCCAGAACATGTCGGGCCTGGCGGAGTTCGTCGCCGGGCGGCTGCACGACGCGTCGAAGACGTTCGAGACGGCGTTGCGAGCCGCCGAACGCTCGGCGGGTCGCCTGTCGGCGGCGACGGCGCTGTCGGCCGGCTATCTGTCGGCGATCTACTACGAATGGAACGACTGGGCGAAGGTGCGCGACGCGCAGGCCGACCGCTTGGACATCGCGATGCAGGCCTGTTCGCTCGGGCCGTTGCTGAGGTTCATGCAGACCGCCGCCCTGCTGCAATTCCGGTCGGGGAACGACGCGCGTGCGCACGACATGCTCGACGAAGCCGATCGCATCGCGTGCAGCCGGCAATGGCTGCGGCTGCGCGTCGCGTGCATGGCGACCGGTATCCGGCTGCATCTGGACGCCGGCCAGCCGACGCAAGCCCACCGTGTGGGGCGCGCGCTGGCGTCGCTGGTGTCGCCCGTGCCGCCGGACGAAGCGTCGAGCCACGTCGAGACGTGGCAGATGGCGCAATCCGCGCAGGCAAGGCTGCTGCTCGCCGATGCGCGCGCGAACGAAGCCGCGCAGCACATGGCGACCGTGCATGCGGTGCTGGCCGCGCGCGGGTTCGACTGGTTCGCGGCGCAGGCCGCCGTGTTGCTTGCGATCGCACTCGACCACGCGGGCGACGAGAGCGCGGCGCTCGCGGCGTTCGCGCGTGCGCTCGAATACGGCCAGGGCAACGGACTCGTCCGCACCTTCGTCGACGAAGGCGCGGCGGCCGAGCGCCTGCTGGCGCGCATGCAGAAGCGTGCCGATCGCTTTCCGGCAGTCGGCGCGTGGTATCTGCGCGAGCTGGCCCGTGCGTTCGACGCGCAGCGGGCGTCGGGCGGGGCACCGGCCACGCGGCCGGGTGCGCCCGGCAACCTCAGCGCGCGGGAGCTCGAGATCCTCGACTACGTCGCGCGTGGCCTGTCGAACAAGGAAATCGCCCGCGCGCTGCGGGTCGCGCCGGAGACGATCAAATGGCACCTGAAGAACATCTTCGAGAAGCTCAACGTGACGTCGCGCATCCAGGCGGTGCGCAGCGGGCTGGCGCTCGATCCGTCCCGGGTGCGGCGCGACGACGAATGACCGGCTGACGCGCTGCCGCCCGCGTCAGCGGTGCGCGGCGAACGCGGCCACGATCTCGTCGATCGCCGCACGGATACGCGCGGTGTGGCGCAGGTCGCGGTGCGTGACGAGCCAGACCTCGTACGGCGACGCCCGCATGCGGTCGGGCCAGATGCGCGCGAGCCCGTCGCGCTCGCCCATGTGGACGGGAATCTCGCCGACGCCGAGGCCCGCACGCAGCGCCGCACGCAGCATCAGGTTCGAGTTCGTCCGTGTGACGATGCGGCCGCCGTCGATCGGTTCGCCGGCGAGGGTCGGCTTGCGGCTGGCGTCGATGTACGGCTGGTAGACGGCGAGGTCGTGGCCCGCGAACGCGCGGCCGCGCTCGGGCTCGCCGTGCCGGTGAAGATAGTCGGGCGACGCGAACAGGCCCATGTCCCAGCACGCCAGCCGGCGCGCGACCAGATCGGGGTTCTCGGGCCGCACGGTGCGGATGGCGATATCGGCTTCGCGTTTCGCGAGATTCAGGATGTGGGTCGACGTGTTCAGCGCGACGGAGACGTCGGGATGTTTCGCGTGCAGCCGTGCGATCGACGGCATCACGAACTCGATCGCCAGCGCGTCGGTCGTCGTGATCTTCACCTCCCCGGCGAGCCGCCGGTCGACCCCCTGCGTCAGTCGCACCAGCTCGTGCGCGTGCTGCTCCATCGCCTCGGCGGCGCGCAGCGCCAGCTCGCCGACCGGCGTGGGCAGATAGCCTTTCGACGAACGCAGGAACAGCGTCGCGCCGAGCATGTGTTCGAGTGTCGCGAGCCGCCGCCCGACCGTCGCCTGATCGACGCCGAGCGTCTGCGCCGCGCGGCGCAGCGTGCGCTCGCGATGGATCGCGAGAAAGACGCGGGCGTCGTCCCAATTCATCGTGTGTCCCGACTGATGCATTTTTGCATTCCCCGACCGGTAATTCGCTGCGTGCCCGCACGGGGCATCGCCCATAGACTGGCTTCACACACATGGCGATGCCGCGATTCGGGGGATGGCCCGCGAATCGGCCGCGCATCGACGAACGTTGAGGATCATATCGTGATGGATGACGCGAACCCCCTTCCCACCCACATGACCGCGATCGAAATCGTGCGGCCCGGCGGCCCCGACGTGCTCGTGCCGGCGACTCGCGCCGTGCCGGTGCCGGGCTCCGACGACGTGCTGATCCGGATTCACGCGGCCGGCGTCAACGGTCCGGACGTATTCCAGCGCAAGGGGCTGTACGATCCGCCGCCCGGCGCGTCCGACATTCCCGGCCTCGAGATTGCCGGCGAAGTGGTCGCGGTCGGGCGCGACGTCACGCGGTTCGCCGCCGGCGATCGCGTCTGCGCGCTGATTCCCGGTGGCGGCTACGCGGAATACGCGGTCGCGAACGAGAGCAACACGCTCGCGATTCCCGACGGCCTCGGGATGGCCGAGGCAGCGGCGCTGCCGGAGACTTTCATGACGGTCTGGCTGAACCTGTTCCAGCGCGGCCGGTTTGCGGCTGGTGAAAGCGTGCTGATCCACGGCGGCGCGTCGGGCATCGGAACGACGGCGACGATGCTGGCGAAGGCGTTCGGCGCGGCGACGATCATCACGACCGTCGGGTCGGACGCGCAGCGCGACGCGAGCATGCGGCTCGGCGCGGATCTCGCGATCGACTATCGCGGCGAGGATTTCGTCGAGGCGGTCGCGCGCTTCACGGGCGGCAAGGGCGTCGACGTGATCGTCGACATCATCGCGGGAGACTACGTCGCGCGCAATTTCGCGGCGGCCGGGATGAACGGGCGCATCGTGCAGATCGGCGTGATCAATGGCCCCGCGAAGGAGCTCGACCTGTTTCCGATGCTGACGAAGCGGCTCACGCACATCGGCTCGACGCTGCGCTCGCGCACTTACGCGGAGAAGGCGCAGATCATTCGCGAACTCGAGGCGGCCGTGTGGCCGCTGATCCGGCAAGGCACGGTCAAGCCGCAGGTCTATCGGCTGTTCGATTTGCACGACGCGCGCGCGGCGCACGAGCTGATGGATTCGGGACGACATATCGGCAAGATCGTGCTGGTGACGCCGGCCGCGGATCATGCGCTTCGGGCTGCCATCGACGCAAACGCCAAGCATTCCACATGATTCACAGACGCTTCAGCCCCCCGGTCGGGGGGCTGAAGCCGCGGCGGGGTGGCCCGACAATCGGTGACACCGAATGCGTCGCCGCGCCCCGCCGGCGCGTCGCGTGGATGCAGCACCGGACTGGACGATGAGTCGAAATGGACATGCTCGAGAACATGCGGACGTTCGTTCGCGTCGTGCAGGCCGGCAGCTTCTCCGCCGTGGCGAAGCAGACCGATGTCGCGACCGCGCAGGTGTCGCGGGCCGTCGCGAGCCTGGAGGCGTATGCGCAGATTCGTCTGTTGAACCGGACCACCCGGAAGATCGCGCTGACCGACAGCGGGCGCCGCTATTTCGAGCGCTTGCAATCGATCCTCGGCGATGTCGACCAGGCGAATGCCGAGGCGCGGAACGCGCTGGTCCGACCGTACGGACGCCTGCGCGTACATACGATGCCGGGGCTCGGGCAGAGTCACGTGACCGCGTTGGCCGTCGCCTATCGGGCGCGCTTTCCCGAAGTCGCCATCGAGATGACTTACTCGCAGCGGATGCCCAATCTTGTCGAGGAGGGCTACGACGTATCGGTCGTCATGGCCGCGAGCCTGCCCGACTCCGCCTGCATCGCGCATTCGTGCGGCACGTCTTTTAGCGTGCTGGTCGCGTCACCGGCATACCTGGCCCGCTATGGCGCGCCGTCCGGGCCCGCCGACCTGGCACGCCATATCTGCCTGCGTCTCGATACGCCGGCGGAAGCGAACGACGAATGGGTGCTGCACGACCCTGGCGGCCAGACCGCGTCGCATGCGATAACGGCCGCGCCGTTCCACGCGAATGCGCCGGAGGCGCTGTCGATCGCGCTGCGCGCGGGGCTGGGCATCGGCTCGCTCGCAATCTATTCGGCGATCGACGACCTGCGCAGCGGGCGGCTCGTGCGCGTGCTGCCGGACTACCGGTTGACGATGCTCGACGTGTACGCGATGTATGCGTCGCGCCGCTTCCTGGATGCGAAGGTCCGCACCTTTGTCGATCATCTGCGCGCGGCGCTGTCGCCCGCGCTGAAAGCCGATGCGCGCGCGCTCGACGCGCTCGCGGCGCCGTACGGCCCCGAGCGTGCCTGTGCGGTCACGGCCTGATGGCTGGCCCATCGGGCTTACCCGTTCGTTCCTGTCGAGGAGAATCCGATGAAGTCCCGTTTTGCAATCGTCGTTGCAGGTTTCGTTGCGCTGTCGCCGCTGGCCGGTCACGCGCAGTCCGCCGCGTCCGCCGCGCCCGCTGAGCAGGCTGCGTCGGCAGCCGCGTCGGCAGCCGCGTCGCCGCACGCGGCGAAGAAGGCCGAACGCGCGGCCGACCGCGCATTAGCGAAGAAGGTTCGCCAGGCGATCGTCGCGGCACCCGGCGTCGGCAATGCGCAGGTCACCGTGTTCGCGAAGGCGAAGACGGGCGACGTGACGCTGGCCGGGCAGATCACCGACGCGTCGCAGGACCGGGCTGCGATGGACGCAGCCCGCCAAGTAGCGGGCGTGACGTCGGTGAAGAGCAAGCTCCAGTTGCGCCTGGAGGGTGGCCAGTAACGGGCGGTATCGACGGCATCGGGTGCCTGTCTTTGCGGCCTCGTCGTGTAAAGAATCCACGTCAAAGGTCCGGGAAGGCACGCACCCGCGCCGCCGGTGGCGCGGCGTCAGATGCGACCGAGCAGCACCAGTATCACGACAATGACGACGATTAGCCCGACGGTCCCCGATGGCCAGTAGCCCCAGCTTCGGCTGTGCGGCCATGCAGGAAATGCTCCGATGAGCAGCAGAATCAGAACGATGATGAGGATCGTACCGAGCATCGCATCCCTCCAGAATTTATTCGACACGGTGTGCGCTGTCGCAATTCGCGTGCCGCGACGTAGGGACAGATGAAACCGGCGCAAGCGCATCGTCTGAATCCGCGTAATTCATGCGGTGAATACCGTTTGATTCAGAAAATAAATTTCAAAAATGCACGCCCAGTCGCTATGCTGGGCCTTCGTTTTCCTCAGGCGAGCGCAATGGCTGAACTCTTTCTGGTACGGCACGGGCAGGCGTCGTTCGGCACCGACGACTACGACCGGCTGTCCGCGGCGGGCGACCAGCAAGGCGTGTGGCTCGGCGAATACTTCGCGCGGCAGGGCCTGACGTTCGACCGTGTGATCTGCGGCACGATGAACCGCCATGCGCAGACGGTCGCCGCGATCCTGCGCGGGATGGGCCGCGAAGGCGTCGCGGTCGACCGTCATCCGGGCCTGAACGAATACGATTTCCACGGGCTGTTCGCGGCCGCCGCCAGCGACTATCCGGAGATCGCGCGGCTCGCCGCCGGCTCGATGAAGGAACATTTCCGCGCGCTCCGGCAGGTGCTGCAGCTGTGGACCGAGGACAAGCTCGGCGAGGCGGCCCCCGAAACCTGGGCCCATTTCCAGCAGCGCGTGGCCGACGCGCGCGCGGCGATCCGCGAGGGCGGCGGGCAGCGCGTGCTCGCGGTGAGTTCCGGCGGCCCGATCGCGGTCACCGTGCAGCAGGTGCTCGCCGCGCCGCCGTCGAGCGCGATCGCGCTGAACCTGCAGATCCGCAACAGCAGTCTTTCGCAGTTTTTCTTCAACGCCGACGCGTTCCACCTCGCGTCGTTCAACGGCATCCCGCATCTGGAGGACCCCGAACGACACGCGCTGCGAACCTACGGCTGACCCACGAACGATCGCGACGATGACGAACCCTTCCCAGCAACTCGACGTAGCCCGCCTCACGCGCTATCTGGAAACGCACGTGCCGGGCTTCGAAGGCCCGGTCGACACGGAGAAGTTTGCCGGCGGCCAGTCGAATCCGACTTTCCTGCTGAATACGAAGAGCGGCCGCTACGTGCTGCGCCGCCAGCCGCCGGGCGAGCTGCTGAAATCCGCGCACGCGGTCGACCGCGAATTCCGCGTGCTCACCGCGCTGTCGGGCACCGCGGTGCCGGTCGCGCATCCGTATCACCTGTGCGAAGACCGCGACGTGATCGGCAGCCTGTTCTACGTGATGAGCTTCGAGGATGGCCGGATCTTCTGGGATCCCGCGCTGCCGGAACTGCCGAAGGCCGACCGCGCGACCTGCTACGACGCGCTGCTGCAAACGATGGCCGCGCTGCACGACGTCGATGTCGACGCGGTGGGCCTTGCCGACTACGGCCGGCCGGGCAACTACTTCGAGCGGCAGATCGGCGTGTGGACGAAGCAGTATCGCGCGGCCGAAACCGGGCGCCTCGACGCGATGGAGACGCTGATCGACTGGCTGCCGAAAGCGTGCCCCGAGGACACGGGCCGGCCCGCGCTGGTACACGGCGATTTCCGGATCGACAACCTGATGTTCGCGCGCGACGGCTATCGCGTGCAGGCCGTGCTCGACTGGGAACTGTCGACGCTCGGCAACCCGCTCGCCGATCTCGCGTATTTCTGCATGTGCCTGCGGCTACCGTCCGGCGGCCAGGTGCGCGGGCTCGCGGGCCAGGATCGTGCCGAACTCGGCATTCCGGACGAAGCGGCGATCGTCGCGCGCTACTGCGAACTGCGCGGCATCGCGCCGATCCGCGACTGGCATTTCTACCTCGCCTTCAGTTTCTTCCGGCTCGCGGCGATCGCGCAGGGCGTGAAGGCGCGCGCGTTGCAGGGCAACGCATCGAGCGAGCAGGCGCTGCGCGTCGGCGAAATGGCCGGCCGGCTGGCCGAACTGGCCGTCGGCGTGATCGACGCGCATCGCTGAACGCGACGCAGGCGCATGCAGCGCCGCGCTGCGGCACGAACAAACACAATCAATGGAGGAGCACAGCAACATGGCAACGAATCTGTTCGACCTGACGGGCAAGATCGCGCTGGTGACGGGCGCGAGCCGCGGCATCGGCGAGGAAATCGCCAAGCTGCTCGCGGAGCAGGGCGCGTACGTGATCGTGTCGAGCCGCAAGCTCGACGACTGCCAGGCCGTGGCCGACGCGATCGTCGCGGCGGGCGGCCGCGCCGAGGCGCTGGCGTGCCACGTCGGGCGCCTGGAGGACATCGCCGCGACGTTCGAGCACATCCGCGGCGAGCACGGCCGCCTCGACATCCTCGTGAACAACGCGGCCGCGAACCCGTATTTCGGGCACATCCTCGATACCGATCTCGCCGCGTACGAGAAGACCGTCGACGTGAACATCCGCGGCTACTTCTTCATGTCGGTCGAAGCCGGCAAGCTGATGAAGACACACGGCGGCGGCGCGATCGTCAACACGGCATCGGTGAATGCGCTGCAGCCGGGCGACCGGCAAGGCATCTACTCGATCACGAAGGCGGCCGTCGTCAACATGACGAAGGCGTTCGCGAAGGAATGCGGGCCGCTCGGCATCCGCGTGAACGCGCTGCTGCCGGGGCTCACGAAGACGAAGTTCGCGGGCGCGCTGTTCGCCGACAAGGACATCTACGACGCGTGGATGACGAAGATCCCGCTGCGCCGCCATGCGGAGCCGCGCGAGATGGCCGGCACCGTGCTGTATCTCGTGTCGGACGCGGCGAGCTACACGAACGGCGAATGCATCGTCGTCGACGGCGGCCTGACGATCTGAGCGCGCGATGAAACTCGACAGCTACGCCGGCCAGGCCGTGATGATCACCGGCGCCGCGAGCGGCTTCGGCGCGCTGCTCGCGAGCGAACTCGCCGCGATGGGCGCGCGGCTCGCGCTCGGCGACCTGAACGGCGACGCGCTCGAACGCGTGGCCGCACCGCTGCGCGCGGCCGGCGCCGACGTCGTCGCGCGGCACTGCGACGTGCGCGTCGAAACGGACGTCGCGTCGCTGGTGCATGAGGCCGTCGCACGCTTCGGACGGCTCGACGTCGGCATCAACAACGCGGGCATCGCCCCGCCGATGAAGGCGCTGATCGACACCGACGAAGCCGATCTCGACCTGAGCTTCGCGGTGAACGCGAAGGGCGTGTTCTTCGGGATGAAGCACCAGATCCGCCAGATGCTCGCGCAGCGCGAAGGCGTGATCCTGAACGTCGCGTCGATGGCCGGGCTCGGCGGTGCGCCGAAGCTGGCCGCGTATGCGGCGTCGAAACATGCGGTGGTCGGGCTCACGAAGACGGCCGCGCTCGAATACGCGCGCCACGGCATCCGCGTGAATGCGGTGTGCCCGTTCTACAGCACGACGCCGATGGTCACCGACAGCGAGATCGGCGAGCGCCAGGAGTTTCTGGCGCAGGGCTCGCCGATGAAGCGGCTCGGCCGCCCCGACGAAATCGTCGCGACGATGCTGATGCTGTGCGCGAAGGACAACACGTATCTGACCGGGCAGGCCGTCGCCGTCGACGGCGGCGTCTCGGCCTTCTGAACCGAACGAACGGAAACACGGAAATCTCGAGGAGTCGATCATGGACTTTGGCTACACCCCGAAAGTGGAAGCACTGCGCGAACGCGTGAGCGCATTCATGGATGCGCACATCGTGCCGCGCATCCGCCAGTGGAACGACGAAGTGCACGCGGGCCAGTATCCGGTGTCGTTCATGGAGGAACTGAAGGAGCGTGCGAAAGCGGAGGGGCTGTGGAACCTGTTCCTGCCGCACCTGAAGGACGACGAGCCGGGCACGGGCCTGACGAACCTCGAATACGCGCCGCTCGCCGAGATCATGGGGCGCGTGAGCTGGGCGTCGGAAGTGTTCAACTGCAACGCGCCGGATACCGGCAACATGGAGCTGCTGCACATGTTCGCGACGCCCGAGCAGCGCGAACAGTGGCTGCTGCCGCTGCTGCGCGGCGAAATCCGTTCGGCGTTCGCGATGACGGAGCCCGACGTCGCGTCGTCGGATGCGACCAACGTCACGACACGCATCGAGCGCGTGGGCGACGAGTACGTGATCAACGGCCGCAAGTGGTTCATCACGAACGCCGCGCATCCGAACTGCAAGATCTTCATCGTGATGGGCAAGACCGATCCCGACGCCGAATCGCACCAGCAGCAGAGCATGATCCTCGTGCCGCGCGACACGCCGGGCGTGACGGTCGTGCGCAACATCACGGTGGTCAATCACCACGCGCCGGAAGGGCACTGCGAGATCACGTTCGACAACGTGCGCGTGCCGGCGCGCAACCTGCTCGGCGAGGAAGGCAGCGGCTTCGCGCTCGCGCAGGCGCGCCTCGGGCCGGGCCGCATTCACCACTGCATGCGTTCGATCGGCGCGGCCGAACTCGCGCTGGAGCTGATGGTCGACCGTGCGCAGTCGCGCGTCGCGTTCGGCAAGCCGCTGAACCGGCACGGCACCGTCGGCGAATGGATCGCGCGCTCGCGTATCGAGATCGACCAGGCACGCCTGCTGGTGCTGAAGGCCGCGTGGATGATCGACAAGGTCGGCGCGAAGGCCGCGCGCAAGGAGATCTCGATGATCAAGGCGCTCGTGCCGACCGTTTATACGGACGTGTGCGATCGCGCGATGCAGGTATTCGGCGCGGCTGGGTTGAGCCCCGATACGCCGCTGGCCGACCTGTGGACCTGGGGCCGCGCGCTGCGCTTCGCCGACGGCCCGGACGAGGTGCACCTGCAGGCCATCGCGCGGATGGAGATCAAGGACGGCGAACCCGGCTCAACCGCGCCGTACCTGACGCCGCCGCCGCGCGGCTGAGCGGGGCGACATGGACGAACGAATGGCGCCCGCCGTAAGATCTCGGCAAGGAGATTCGGCGATGCGCCTTTCGAAGATTGATCTGAACCTGTTCGTCGTATTCGAGGCGATCTACAACAAGCGCAATCTGACGCGCGCGGCCGAGGTGCTGAACCTCACGCAGCCGGCCGTCAGCAACGCGCTGGCGCGGCTGCGCAAGACGCTGAACGATCCGCTGTTCGTCAGCACGCCGGCCGGGATGATGCCGACGCCGATGGCCGAGAACATCGTCGGCCGCGTGCGCGAGGCGCTGCAACTGCTCGATTCGAGCGCGCACGAAGGCGACGTGTTCGATCCGGCTTCGTCCGAGCGCGTGTTCCGGCTCAGCATGAGCGACCTGACCGAAGCGCTGTTGCTGCCGGCGCTCGGCGAGCTGCTACAGACGCATGCGCCCGGCATGCACGTGCGCAGCTACACGATGGACCGCCGCGAGGTCGCGACCGCGCTCGCGAACGGCTCGGTCGACATCGCGATCGACGCGCCGCTGATCGGCGATCCGCATCTGCACCAGGCGCTGCTGGTGCAGGACCGCTACGCGTGCATGATCCGCGACGATCACCCGTTCAAGGGCGACACGCTGACCCTGGACGACTACCTGTCGATGGGGCACATCCACGTATCGAGCCGCCGCAAGGGCAGCGGGCACGTCGACGCGGAACTGACGCGGCTCGGGCTGCGCCGCAACATCCAGATGCGCGTGCAGCACTACATGGTCGCGCCGCTGATCGCGATGCGCGGCGATCTCGCGCTGACGGCGCCGCTGCGGCTGCTGCAGCGCTATCCGGCGCGGATTCTCGAACTGCCGTTCGAGATGCCCGGGCTCGACTACTTCTGCTACTGGCATCGCAGCGCCGATCAGGATCAGGGCAGCCAGTGGCTGCGCGGACAGTTGATGGCGTTGATGGGCGGGATGGGGGAGGGGCGGTGATGGAATGCCGCGCACGCGATCGTCGCCGTCGAATCGGTCGGCCGCGCGCATCGCCCTGAGCGGTGGTCCTCGGTAAGGCGCTTTTCGACAGTTGCGGCGACGTATTCCGTCGGTAGAATCGGTACTTCCCTACCGGAGTGCCTCGCATGGACTCTCACGCCCCGAATCGCCACGCACTGGCGCCGCTCGCGTACCACGAAGCCGTGGCCGACTATTTGCGCCGGCACGAGCCGGACGTCTGGCGCTGGACTAGCGAGCGCACGACGCATGCCGAGCAGCTCGAATCGCTGCGCGCTTCGTTGCTGCGCGAAACCTACCGGATCGACGCTGATGCGCACGGCAATGTCCATGCTGCCCTGGCGCTGGCAATGGAGCGACTCGGGATCGTCGACGTGCCGGCCACCCTCTATCAGTCGCCGGGCACGGAGATGAATGCGTCGCTCGTATTCGTACCGGGCGAGATCCACATCCTGTTGCAGGGCCCCGTTCTGGAGCGTCTGGCGCCGCCTGAACTGCTGGCGATCCTCGGGCACGAGCTCGCACATTATGTGCTGTGGTCGCTCGGCGACGGCCGGTTCCTGACGGCGGACCGGATCCTGAACGATGCAGTGGCCGCTCCCGGCGGAGCCGACAGCCATCGTGAGACGTTTCGGCGTTATGCGTTGCACACCGAACTCTTTGCCGATCGCGGTGGCGCATTGGCGGCGGATGCGGTGGCGCCCGCCGTTTCGACCCTGGTGAAGGTGCAGACGGGCATCAGCACGGTCGATGCCGCGGCTTATCTGCGTCAGGCCGCCGAGATCGAATCGAACGAATCGGGTGCCAGCGCGGCATTGAGCCACCCCGAGACTTTCATCCGTGCCCGTGCGCTTGCGTTGTGGTGGGACGGCGAGGCAAGCCTCGATAGCTGGATCGACACGCGGCTGCACGGCCCGCTTTCGCTGGAGCGGCTCGACTTGCCGGGCCAGGCGCGCCTGCAGGCACTGACGCGCGGATTCCTCGCGCATTACCTCGATGGCGCGTCGCTGGGCAGCGATGCCCTGCTGGCCCAGGTACGCATGCTGTTCCCGGACTGGCGTGAGGACGAACCCGTGGCCGGCCCGGATGCATTCGACGCGGCAGGCGTCGACGACAGCGTGCGCAGCTACCTGAACGCACTGATGATGGATCTTGCACTGGCGGACCCCGATCAGCGCGATGTGGCGTTGCTGCGCGCAGGGCAGGTTGCCCGGTCGCTCGGCAGTCTCGATGCATTGCAGCTCAACCTCCGGCGCGACGCGGGCCTCGGCAAGCGCGAACTCGAACGCTACAAGCGGCAATTGGCCGAGGAGAAGGACGCATGAACGACAGGATCGCCGACGGCGTGCCGCGCACGCTCCGTACGCTGATTGCCGCGCAGGCCGGCGCGGCATTGTCGACAGACGACGTGCTCGTGCTGGTGCTGCCGCTATTCGGGCAGGTGGCGGAACTGCACGCGCAGGGCAAGGTGGCGGCGCTGGACACGGACAGCATCGTGATCGACGAAGGGGGCGGCCTGGCGCTGCGACGCCCCGACGGCGAAACGCCGCAGATGGACGTCGGCGCCGTGCATCGCGTCCAGCCGCACCCTGCATCGGGCCTGAACATCGTCGGCGCGCTGCAACTGGATCACACGCCCGACGGCCATCACAGCCAGACCGATCTCGCGTTGCAGCTCGACGCGGCGGCGCCGGTCGAGCGGCCCGTCTATTTGCCCGGGTACGCGAGCTGGGAGCGATCCATCGGTCATCACGACGAGATCACCGACGTGTTCATGCTGGGGATGGTGCTGGCCAGCCTCGCATGCGGGCTGAACTTCGAAACCGAAAGCGAGCTGCGCGCGTTCGTCGAGCATCGGCGCAATCTGTTCGTGCTTCATGACCGGCTGCATCCGATCGTGGCGGCGGCGATCGTCGAAATGACGGAAGTGAACCGTCATGACCGCGCGACCGACGTGGCCGCGCTTGCGATGCGCCTGCGCACCTGGCGCGAGCAGCCGCTCGGCCTGGACGTCGAGCGTGCGCTGGCCGGGGCGACAGGCGCGGCGTCGCGCCGCGGTGCAGTGCTGGCGCACCTTCGCGACCGCTTGTTCGATCTGTCGCGTCGCAACCGGTTGCTGCATTTCCGCCCGACTGCGGCGACCGTCAACCTGACCGTGGCCAGCGTGCCGCTGATGCTGCAGATCGAAAGTGTGCGCCCGGAGCATATCTGCACGTGGGGCGGACCGTTCGCTGCCGACCTCGTGGCCGGCAAGGCGGTGCCGCTGCAGCAATGGCTGCGGTTCGACGATCAACCGTACCTGCCTGCATCGCTGGATCGGCTGATCGCCGATACTCGCCGCGAGCGGGCCGAATTCGGCTTCAGCAACCTGCGTCTCGTGATCGCGTTCCTGCGCTGGCACAACCTGAAGGAAGCCCCCGACGAGCGGATCGTGTCGCCGCTGCTCTGGTTGCCGGTCGAACTCGTCAAGCGCAAGGGCGTGCGCGATCAGTACGTGATCCAGTGCGCCGGCGGCGACGCCGAATTCAATCCGGCGTTGCGGCACCACCTTAGCCAGCTCTACGACATCCGGTTGCCCGAGACGGTCGACCTGGGCAAGATCACGCTGGCCGAGATTCATGCGGATATCCTGACGCAGATCCGGAGGTCGGAACCGTCGGTCGAGCTGCGGCTCGTCGACAAGGCGTCCGTACGGCTGGTGCGCCAGAAGGCACAGCAGCGCATGCAGCAATACCGACGGCGGAAGCCCGCGGCACGTGCAGGCGGTTCGCACGGCAGTCGGCTGCCGTCGTTCAGCTATGCGCAAGACGATTACCGACCGCTCGGCCGCGCGTTGTTCGAGGAATGGGTGCGGCCGAGCGAACTGCCGCAACGTTTCGAGGCTGGCGCCAGCCTGCGTCGGCCGCAGATGGCCGACGCAGCGGCGGCGGAGGCCGTCGACGATCGGCAGGGTTACGTGCTGCAGGAATCCGACGGGCATCGCTATGCGTGGGATTTCGACCTGACGCAGGTCACGCTGGCCAATTTCAACTACAGGAAGATGTCGCTGGTGCGTGACTACGCGCAACTGCTCGACGAGACCGCTGTGAATCCCGCATTTGACCGGGTGTTCTCGATCGAGCCGCGCGAGGTGGAAACGTCGGCGGCCGCGCCGCTGCCGGCCGGCGAGCAATGGAACGTGGTGGCTTCCGATGCGACCCAGAATGCGTCGGTGAGCCTGGCGCGCAGCCAGCGCAGCTTCATCATTCAGGGGCCGCCGGGCACCGGCAAGTCGCAAACCATTACCAACCTCATCGCCGATTACGCGGGGCGCGGCAAACGTGTGCTGTTCGTATGTGAAAAGCGCGCGGCGCTGGACGTGGTGTTCCACCGGCTCAAGCAGAGCGGGCTGGACGCGCTGTGTTGCCTCATCCACGATTCGCAGTCGGACAAGAAGGCGTTCGTCGCCGATCTGAAGAGCTGCTACGAGCGCTGGATCGCCCAACCGCACGACAGCGAAGCGCTGCACGCACGACGAGCGGCGCTGATCGATGCGCTCGACGTACAGCAGCGACGCATCGATGCATTCGAAGCGGCGATGGCGGCTGCGCCCGACGCACTAGGTGGCAATGTGCGTACCTTGCTGCGCCGGCTGGTCGCGCTGCCGGCGGCACCGGACGTGGGCTTTGCGTTGCGCGAACGCTTGCCTGCGCTGGCCGTATGGGATCGGCATGGCGAGTTGACCCAGCGCGTGCATCGTGCGATGCGAGAACGGTTCGGCACGAACAGCCTGGCTTCGCAACCCTTCGCGCGGCTGTCGGCGGCGCTGCTGGCCGATGAGCGCGCATTCGGGCGGGTCGAGCAGCTGTGCCAGGACACCGACGCGCTGTTCGATGTACTCGATCCGGTGCTCGACAGCACGGTGGCGTCGATCGGACATGACACGGCGTTGTCGCGTGCATGCGCGATAGCCGCCGATTGCCAGTGGCTGATCGATACGGGCCTCGCTGCACATCTCGACGTGCTCGAGCCGGCGTCGTCCGCGCAGACGGCATTGCGGGAAGTCCGCGACGCGTTGTCCGCGCACGCAGACGCGCTGACGGCCGCGCAGGCCGCCACCGTGCACTGGCGAGACAAGCTGTCGCCGGGCGATACCGCGTCGGCGCTCGCACTCGCGCGCCGGCTCGAGGCGTCCGCGATGCGATGGCTGCAACCTGCATGGTGGCGGTTGCGCGGCGAGCTTCGGCGTCGCTACGACTTCGCTCAGCACGCGGTGCATCCCGGCTACGTCAAGGTGCTGGAGCAGCTTGCCGCCGAACAGGCTGCTGCTGCCGCACTCGACGCAGCCGATGTCGAGTGCCGCAAACGCTATGGCGTGGGCGAAATGACGGCGTTTCTGCGCGCGTTGGCCGAGCTGGAGGCGCGGCTGGCGTCGGACGGCGATCTGCGCGAACGGATCGCGCATCTGCGTCAGGCGGTCGATCCGCTTGCTGCCGCGCGACTCGATGCCGGCGCACGCGAGGCGCTCGACAAGCTCGAGCGTCGCGTCCGCGACAACCTAGTCATGGACGACGGCGTGTCGCTGGCCGAAGTCGCCGAAGCGTTGCGCGATCTTCGGGAGGGGCTGGACGACTTGCCTGACTTGCTGCCGTTGTTGCGTGCGGTGCACGCGGCCGACTCCGCGTATGCGGCGACGCTGCAGTCCGTCGACCTCGCGCCCGCGGAGCTGGAGGCGCTGATTGCCGACGAGGCGTTGCGCCGCCTGGAGCGCGAAAACCCGGTGCTCGCGCGATTCGGCGGCGCGGCGCTCGCGCAAGCCGCGCGCGCTGCCGCCCGGATCCAGCGCGAATTGCTGACCGTGAATGCACAGGTGGTGAGCGCTACGTTGCATCGGCAGTTTGCCGACCACGTGCGTCAGTCCTCGCTGTCGGCCACGCAACTGGATGCCGACGGCAAGACCTTCAAGAAGCGCTACTCAACCGGCCGGCGCGAGCTCGAACACGAATTCGGCAAGAGCATGCGCCACCGTTCGATCCGCGATCTCGCCGACGACGAGACGGGCATGGTCGTCAACGACCTGAAGCCGATCTGGCTGATGAGCCCGCTGTCCGTATCCGATACGCTGCCGCTGTCGGCCGATCTGTTCGACGTGGTGATCTTCGACGAGGCCAGCCAGATTCCCACCGAGGAATCGGTGCCGGCGCTCAGCCGTGCCCGCCAGGTCGTGGTAGTCGGCGACGAGATGCAGTTGCCGCCGACGAGCTTCTTCACGGCAGCGGGCGCGGAGGGCGAGGACGAGATCGTGATCGAGGAAGAGGGTGAGCGCATCGCCATCAATCTCGATTCCGACAGCCTGTTGAATCAGGCCGCGCGCAATCTGCCCGCGACGCTGCTGGCGTGGCATTACCGCAGCCGGCACGAAGCGTTGATCAGCTTCTCCAATGCGGCGTTCTACGACGGTCGTCTCGTCACGATTCCCGATCGCGTGCTGGAGCGTGCCGACGAGGACGGGTGGTCGGTGCGATCGAGTCAGGATGATGCCGGCATCGTGGCTGCCGATGCGCTGCTCACTCGGCCGATCAGTTTCCACCGGCTTGACGACGGTGTGTACGTCGAGCGCAGCAACGTGCCGGAAGCGCGCTATATCGCGTCGCTCGTACGCGAGATGCTGCGCCGGGAGACGGGCCTGAGCCTTGGCATCGTCGCGTTTTCCGAGGCGCAGCAGAGCGCGATCGAAGCGTCGCTGGAGGCACTGGCGGCCGAAGACGCCGATTTCGCCGCGCGGCTCGAGCGCGAGTACGTGCGCGAGGACGACGACCAGTTCAATGGCCTGTTCGTCAAGAACCTGGAAAACGTCCAGGGTGACGAGCGCGATGTAATCATCCTCAGCATCTGCTATGCACCAAGCCCAGACGGCAGGATGCTGATGAATTTCGGGCCGATCAACCAGCGTGGCGGCGAAAAGCGTCTGAACGTCATCTTCAGCCGCGCACGGCACCGGATGGCCGTGGTCTCGACGATTCACGCCGAGGCGATCACCAACGTGCACAACGACGGCGCGGCCGCGCTGCGGACATTCTTGCAATTTGCGCAGGCTAGCGCCACAGGTCAGTTCGACCGTGCGCAGGCGGTGCTTGGTGCGTTGAATCAGGGCGCGCGCGATGCGTTCACGCGGCGGACATCGTCGGACGCCATTCGCGATGCTCTGGCCGAAGCCCTGCGCGCACGCGGTCACCAGGTCGATATCGACGTCGGCCGCTCGCAATTCCGCTGCGACCTGGCGATCGTCGATTCGTCGAAGCGGGACTACGCGCTTGCGATCCTGCTCGACAACCCGGCCCATGCCGTAGCCGATACGGCGGAGCGCTACGTATTCCGGCCCGGCATCCTGCGCGGCTTCGGCTGGCGCGTGCTGGACATCCCCGGGAAAGACTGGCTGGATGACCCGGCCGCGGTGCTGGCACGCATCGAGGCCATGCTCGCGGATGGCGAAGATCGAGCGCTCGACCAGGAAATCGAGTTGCCGACGCCAGTTGTTCAGGCGCCCGCGCCGGAGGCGGCAACTGTGCAGAGCGAGGCTGCGGCGGCGGCCGGTGTGCCGATGGAACGCGTGCGATCGCTGCGATTCGAGCAAGGCACGTCCAGCAAGTTCTGGCGGGCCAGCCTGCGGGGCACGGAGCTGAACGTGACGTACGGTCGGATCGGATCGGCCGGACAAGCCAACCTCAAGCAATTCGAAACCGTCGAGCGTGCACAGCGCGAGATGGACAAGCTGGTGGCGGAGAAACTGCGCAAGGGCTACGTCGAAGACCCGGCCGGGTGACGGCCGGCGTTCGATACGGCGGTCATGCGGGCGTTCCACACGCAGCCGCGGTCGGACTTCACGTTGTCGACGTTCCTCCGTGGATCGACGGCGTGTTCGATTTGACCGGCGAGGCGGGGCCGATCTCGGGACACCGGGCGTCGCGCCGGGCGGATGAACGGGGACGGCGGCGGCGCGCAGATGCGTGCCGCCGTATCGTCAATACGAATCGTCGTCGAAGCGAGACGACGCCGGCCGGCGCTTCATGTCCTTCAGCCAGCGCCTGACTTGATCCGGGTCCTCGAACTCGCGCAGCGCGACGCTCAGGTCCTGGTTGCTCCGCTGCGTGCCGGCGATGTCGCGCGCCAGCATGCGCAGCACGGTATCGGGCGCGACCTTGGTGGACGACGCGATCCCGTACGTGCGCCGGAAGTCGTTCTCGACGTGCACGATCTCCTGATCGAGTTCGCGCAGCTGTTCCTCGAGGATGCCGTTGTAGCGCGTAAGCCGCGCTTCGCCGAGGCCGTCGATCGCACGCCGGTCGATCTGCTCGATCTCCAGCTGGAGTTCGAGCAATTGCAGCAGGTTGCCCTTTTCGTACGCGCGATTGACCCGCTGCATCAGCACGGTTTTGCGTTGCTGTTCCTGCGGATCGGTTTCGCGATCGGGATGCAACGCGCTGGCGAGCTTGCGATAGATCTCGCGGATCGATTTGTTCGATTCGGCTTGCTCGGCTTCGATCCGGGCCTGGGCGGCCGATTGCTTCGGTGCTTTCTTGCGCTTCGCGCGCTGCGCCTCGCGGGCCGCGTGGGCGGCCATGTCGCGCTCGAACTGGGCGTCGAGTTCGGCCTGCATGCGTTCGGCAAGCTCGTCGGGCGACAGAGCGTCGAGATTTTCCGGCTGTCCGGGCTCGGGTGCCTGTCTCGGCTTCGTCGGTTCAGGCGCAGCCGCTGCGCCGGCGCCGTCGCGGGACGCGGCATGCCGGTTGTAAATAACCTTCAACGCCGCATCGTCGCTGACGTTCAGCAGATCACTCGCCATATCGGCGATCAAGTCCGACAGCGTGCGCTGCTCGGCCTTGCTCAGGCCCTTCTGCAGGAACGCGTCGTCGAGCAGATGGATCAGCCGGATGCGCAGCGCCGTCGCTTCCTGTTCGAGCGGCAACAGCCCGTCGACGAATTTCTTCTGGAACGCCGGCATCACGGCTTCCCACGCGCTGAGCCGCTCGCGGCGCTTTTCGATCTGCTTGACGAGCGTATTGAACGTTTGCTGGGCTTTCGACAGGCTGGCTGTCTCGTGGCCGGGTGCGATGGCGACCGCGGCACCGCGACGTGCGGTCATGATGAGTGTCCTCCGGCCGCGGCGGGACGCGCGGCAGGCCGGTATTTTAGCCGCATGCCTGCGGGTCGGCGTGGAACGGGGTGCTTCCCCGCAGCGATCGGCGGCGCGTCGACGCTTCACGGCGGGCACGGCCGGCGCGCTGGAACCCGCGCCCGCTGCGCCGTTCGGCCCGCAGGCCGCTTCGGCGTCCTTCTGTTCGGCGAGGCGCTTCGCGGCCAGCTGTCCTGCGCGGCGACGATGCCGTCCGGATAGCGGTTGCGCTGCCTGAAGGGAATCGGTTGCACGCGCAACCGAGTTGGGCCGGAGTATGACCCGTCAGTCGCCGAACAACTGCCCCTGCCCGGAAATCACGCGTTCGAAATCGTCGCGCAGGAACGGCAGGATCGCATCGGCGACCGGCTGAAGCTGGCGGCTCAGGTAGAACGCATAATCGATCGGCGAGCGCATCGTTTCGAGCGGCTCGGGGCCGGCCGTCGTCATCACGTAGCTGATCCAGCCGCCGCGCTGATATTGCAGCGGCCGGCCTTGCGCGTGATTGAACTCATCGGCGATGCGCGCCGCGCGCACGTGCGGCGGCACGTTGCGCTCGTATTCGCGCAGCGGCCGGCGCACGCGCTTGCGGTAGACGAGCTGATCGTCGAATTCGCCGGCCAGCGTGCGTCGCACGTAGTCGCGAATGAAATCCTGGTACGGTTCGCGCCTGAACACGCGCCGGTACAACTCGCGTTGGAACTGCTGCGCGAGCGGCGTCCAGTCGGTGCGCACCGTTTCGAGCCCCTTGAACACGAGGTCCTCGCCGCCGTCGGCCGTCGCCGCGAGGCCCGCATAGCGCTTCTTGCTGCCTTCTTCCGCGCCGCGTACGGTCGGCATCAGGAAGCGGCGGTAATGCCGCTCGTATTGCAGCTCCAGCGCGCTATCGAGCCCGAACTGCTCGCGCAGATGGGTTTGCCACCAGCGATTCACGTGCTCGACGAGCGCGCGACCCTTGACGCCGGCTTCGTCGTCGTCATGCGTGCGGCCGAGCCACACGAACGTCGAATCGGTATCGCCGTAAATCACTTCGTAACCCTGAGCTTCGATCAGTTGACGCGTGCGGTGCATGATCTCGTGGCCGCGCATCGTGATCGACGACGCGAGGCGCGGGTCGAAGAAGCGGCAGCCCGTCGAGCCGAGCACGCCGTAAAACGAATTCATGATGATCTTCAGCGCCTGCGACAGCGGCGCGTTGCGCTGCCGCTTCGCGTCGTCGCGGCCTTCCCACACGCGGCGCACGATGTCGGGCAGGCAGTGCGCGGTGCGCGAGAAACGCGCGCCGAGAAAGCCGGGCACCGATGCGTCGTCGGCGGGGTTCGCGAGTCCTTCGATCAGGCCGACCGGATCGATCAGGAACGTGCGGATGATCGACGGGTAGAGGCTCTTGTAGTCGAACACGAGCACCGAGTCGTACAGCCCGGGGCGCGAATCCATCACGAAGCCGCCGGGGCTGTTCTGCCCCGTCACGTCGCCGAGGTTCGGCGCGACGTAGCCGAGCCGATGCATGCGCGGCAGGTACAGGTGCGTGAACGCCGCGACCGAGCCGCCGGTGCGATCGGCCGCGAGGCCCGTGACGCTCGCGCGCTCCAGCGCGAAGGACAGCAGGTCGACCTTGTCGAAGATGCGCGTGACGAGTTCGCAGTCCTTCAGGTTGTAGCGCGCGAGCGCGGGCTTGTCGTGATCGAAGCGGCGCTGGATCTCGTCCATCCGCTGGTACGGGTTGTCGATCGACTTGCCTTCGCCGAGCAACGACTGCGACACGTATTCGAGGCTGAACGACGGGAAGGTCCACGTGGCGGATTTCAGCATGTCGATGCCGTCGAGGATCAGCCGGCCGGCCGCGCCCGCGAAGAAGTGGTCGGGCTGCTGGCCGTGCGCGCGCCAGTCGAGCACGTTGCCGCCGCGCCCGAGCTTCAGCGGCACGCCGTATTGCTCCGCGTGCGCGTGCAGGATGCGCAGGTCGAACTGCACGAGGTTCCAGCCGATCACCGCGTCGGGATCGTGCTCGTCGAACCAGTCGTTGAGCCGATTGAGCATCGTGGTGCGGCTGTCGCAGTAGTCGAGGTTGAAGTCCAAGGCGCCTGCGCTGCCGCTTTCGTCGCCGTTCGGCGGGCCGAGCATGTAGACCTGGCGCAGCCCGCAGCCTTCGAGCGCGATCGAGTACAACTCGCCGTGGACGCTGGTTTCGATGTCGAGCGACACGCAGCGCAGCGTCGGGCGGTAACCGGTTGCGGGTTTCAGCTCGCCGCCGGTGAGCGTGCCGTCGCGGCCGGGCTGGCCGCGAAACTGAACGCATGCGGTGATGAAGCGCTCCATCGCGTAGCGGTCGGGCGGCTGCACGTCGGCTTCGTAGACGTCGACACCGGCGGCGGCGAGCCGCTTCTGGAGCCCGGACAGATGGCGGTAGCGCTTGCAATAGAGGCCGACGACGGGGCGCTGCCGGAAGTCGCGCAGCGCGAGCGGGCGCAATTCGGCTTCTCGCTCGTCAGCCAGCGTCCGCTCGGCGAGCGCCTGCTGTTCGGCGGGGATGAACGCGACGGCTTCCTGCGGGCGCAACCGCACGCGGCGCGGACCGTGTTCGGTTGCCAGCCAGAACTCGATCTCGATGCCGGATGCGGTGTCCCGCCAGTGGCGGGTAAGGATGAAGCCCTGCTCGAACGCCGTCAAAACGCTTGCTCGTGATGGATGCCCAGGGGGCGGATTTTAGCGCCTGGAAGCGCTTCGCGCCGGCGGCGGACCTATGGCATCAGGTGGCAGGAAGGCGGCGCGTGATGCGCCATCCTCTGCGGGCCGCATCGATCGGCCGCAGCAACCAGCGGCGCGCGACGATCGCGTGGCGCTTCTGCGTGACGTATTCGTCTACCGTGAGTTCGAGGGTATCGTCACCGACGCGGGACAGTGTCGCGGTGGCGCCGGAACCGTCCGCGAATTCGATGACGGCGGGATGTGGCGTTGCGGTGCGCGGCGCATCGTGGTCGAGCGTCACGATGCTGCCTGGGTAGAGGTGCGAATGGCTTGTACGCAGCAGGACGGCAGTGGGCATGGAAAGCGCTCCGGAAAACGTCGACTTGGGCAACGTGAGCCGGCCCGCGGAGCCTACATGAAGGTGAGCGTTCGCGGGGGATGTCTTGCGGGCGCTCAGAGGCTCGGTGCCGGAGGCCGGACCCGAACCGCTACCCGTCAAACATGCCCCTCATGCTCGATCGCCGCGCCATGCCCCGCCCGCGCCGCGACCCTCAGCGGCACCCCTGAAGCCCTGGCTGCCCGCTTCGCCCACATCGCCGTCAGGATCGGCACGAGAATCGCCGTCACGAGGCACGCGGTCGCGACGATCGCCGTTGCCGCCGGCACCATCGGTTTGAACTTCGGAATCATTTCGCCGATGATCGCCGGGTTCGCGACCGCGGCGCCGGCCGTCGACGACGCGGCCAGCCCGGCCGTCCCATTGCCGCCACCCACGAACTTGTCGGCGAGAATCAATGGCACACCGGTCACGACGATCACCGCGAGCCCGAGCGCGATGCCCGGCAGCCCGCTCTTCGCGATCACGTTGAGATCGATGCCGTTGCCGAGCGCGAAGCCGAAGAACGGGATCAGCGGATGGACGCAGCGCCCGAACAAGTCGCGCAGCTGCACATCGAGATTGCCGAGCGTGAAGCCGATCAGGAACGGCAGCACCGCGCCGACGAAAAGCCGCGTCTCGAACACCGCGACGCCGGCCGCGCCGAGAATCAGCATGCTGACGAGCGGCCCCGATTCGATCGACATCAACACGAACGCGCCGGCTTCTTCCTTGGTGCCGTATTGCTGCATCACGGCCGCATAGAGGCCGCCGTTGGTCATGTCCATCGACGTCGTGATCGCGAGCAGCGACAGGCCCGCGAACAGGCCCGTGCGGATACCGTCGTCGGGGATGAACCGCGCGGCGATCAGCGTCGCGAGCCATGCGACCACGATTTTCGTCGCGAGCAGCGTGCCCGATTTGCGCAGCACGACGCCCGTCGCGCGCAGGTCGATCGTCGCGCCCATGCAGAAGAACCAGACGGCGAGGATCGGCACCGTGCCCGCGATCAGGCCGTTGGTGAACGAGCCGAAGTACTTCCCGGCATTCGGTGCGAACGTGTGCACGCACGCGCCCAGCAGCATCGGGATCAGCATGAGCCCGCCCGGAATGCGGTCGATGGCCTGTTTCAGCTTCACGTCTCCTCCGTGGACGTCGATGCGTCCCGTTGTCGAATGATGTCTGCTGACTGACTATAGGACATGATTCGGAACGGTGGTCCGTTTTTATGCGTTTCGACGGTAGTCGTATCATCCGGAAGCGGCCGGCGTCGAAGCGACCACGGTCGCGCAGGATTGAGCGTGTGCCGGCCGCGAACCGGCAAACCGGAAAAACGATACGGCGTAGAGGGCGAATGAGAATGATGAAGACCAAAACGACGATGCGCATCGGCATCGCGATGCTGGTGCTCGGCGCGAGCCTGGGCGCGAACGGCGCGCACGCAAAGCGCGCGGTCGATTGCGGGAAGCTCGACGCGGCCACGAGCGGCCCGGACGACAACTTCCGGCCACCGGCGTCCGGCACGGTCGTCGGCACGGGGCGCGCGTATTTCTACTCGGCGCCCGACGCGCAGTGCATCACGAAGCGTACCTTCATCGTTCCCGGCGATTCGGTGACCGTCTACAAGTCGCACGGGCGCTGGTACAACATCATGTACGTGAACGGCAAGACCGGCGACGACGTCGAAGGATGGGTCGAGCAGGGTCGCGTGCGCGTCGGCGGTCAATACGGCGCGCAGTAGTCGCCTTCGGCGTCGCCGCTACACCGTCGCCCATGCGACGTCGCGCTTCAGGTTCTTCGCGCGCAGCGGCCGCTGGTACAGGTATCCCTGCGCGTACTGGATCCCGACCGCATGCAGCGCGCGATGCTGGGTTTCCGTCTCCACGCCTTCCGCGATGATCTTCATGCCGTAGTGATGCGCGACGGCCGCGATCCCTTCGATCAGCTTCGCGCTGCCGCTGTCCAGTTGGGAGACGAACTGCCGATCGATCTTCACGTAGTCGAACGGGAAGCGCGACAGCATGTCGAGATTGCTGTGATGCGTGCCGAAATCGTCGATCGCGAACTTCGCGCCTTTGGATCGCAGCGCGTGGAAGATCTCGGTGGTGCGCGCGTTCTTCTCGAGCAGGATGCGCTCGGTGACTTCGAGCACCAGCGTGAAGCCGGGCGGCAGCGCGCGGATCGTTTCCTCGACGACGGCCACGAACCGCGCGCGCTCGAGATCCTGCGGCGCCACGTTCACGGCGATGCGCAGCGGCGTGGACGGCGTCAGCGCGGTCAGCTCGGACACCGCCGTGCGCAGCACGAATTCGGTGATCTTCGGCAGCAGCGTGCTCGATTCCACCTGCGGGATGAACACGGCCGGGCTGATGGCCCCCCACTTCGGATGGTGCCAGCGCAGCAGCGCCTCGACGCCGACCGTCCTGCGCGTCTGCACGTCGACGATTGGCTGGTACACGACATGGAACTCGTTGCGTCTGAGCGCGTGGCGCACGGCCTTCAGCAGCAGCCGCCGCGGCGCCATCGCGAGCAGGTAGGCGGCCATCACGAGGCTGTCGGCCAGCAGGACGATCGTCGCGCCGATCAGCCGGTCGTGGCGCCGGACCTGTGACGCGTAGCGCGCCGAGGCGACGACCGACACCGTGAACGGCCAGCGCTGCGACGCAATCGTGCTGCCGCCCGTGGGGCCTGCGTCCGTGTCCGGCGCGAACGTCCCGTGTTGATCGAGGCGGCCCGATCCCGCGATCGACAGCGTGGCCGTTTCCGCCCCGTTGGCCGTGCCCAGGGCGAGCGCGTCGGCCACGTAGTCGCCTTCGATCAGGTACAGGACGCCCGCGCCGCGCGCAGTGGCGCGGAATGCGTACAGCACCGGAATGCCGTGCTGGAACGCCGTCTGGCGCAGCAGCGTGACGGTCATCGATCCCGGTTCGGGCTCGCGCGCATACTTGACGAGCGGCACGTCGATCGAACCGAGCGCCGACGAGCACATGACGCGGCCGTCGTTCACCAGCGCGACCGCACGCAGATAGCGCAGGCGAGTGCCCACTTCGGCCAGCGTCCGGAACACCGCCGCGCACGGCTGCCTGACCAGCGCGGTCAGCTCGTCCGCGTGGCGGAGGCGCACGCCGTCCAGGATGCGGTCCACGGAAGCCACGATGTCGTTGGCCACGGCGCGCTCGTGCGCGGTGACGGTATCGCGGGCGAAGCGGTCGGCCAGCACGATCGCGAACGCGGGCACGAGCACGCAAATGATCACGGCGGCGAAAAGGACGACGCGCGGCCACGCGCCGCCGCGGTGGAAAAGATGCGTCGAGCCGGGCGGGAGCGCCCGTAATCCCGCGGTTGCCTTTGGTGTTGTACGCATGGCGTGGCAAGTCGAACCGGTCGGTGCGCCGACGGCGTGCATGCCGCATGCCTGGTTCGGGCCATGCGGCTTGCGCGCCGGTTTCGGGACGCCGATCGAGTCGGCCGTCGCGACGGCATCCGCTTGGCCAGTCGCGATCAGCCATTCATCTGGCAGCATTCCTCAATAACATGCGCGCATCCTGCATGTATATCGGCGCAACGTACCGAAAAAAGCCCCGGCCGCACAGTACGTGCAGCCGGGACAAAAGACACCGTCTCTTGGCACGAGGATGGTGCGCGGCAAGTATAAGATGCGGCGCGCCATTACGTAATATCGTTGTCTAAAAATTGATGCCGTTTCGGGATTGTGTCTCGAAAAGAAACATTTCAATAGGGCGCCGTGGCCGGCAATTTGCCGCCAGCGCGTCAAACCGGAGCGTTGCGATGAAAGAAAATGCCACACCCGCGGTCATCGTGACCGATGGCGCCGCCGCGGCGGACGGCGGTTCGCTGTGGATCCGGATTTCGGTGGACGGGGAGGCCCGCGACTATTGGCTCGATCGCGCGCTCGCGTCGCGCGGTACGCCGCGTTACGACAGCATCCGCGGCGCGCACGGCGTGCTGTCGGAAGGAGAGCGACGGGAATTGCGGGGGCTGCTGGCGCGCATCGCCGACCCCGCGATGTGGGCCGGCATCGTCGGCACGTTCATCCAGGTGCTGACGCGCCCCGACGAGCCATGAACGATGCGGTGCCGGCGGCGCGTCAGAAGTCGTTGCGCATCTTGTGGAGCAGACCGCTGGGCGACTGGTGCGTGTCCACGGCGGTGAGGACATCGGTCACGAACCACGGCAGGTTCAACTGCGTATCGGAATCGCCGACGCAGACGCGGATCGGCGGCGCGCTGGACGGTGAATGGGCGCCTTGCGCGGCATCCCGCGACGGCACGCAATTTTTCGCGTAGGCCTGAGCCGGAACCGGCGCGACGCTGGAGGATGCACCGGCGAAGGCCGGCGCGGACACGCCGATGGTGGCAAACAGGGTCAGGGCAGCGGCAAGGGCGACGCGTTTCATGAGGTTCTCCGGCGATGCACGTTCGACCATTTGAGCCGCTGCTAGTTCGTCGGCGCAAGATACGAATCACCTGCCCGAACAGATTGCTCAGCCGCGCGCAATGCCGGTCGTCCGCGTCGGCCGCTCGCCGCAGGCCGCACCACTGCCGCGGCGGCTCGCCGCACGGGTGTCGTTCCACGCATGTATATTGTCGCCGTGCATCGATCGGCCGGCGATATCGCGCCGCTTCGTTTGCACGTCTCTGTGCGCGCGCACTGCCAACCCGCCCGAGCGCGGTGCTCGCGGCGAAGCGTCCAGAGCAATTACAAGAACCAGAGAGCGTTCCGAGCCTGCCCATGAGCGATACCGAAGTCGTTTTTCAAATAACCGCGGACGATCTCGTCCACGCCTACCGCCTGCATCTTTGGCGCAGGTACAACTGGAAATACCTGCTCAAGTCATTTGCGATCGGTGCGATCGTGTACATAATCCTGCTGGTCGGCGGCGTCCGGATAGCAAGCGGACGTTTTCCGGAATGGCGCTATGTCTGGATGGCCGCGGGAATCGCGGCTGTCGTCGCGATCGGCGTGCCCATCCTGAATCATCTGATACTGCCGCGCGCAGGTCGCAAGATTTACGACCAGCAAAGGACGCTTCATCAGATTCACACGGTCATTTTCCAAGGCGACCGGTTCATTGTCGAAACGCCGACTTCGCGCGACGAAATTCACTATGCGGATCTCATTCGCTGGAGCGAGGATCGTCAAATGATCCTGCTTTATCAGTCGTCGGTGATGTTCCGCGTGGTACCGAAGCGCGTGCTGAACGACGGACACGTGGCATTCCTGTATCGAGCGCTGCTTCAGAACGGCGTGCGCAAAGTCTAGCGGGCCGTGGCCGGACGGTCTGCGCCGTCCGGGTTTCAACGTGTGCTTGCGGCCAGAAGGCCCCCACGCATCACATCACTGATACCCGTAACACTGCTTCAACCCCGCGTAGTCGTAGAAGTGGCTGCCCGGCGCGATCTTCGCGCCGTCGCACGCGGCCTGGAAATCCGTCTCGCGCTCGTTGTACAGCATCTTCACGATGAGCCGCGATCCGTTGCGATAGACATCCCACTGCATGTTCGCGGCCATCGGCGACACCTGGTCGCCGCGCCACGGGTTATTCGCATACGTGTACGTCTGCGCCTGCGGCGTCGGCACGAACACGCTCTTCAGGTTCATGATCGACGCGAACGGAATCACGATCTCCGCATGCGTGAAGCGCAGCTTCGCGGCGTGTGTCAGGTCGCCGCGCGCGATCGCATCGACTTCACTGAAGAAATCGTCCTGCAGCACCTTCGCCATCCGGTACGTCACCGGGTTCGCTTCCTGGATGCCGGGCCCCTTCTGATAGTAATCCTCGGCATCCTGCAGATACGCGAGATACTGCGCCTGCTCCGCGCCGATGTACTTCTCCATCGCGACGCCGCCGGTTTCCGCGGTCATTGCCGGCGCCACCTGAAGCAGGTTGTACAGCACGTTCACCGCGTCGACGGCGGTCGCGATCTTCGTCTTGCCGTCGCCCTTCAGCGTGTTGGTGAACTTGCCGTCCGTCGACGTGAATGCATAGGTGCCGGTGTTCGCGAATGTGTAGCCGTCGGAGCCGAGCTTCGCGATGAAGGCCGGCGACACGAGCGCGGACAGCACCGTTTGCGCGACATCGCCGGCCTGCGGCGCGGCCTTGATCGCCTTCAGCTTCGCGGCCACCGTCGCGTCGTTTGCATAGGTCTGGTACGCCTGGCTCGCCTGATAGGTCGCGTAGTATGGATCGCTCGTGTCGGTCACGAGATCGGTGGCCGGCTTCAGCGAATGGAAATACAGCAGGAAACGATTGGTGCCGGCCGGCTGCACGACCGGTGCGCTCGCCGGATAGCCGGCCGGCGCGGCCGGCAGCGTGATGGCCGGCGCCAGTGCCGGCTGCGCGGCAACCAGTGCCGCCGAGAAATACGTCGAACTGTCGACCGCGCGATCCTGGCCCGAGTTGACGACGACCACCTGCCGGTTGCCCGCCGCGAACAGCGCGGGTAGCCGCTGCGCGAGACGCGCGGCGAGTTGCTGATGTTCGCGGATGCCGGTTTGCGTGAGGTTGCCGTACCCGGGTGTCGAGATGCCCTGCACGCCATAGCCTAGCAGCGCATTGGCCTTCATCATCGCGTACGTGTCGGCCTTGAGCTGCACGCCGAGCGGCGTCAGCGCGCCGTCGGCCTCGGCCTTGACCAGCATCGCGTAGATCGCGCCGTCGTATTTGAAGCCCGACAGCCCGCGCGAACCGTGACGGGCGACGAGTTCGGTATAGACGGGCGCGTAGCCGGCCGGCGGCGCTTCGTACGTCGCGGCGTCCTGCTGCGGGCGGTACGGCGTCTTCGTCTGGTAGTAGGTCGCGGGTGCCGGAGTCGGCGTGGGCTGCGGCTGCGGTGCGGGCGTCGTGCCGTTGTTGCCGGCCGACGCGGCGGGCGGTGTCGAATCTTCACCGCCGCAAGCGGCGAGCAACAGGCAGGCAATCGCGAGGGCGGCGGCGGTGCGGGTCGGGCGTGTCATCGTGGCGGGCAACGGACGGGACGAAGCGCATGTACGTCGTCCCGTCTTCTGGGGAAAGTAGTTGAGCCCCGAAGTGTTGCAAGCGACTTTGACAGCAGAATGTCAGGGTGAGGTCGGGCAATCGTCGGATTGCCGCCGGATCGACGTGGATGGCCGGCCGCGGCCGGCCCGGGTGTCGACGTTCAGTGCAGCCCGGCCGATGCGATCGAGCGCACCGTATCGGTGATGTTCACGCAGCGCGACAGCCCGAAATGCTCGGCTTCACGGCGTTCCGGTTCGCTGCTCGCGATCCCGACCGCGCGCTCGCGCGGCACGCCGAGCGCTTGCAGCGCGACATCGAACGGATGCCGATTCGATCTGGAGTCCTGTTGATTGGTGTCCGTGACGACGACCGAGAAACGGTCGAGGTTCGCGCGGCCGAACTGGCCTTCGAACATGTCGTTGAGCCGCGCGGCCGGCAGCGTCGTGACGAGACCGAGCCGATAGCCTTCTTCCGATGCGCGGTCGAGCCACTGGATGATCGCGTCGCGCTGATGGCGCGATTCGCGCGAATCCGGTGTGGCTTCGATCTGTGCGAATGCTGCGTCGAGACGGGTGACGATGGCTTCGATGACCACGGTGATTCCTTTTCAGAAACGTGATGATCCGTTCGCCGACGGGAATGCCACACACCTTAGCGTCGATCCGGAAAACGCGACCAATTAATATTTTTCGCCGACTCATAGGATCCGGCTAATGAATGAGGCGGCGAGCCAGAGCGGGCGCGGGATGCGTCGCACGGCATGCCCCGCATGGATCGCGTCGTATCGTCGGTGTTCAATGCGATGCACCAGCGTGGCGCATATTCCGGATGCAGCGCGCCTGTGCATATAAAAAAACGGCATATCGAGCGATGCCGGCCCGATATGCCGCGTTGCGATGCCGTGCGCGAACGGCTGCGATCAATGCAGCTTGATCGACGGCTGGTTACGACTTTGCAGCCAGTGGCTCAGCGACTGGAACAGCGCTCGCTTCATGCCGACCACGCTGAACAGGTGCTTGCGATACAGGAACTTGTACAGCCCGATCGCCGCGAGCCCGTCGACGATCAGCGAGCGCGAGCGCACGCCGATGTCCGCCTGGTAGACGGCGCCCGCCTGCCCGAGCGACACGACGGTGCCCGCGTCGTGGAACGTGAAGCCGGCCACCGGCTTGCCGGCGATACGGCGCGCGAAGGCGTTGACCAGATACACGGCCTGCTGGTGCGCGACCTGCGCACGCGGCGGCAGGCACCCGCTTGCACCGGCCGACGGGCACGCGGCGCAGTCGCCGAACGCATACACGTGCGGATCGTCGGGCGTCTGCAGCGTGTCGGTCACGATCACCTGGTTCGAGCGGTTGAGCGCGATGTCGCCGATATCCCGCAGCATCGCGGGGCCCGCGACGCCGGCCGCCCAGATCGTGATGTCGCTCGCGAGCCGTTCGCCGGTCGCGGTCGTCACGGCATCCGCACCGACTTCCGCCACGCGCGTGTCGATCAGCACGTCGACGTTCAGCGCGCGCAACTGCGCGTGCATCTTGCCGGACAGCCGTGCGTCGAGCGCCGGCAGGATGCGCGGGCCGCCTTCGATCAGCCGGATATGCACGTCGCGCGCGGACACCAGCGCCTTGAAGCGGTACGTCGTCAGTTGCTGGATCGCGTGCCGCAGCGCGGCGGCCAGTTCGACGCCCGTCGCGCCCGCACCGATCACGTTGATGCAGATCGGCGCCGCGCGCCGCGCGGGCTGCTGCTCGGCAGCGTGATTCGCCTTCGTGCACGCAGCGAGGAACTTGCGGCGAAAGTCCTCGGCCTGGTCGAGGTTTTCGAGCGGCAGCGCATGACGCTCCGCGCCCGGCACGTTGAAGAAGTTCGTCACGCTGCCGACCGCCAGCACGAGATCGTCATAGTCGAGCGCGCGCTGCGGCAGGATTTCCGTGCCTTCCGCATCGTGCACGGCCGCGATCGTCGCCGTGCGCGCCGCGCGATCGACCCGCTGCAGCGCGCCCTGCACGAAGCGGAAGCCGTGGCGCTTCGCCTGCGCCGCATATTCGATCGTGTGGGAGGCCGGATCGCGATGGCCCGATGCGGCTTCGTGCAAGAGCGGCTTCCAGAAATGCGTCGGATAGCGGTCGACGAGCACGATTTCGGCGTGCCTGCGGCGTCCGACCGTATCGCCGAGACGCGTCGCGAGCTGCAGGCCGCCGGCGCCGCCGCCGACAATCACGATGCGCGGCAGGCGCGGAGCGCGCGCCGTTGCAAGGTTGGGCGTGATGTTGTCCATGTTGGGCTCCCGCTGAATGACGATTCGGATGACATTGCTCAAGAACCGACGATATAGTTTGGAACCCAGTCGAACAATTTAATGTTTATAAGCGACTCATATGTATTCACTTATAGGAAAGACCGCGACGTTCCGGCAATTGAAGGCGCTGGACATGATCGCGCGGCTCGGCAGCGTGTCGCGCGCGGCCGAGGAGCTGAACTTGACGCAGCCAGCCGTGTCGCTGCAGGTTCGCCTGCTCGAGGAAGCCGTGGGCGCCGCGTTGCTGCAGCGGGTGGGACGGGGCGTGCAGCTGACCGCGGCCGGCGAGATCGTGTCGCGCTACGCGCGCGAGATCCTGCATCTGTGGAGCGAGGCCGGCGACGAAGTGGCCGCGCTGACGGGCGATCTCGGCGGCACGCTGCGGATCGGCGCGATCACGACGGCCGAATACCTGATCCCGCCGCTGCTCGTCAAATTCACCGCGACGCGCCCGCACGTGAAGACGTATTTCAAGGTCGGCAACCGCGACGACATCATCCGCATGCTCGCGACGCATGAAATCGATCTCGCGGTGATGGGCAGCGCGCCGAAGGAGCTGCGCACGCACGCGGTCGAGTTCGCGAAGCATCCGATGGTGTTCGTCGCGGCGCCCGGCCATCCGCTGATGCAGCGCAAGCGCGTCGCGCTGAAGGATCTCGAATCCGCGCACCTGCTCGTGCGGGAGCGCGGTGCGGGCACGCGCTCGACCGTCGAGAGCCTGTTCAAGAACGCGGGCCAGCGCTTTCATGTGGGATCCGAACTGTCGAGCAACGAGGCGATCAAGCAGATGGCCGAAGCGGGCCTCGGTGTCGCGTTCCTGTCGTTGCATGCGTGTGCGCTCGAACTGCGCACCGGGCTGCTCGGGCAACTGCCGTTTCCCGGCAACCCGATCGAGCGCGAATGGTATGTGGTCACGCTCGCCGATCGACGGATCTCCCAGGTGACGGGGCTGTTCCGCGACTTCCTGATCAAGCAGGGTGCGCCGGTGATCGACGGCGCGACGGTGGCGTCGCACGAGCGGCGGCGCAAATAGGCGGGTGGCGACCAGCCGGTCAGACGAGCCCGAAGTCGTCGTTGCTGTCGGGAATCGACGCGAGCAGCCGTTCGAGCCGATACCAGCCGACGACGCGCAGGCACCACGCGGCGATGGCGGTGCGGCGGTTGCGGGCGTCGGGGCCGGATGGAGCGCGAGCGGCGGAAGGCGAGGGCGCGATGAACGCCGCGCGCAGCGGGCAGTAATGGGGCATGACGGGGCTCCGTAGGTGTCGGATGAGGCGATCGTAGGCTTCTCGGCGCCCGCCGGCGCGCACGCAAGGATCGTCCCGAGCAGAAACGGATGATCTTTTTCTGCTCGATTCGGCGGCGGCCGCGCAGCGCCGGCACGCCGGCCCGAAACGCGTCACAATGCGCGTTCGGCACCTGATCTGGTGGAGACCATCAATGAGCGATCCGATTCTTGCCGCGCCGACGGACAACGGCATCCCCGTCAGCCTGCGCTCCAGCCGCGGGCTTGGCTGGCATGGCTTCGGCGCGTCGCTGCTGGAAATTCGTGCCGGCACGTACCGGATTCCGGCGGCCGAGCATCACCGGATCGGCGTGCATATCGGCGCGCCGGTGCGCGCGGATTGCGTGTGCGACGGCGAGCGCGTGTCGCGCATCCAGGCGCACGGCGACGTCGATGTGATTCCGGCCGGCTTGCCCGGCCAGTGGACCGACAGCGCCGACTGCCGGATCCTGCACATCGCGCTCAGCGACACGTTCGTGCGGCGCACCGTCGAACAGCTCGAACTGAAGCCGTCGCACGCGCAGATCCGCCGGCGGCTGCAGGTACGCGACCCGCGGCTGCAGCACATCGCATGGGCGATGGCGGCCGAACTCGAAGCGGAAGACGCATCGGACCCGCTCTACGCGGAAAGCCTGTGCACGGCGCTCGTCGCGCGGCTGGTGGACGGCCAGCCGGCGTTTCGCGAACGCCGGCGCACGCTGGCGCCGAAGGCGGCGGCGCGCGTGATCGACTATGTCGAGGCGAACCTCGACCGGCGCATGACGCTGGCCGAACTCGCGGCGCTCGTGTCGATCAGCGTCCCGCATTTCAAGGTGCTGTTCCGCGAAACGCTCGGGATGCCCGTGCACCAGTACGTCGTGCGGCGCCGGGTGGAGCGCGCGAAGGCGCTGCTGCTCGAAGGCCGGCTCAGCATCAGCCAGATCGCGCTGGAAGCCGGGTTCGCGCATCAGAGTCACATGGCGAACTGGATGAATCGCGTGCTCGGTGCGACGCCGACGGAGATTGCGCGGTCGGGTGCGCGCGGCGGGTTGCGGCTGGCTTATGACGGCGAGGATGGCGGGAGAGACGCATAACGCAGCGGCGGTACGCCGACGTTGCAGTCGATCCGAGGGCAATTAATTGTCCAACAGGTTGTTGGACAATTGCTGCATTCGCCTTCTCCGGTTTTGACGCGCTCGCATCGAAGAGCCCGCATGGCGACAGCCATTCAACGTGTCATCCTTTCCTGCTCGATTCATCCCTCCGTGCGCGCTTTCCCGGCCGCGCATGCCGACAATCACAACACTTTCATCCTTCAGGAGCAGATCGTGTTCGTGATCTTCGGAGCATCCGGCAACGTTGGCCCGTCGACCGTGACGACCTTGCGCAACGCAGGCCATTCCGTGCGCGCGGTGCTGCGCGACGCACGCCATCGTGAACGTTTCGCGCAGCTCGGCTGCGATGTCGCGATCGCGGACCTCACCGACGCGAACGCGATCGCCGCGGCGATCGACGGCGCGCAGGCCGTGCAGATACTGTGCCCGGTGCCGGCCGCCGACCCCGACCCGGCCGCGACGATGACACGGACGATCGACGTCGCGACCGCGGCGCTCGCCGCGAACCCGCCGCCGGCGCTGGTCGCGTTGTCGGACTACGGCGCGGAGCTTGAAGGCAATACGGGTATCACGCGTCTGTTCCATGATTTCGAGGAACGGCTGAAGACGATCCCGACGCGATTGACGCTGCTGCGCTCGGCCGAGCATCTGCAGAACTGGGCGCGCGTGCTGCCGGTCGCGCTCGGCACTGGCGTGCTGCCAAGCTTTCACCATCCGGTCGGCAAGGTATTTCCGACGGTCTGGGCGCCCGATGTTGGCGTCGTCGCGGCGCGGCTGCTGCTCGATGCGCCGGAAGGCGGGAGCGGGCCGCGCATCGTCAGCGTCGAAGGGCCGCGGCGAGTGAGCGTGACGGCGATCGCGGATACGTTGGGCGCGGCGGCGGGCCGCGCGATCGTCGCGCGCGAGCTGCCGCGCGACACGTGGAACGCGACGCTGCTGCGCGCAGGGCTCAGCGAACGTCATGCGCAGTTGATCGTCGATCTGTACGACGTGCACAACGCGGGACGGATCGACGTCGAGGCCGACGTGTCGGAGCGGGTGTATGGGACGACGGCGCTGGAGGAGGCGCTTGCTGTGCTGGTGCGCGCGCATGCGCGTTGAGTGAAGGGGGCGCGGCGCGCATCACGCGGGCCGCCGCACCCTGTTCAACACCCCATACGCCACCGACCCGATCACGATCCCCCAGAACGCCGACCCGAGCCCGAGCCACGTCATCCCCGACGCGGTCGCGAGGAACGTGATCACTGACGCCTCGCGATGATCCTCGTCCTCGAAGATCCCATGCACGTTCGCGCTGATCGCGCCGATCAGCGCGAGCCCCGCCAGAATCGCGACGAACGCTTTCGGCAGCGCGAAGAACAGCGTGACGATCGTCCCCGCGAAGAGTCCGCCGATCAGGTAGAACACACCGTTCGCGAGCCCGGCGACATACCGCCGCGCCGGATCCTCGTGCGCGTCCTTGCCCGTGCACAGCGCCGCGGTAATCGCCGCGACGACGATCGTGATTCCGCCGAAACACGCGACCACCAGCGACATCACGCCGGTCGCCGTGATGATCGGCCGCGCCGGCGTGTGATAACCGGACACGCGCAGGATCGTCATCCCCGGCAGGAACTGGCCGGTGAGGCTGACGACGACGAGCGGCAGCGCGAGGCTGAGCGTCGTGCCGAGCGTCCATTCGGGCGCGATGAAGACCGGCCGCGCGAGACTCGGCGACACGTTGCCGAGATGCGTCATCCCGAGCAGCGTCGCGAGCGCGGCGCCCGTCAACAGCACGAGCACGATGCTGTAGCGCGGCAGCAGCTGCCTGAAGATCACGTACGCCGCGATCATCCCGAAACCGAGCACCGGCTGCGCGGTCGCGGCGGAGAACGCGTGCATGCCGAACGGCAGCAGGATGCCGGCCATCATGCCGCACGCGATGCCGCGCGGGATATGGCGCACGAGCCGGTCGAAATACCCCGATACGCCGATCGCGAGGATGATCAGCGCGGCCGTGATGTACGCGCCGACGGCCTGGTTGAGCGTCAGTTGCGGGAACAGGCCGACGAGCAGCGCGGTGCCGGGCGCCGACCACGCGGTAACGACGGGCACCTTCAGCTTCCAGCTCGCGAACAGGCCCGACACGCCCGCGCCGATCGAGATCGCCCAGACCCACGACGACACCATTTCGTTGGACACATGCGCGGCCTGCGAAGCCTGGAAGAAGATCGCGAGCGGGCCCGCGTACGAAATCAGGACCGCGAGAAAACCTGCGGTAATCGCTGAAATCGACCAGTCGTTGCCGAACGTGCGGATCGCGTCGGGTGGGGTGTTCGGTTGCATCGTCGTCGGGGAATGCGGCGCGCGGCCGTGCGGCGGAGCCGGGGCGAATGATGGTTGGAAGCCCCGGATGAGCGGCCATTCTGCGCATTGCCGACGCAATTGGCAATTCGCGGGCGACGATCGGCGCTGTCGGCTTTTCGTAAGAATTCATGCCGAAACGCGGAAACTTCTGACGTCAGGTACTGATCTGCAACACCCTGTCCACCACCGCCACCTTGATGCCGCTGCCCGTCGACAGCGACGCCGTGCCCTCGTCGAACGGATGGACGGGCGGATCGGTCGGCGTCCACGCGTGGCGCGCGAGCAATTCACGATACCCGCCACGGATCACGAAGCCGCCGCATTTCTTCGCATACGCGTCGCGCCGCATCCGGTACGCACGCGGCAGGTCGTACCACGGCAGCTTCGGCAGGTCGTGATGGACGAGGTGATAGTTGTTGTTCAGGTACAGCAGCCGCATCGCGAAGCCGGCTTCGTTGATCGTGATGCGCGCCTTCGGATGCGGCGCGGCGCGATGTTCGTACAGCGAGCGGATCATCGCGAGCGACAGCGCGGGCCACGTGACGGCGAGCAGGTAGTACCACCACGGCACGCCGATCGCCCAGTGCAGCCACGCGAGCAGCGTGGCCACGCAGGCAACGTGAGTCGACCACATCGGCAGATAACGGAAGTCGCCGCGCCGGAACGCGGCGAACGCATCGCGGAACGTCGCGGCGATGGCGAGCGGCGGCCCGACGACGATGCGTCCGAGGAAAGTCTTGCGCGCGACCGTCAGCGCCCGGCGCCAGCGCGGCAGCCGCGCCCAGCGTTCGCGCGTCACGTAGTTCGTTTCGGGATCGACGCCCGGCACGGTCAGGTCTTCGTCGCGGTGATGCTCGAGGTGCGTGTCGCGATACAGCGTGTATGGATACCAGATCGTCAGCGGCGGATAGCCGAGCAGCTTGTTCACGAGGGCGGAACGCGTCGGATGGCCGTGCAGCAGTTCGTGCTGCAGCGACAGGTGCCATGCGCCAAGCAGGATCAGCGGCGGCGTCGCGGCGGCGAGCGACAGGTGCCCTTCGCGCACGAGCAGCAGCACGGCGAGCCAGCCGCCGTAGATGACGACGACCAGCAGCCAGGTCGGCCACTCGGTGCGGGCGGTGAAGCGGGCGTCGAGCGCGGCGATCGCGCGCGCGTGGTCGACGTCGAAGTATTCGGCCATGGCGTTGAGGCGGATGGATTGGGCAGTGCGGGGAACGAGCGATGGAACCGGGGCGCTCGGCCCGGGTGCGCAGGTGTCTCGCGGATCACGGTCGGCCTGCCCGGCATCGCGCGGTGGCGGCGCCGGCAGGCATTCGAACGGTACCGGGGCGGCGCGGCTGCGCCAACCAATCGATTCGCATTTGCTTATCGTGTTGCGGCCGATAAGCATCCGGGCCGCCGCCGATGCGTAGAATGCCCGCATGAGCTCCTGGATCGCAGTCCTGCCGATGTACAACGTAACGCCGCGTCACGCCGCGCTGTGGCGCGCGCTGCTGCGCGACGCGCTCGATGCGTTCGCGAACGCGGGCGGGCCGGCCGACGTCGCGCTGCCCGACGCGCCATTCGACGACCTGCACGCCCTGTGGCGGCGCGACGATCTGCTGCTGTCGCAGACCTGCGGCTACCCGTACCGGATGCTCGGCTTGCGCGACGTCGTGCGATTGGTTGCGACCCCTGTTTTCGACGCAGACGGCTGCGACGGTGCGCGCTACAGCAGCGTGTTGATCGTGTCGGCGCGCGTGCACGCGGGCGGGGCGACGACGCTCGCCGCGTGCCGCGGATTGCGAGCCGCGTTCAACGGCGAGGATTCGCACAGCGGGATGAACGCGTTCCGGCACGCGGTCGCGCCGCATGCGCACGACGGACGGTTCTTCGGCTCGGTCACGCCATTCGGTTCGCACCTGAACGTGCTGCGGGCGCTGGCGTCGGGAGAGGCCGATTGCGCGGCGATCGACTGCGTGACGTTCGCGTATGTGCGCGACGCGCTGCCCGATCTGCTGGAGGACATCCGCGTGATCGGCATGACAGCATCCGCGCCGGGCTTGCCGTTCGTCGCATCGCGGGCGCTGCCGGACACGCAGGTCGGCGCGTTGCAGGATGCGCTCGATCGCGCGGTTGCCGCCGATGCGGAACGGGCGCGCGTGCTGAGGCTGAAGGGATTCGACCGGCTGGCGCCGGCCGATTACGACACGATTGCGCGGTTCGAGCAGGCCGCCGCCGCGCACGGCTATCCCGAACTCGCCTGACGCACGGCGCGGGGCGAACGGCCAGGCTGCGACCGCCCGCGCCCCAGCCCGCTTACTCCTCGTCCATCAACCGGACCTTGACCCGCTTGCCCTTGATCTTCCCCGCATTGAGCTTGCGCAGCGCGTCACGCGCGACGCCGCGCTCGATCGCGACATAGGTCGAGAACTCGGTCACGTTGATCTTGCCGATCTGCTTGCCGTCGAACCCGGCGTCGCCGGTCAGCGCGCCGAGCACGTCGCCCGGACGGATCTTGTCCTTGCGCCCGCCGAGGATCTGCAGCGTTTCCATCGGCGGCAGCAGCACGCTGTCGTCTGCCGGCTTCAGCTCGGCGAGCGGATGCCATTCGACCTCGCGCTTCTGCGCCTGTTCGATCGCGCCGACGCGGCCCATCTCGTCCATGCTCGCGAGGCTCAGCGCCCAGCCGTCCTGATCCGCGCGGCCGGTGCGGCCGATGCGGTGCACGTGCACTTCCGGGTCGGGCGTCACGTCGACGTTGATCACCGCCTCGAGCTGCGCGATGTCGAGCCCGCGCGCGGCGACGTCGGTCGCCACCAGCACCGAGCAGCTGCGGTTCGCGAACTGGATCAGCACCTGGTCGCGCTCGCGCTGGTCGAGCTCGCCGTGCAGCGCGAGCGCATGGAAGCCCTGCGCGTGCAGCACGTCGAGCAGGTCGCGGCACTGCTGCTTGGTGTTGCAGAACGCGATCGTGCTCACCGGCCGATAATGATTCAGCAACTGGCCGACCGCATGCAACCGCTCGTCCTCGGTCACTTCATAGAAGCGCTGGCGGATCTTGCTGTCGTCGTGGCGTTCGGCGAGCTTGATTTCCTTCGGATTGCGCAGGAACTGCTGGCTCAGCTTCGCGATGCCGTCCGGATAGGTCGCGGAGAACAGCAGCGTCTGGCGCGTCGTCGGGCACATGCGCGCGACTTTCGCGATGTCGTCGAAGAAGCCCATGTCGAGCATCCGGTCGGCTTCGTCGAGCACCAGCGTGTTCAGCGCGTCGAGTTTCAGGTTGCCGCGATCGAGGTGATCCATGATGCGGCCCGGCGTGCCGACGACGATATGCGCGCCGTGCTCGAGGCTCTGCGCTTGCGGACGCATCGGCGTGCCGCCGCACAGCGTCAGCACCTTCACGTTTTCTTCCGCACGCGCGAGGCGGCGCACTTCCTGCGCGACCTGGTCGGCGAGTTCGCGCGTCGGGCACAGGATCATCGCCTGCACGTCGAAGCTGCGCACGTCGAGGCGCGCGAGCAGCGCGAGCGAGAACGCGGCGGTCTTGCCGCTGCCCGTCTTCGCCTGCGCGATCAGGTCCTGGCCGGCCAGCGCGACCGGCAGGCTCGCGGCCTGGATCGGCGTCATGTCGACATAGCCGAGCTGCGCGAGGTTCGCGAGCGTGGCGGGCGTCAGCGGCAGCGCGCTGAACGGCGTGGCGGTCGGTTGGGTCAAGACAGGTCTCCGAGGTAGGGGCGGCCTTCCATCTGCTCGTAGACGACGTTGCCTTCGTCGTCCTCGAAGCGTTCGAGATAGTTGCGGGCGCCGCACAGCGGGCAGCGGAACAGCAGCCCCTGGCCTTCGTCCTTGATGACGACGTCGGACTGCTCCCACTGCGTGCCGCAGCTCTGGTTTCGGCAGGTAAACACGGTCTTTCTCCAGCTGAATTCGGTTGATGGCGCGCCCGGGCGGGCGCGGCCACGTCGGGCGGCGCTCGCGCGGCTCGGGCGCGGGCCGCACCGGTGGTGGCTCGGTTTGTGTCGATGCGGGTGATGGATCGGGCGGCGACGGGGTCGCGCGTGCCGCAATTCTAGCGGAAGCCGGTGCCTTCGCCCGGCGCGCCATACGAAAAACGGCCGCCCCGGAGGGCGGCCGTGTCGGGCGGCACAACAGTGGCGCGCGGGTAGTGCGCGGCGTCGGGCGCGTTACAGCGCCATGTCGGCCGATGCCTTCGCCGGGCGGGCCGGCGCGTTGCCGGTCGGCTGCGACGGCGCGCCGAGGTCGATCTTCGGCGGCGGCGACAGTTGCAGCACGTCGCTCGTGTACGTCCATTCCTCGACGACCTTCGCCGGACTGTCGTTCAGCTTGGTGCCGTAGCTCGGCACGATCTGGCGGATCTTCTGCTGCCACTCGGGCGTCGCGACCTTGTCCTTGAACACCTTCTTCATCAGGCTCAGCATGATCGGCGCGGCGGTCGACGCGCCCGGCGACGCGCCGAGCAGGCCCGCGATGCTGCCGTCCTGCGACGCGACGATCTCGGTGCCGAGCTTCAGCACGCCGCCCTTGACCGGGTCGCGCTTGATGATCTGCACGCGCTGGCCGGCCTGCCACAGGCGCCAGTCTTCCTTCTTCGCGTTCGGGAAGTATTCCTTCAGCGCGTTGAAGCGGTCGTCGTCGGTCAGCATCAGCTGGCCGGCGAGGTACTGCACCAGCGGGAATTCGTCGACGCCCACGCGCATCATCGGCGCGACGTTGTGCAGGTTGGTGCTCTTCGCGAGGTCGAAGTACGAGCCGTTCTTTAGGAACTTGGTCGAGAACGTCGCGAACGGCCCGAACAGGATGATCTTCTTGCCGTCGATGATCCGCGTGTCGAGGTGCGGCACCGACATCGGCGGCGAGCCGACCGACGCCTTGCCGTACGCCTTCGCGAGATGCTGCTTCACGACTTCGGGGTTGTCGGTCACGAGAAACGAGCCGCCGACCGGGAACGCGCCGTAGTCCTTCGCCTCGGGGATGCCCGACGCCTGCAGCAGGTGCAGCGCACCGCCGCCCGCGCCGATGAACACGAACTTCGCGTCGACCGATTGCGGCGGTTCATCCGAGTGCAGCTTGACCCACGACACGTGCCACGTGCCGTCGGCGTTGCGCGTGATCTCGCGCACTTCGCTCGACAGCGACAGCGTGAAGTTCGGCTGCGTCTTCAGGTAGCCGACGAACTGGCGCGTGATCTCGCCGAAGTTCACGTCGGTGCCGATCGGCGTCCACGTCGCGGCCACTTTCTGGTTGCGATCGCGGCCTTCCATCATCAGCGGCACCCACTGCTTGATCTGGTCGTAGTCTTCCGAATACTGCATCCCGCGGAACAGCGGGCTCGCCTGCAGCGCTTCGTAGCGCTTCTTCAGGAAGCGGACGTTGTCGTCGCCCCACACGAAGCTCATGTGCGGCGTCGAGTTGATGAACGAATGCGGGTTCTTCAGCACGCCTTGCTTGACCTGCCACGCCCAGAACTGGCGCGAGATCTGGAACGACTCGTTGATCTCGATCGCCTTCGAGATGTCGACCTTGCCGTCCGCCTTCTCCGGCGTGTAGTTCAGCTCGGCGAGCGCCGAGTGGCCGGTGCCGGCGTTGTTCCAGCCGTTCGAGCTTTCCAGCGCGACGCCGTCGAGGCGCTCGACCATCGTCATCGACCAGTCGGGCTGCAGTTCGTGCAGCCAGACGCCGAGCGTCGAGCTCATGACGCCGCCGCCCACCAGCAGGACGTCGACCTTCTTCGTGTCGGCGGCGTGCGCGGACGATGTCGCGACGCACAGCGCGAGCGCCGACAGTATTACCCGTAACGTTTTGATCACAGCAGATCCCTTTTTCAACTTGGATGCATCGGTTTGCCATGCCGCCCGGCGCGCGGTTCCGTTGTGCCGAAACACGTGTCCGGAGATCCGGATCGCGAATCCGGAATTCCGGATCGGCGCTGCGCGCCGTTGCATTTGCGCACGCGAAGCCATTCGGAAGGACACCTTCGGATCGGCTCCCGCGAGCAGGCAAGCGACGGTGCGCCACGCGCCGGGGCTCTGGCGGCAAGCCTGAGCGGACGGCGCTTCAGGTTGCGTTGAAAGAGGCCGCGCGCGACGCGCTTTGCGGGGGCGGGGTGGCAAGGGGCGCGTAATATAACCGAACTCGGACAATGTGTCGCAGACGACGAATATCCCTGTTTTCGTGGGGTTTTTTGTGCGTCCGGGTTTCCGGAATGACGGTGCGCGACGCGGGAAAATCGATCGGGATTGACGGGGTGGAATGCGTGCGATGGGCATGCCGTGCACCAGACCGGAACCTCATCGGATCGCGGCGTTGCACCGCGATCCGTTCACAGCGATATCAGTTCACTTCACTTCGCTCCGCCGTTCCGGCAGAACTGCTCATAAGCCTGCGCCGAATTCGCGAAACCCTTTGCCTTCGCGAGTTCCCACGGACGCTCGCACTGCTGCGTCCGCTCGCACCACGCGTAACCGGCTGAGCCGATGCAGCCGTGCGCATCGCGGTCGCCGCCTACCAACGGCGGGGCCGCCTGCGCGGCGGTGTCGGCCGGCGCGGACGCATTGGCCGGCGCGGACGGTTGCGCCGCACAGGCGCTCAATGCGAATGCGCACGCGATTGTGGCGGCAAACGATTCGGCGGGAAGGTAACGTTTCATCGGGTAGCGCTCCATGGGATGACGATCGACAGCGGATGCCCGTGTGCGGAAGGCGCTGCTCGATATCGTCAGGTTGTGATGCCGCAGCCGGGGCGCGCTGCGCCCCGCTGCCTTACGAAACCCGCACGCGCGCATCGCCGGCGCGGCGCTCCGCGTCGTGCACGATATGCAATTCCCGCGTACGGATAGGCAGCGTGCAGTCCGCCTCGGCGAGCGTCTTGCGGACCTGGCGCGCGAGGCGCCAGCGCATCGCCCAGAACGTGTCGGTATGCGTCCACACGCGCATGTTCGCGACGGCCGTGCTGTCGTCGAAGCGCATCACCATCACGTCCGGCGCGGGGTCCTGCAGCACGTCGGGATCGGCCGCGGCCAGCGCACGCAGTGCGTCGAGCGCGCGCTCGATATCGTCGTGCACGGACACTTCCACTTCGAGATCGAGGCGGCGCGTCGGGTTGCGCGTGTAGTTGCGGATCGCGCTGCCCCACAGCGCGCTGTTCGGCACGTACTCGCAGATGCCGTCCGGCTTCGTGAGGCGCGTCATGAAGAGCCCGACCTCGTCGACGGTGCCCGCGACGCCCGAGCCGCCGTCGATGTAGTCGCCGACCTTGAACGGCCGCAGCAGCAGAAGCATGATGCCGGCCGCGATGTTCTGCATCGTGCCTTGCAGCGCGAGCCCGATCGCGAGGCCGGCCGCGCCGAGCACCGCGACGATGCTCGCGGTTTCGATGCCGAGCTGCGACAGCGCGCCGACGATCGCGACGATGCGGATGCCCCACACCGCGACGTCGCAGAGGATCGGCCGCAGCGTGTCGTCGACGCGCTCCTTGTTCGAGAGCAGCCGGTTCAGCCAGTTGCCGACGCGTTTCGACAGCCACCAGCCGGCGACGAGCAGCGCCAGGCCGGCGGACAGCTTGAGGGAGAGGGTGGACAACGCGTTCCACAGGAACGTCCAGCGTTCCGGATGAAGATGATCGAGAAACATGACGGGATTCCGGTTTTGAACACACAGTGCGCGGCGCGTATCGCGCGCCGGCAGCCCTCGACTGTACACGGCAGCGCGGGGTTCGCGCGAATGCGTGGCGTCCCGGCTGCGTTGATTTAGTACGAGTATTAAGCGGCTTTTCAAGAAAATAAGACATGTCCTATTTAGCCGTTTCGACCACGCCGATACACTCGCTTTCGAGTAGCCGGATCGCGACGATCGTTCCTCCGCGAGGCCCGGTTCTTTCCCGATTTTTCATTGAATAGCGAGTGACGACGTCATGCGGTCAGACCTGCGTTTCCGTGTCGCACGCGAGCAAGGTCGACCCGCGCCCCGCGGCGTTCACCGTTTCCCGATTGGCCGTGCGTTACTGCACGGCATCGTCGCGGCGGCCTGCGTGGCCGGCGCACAGGGCGCGGCAGCGCAGGCGTTTCACGACGCCGTGCTAGCCGCGCCCGCGACGGCGGAAACCACCGACCTTGACGACGTGCCTTTCTTCAATGCCGCGCGTACGACGTGGGGCGGCCTGCATGCATCGTCCGCTCCGCTCGACGTCGCGTACGTGTCGCACGCGTTGAACGTGTCGATCGACGCCGGGCGCGGCGATCCGGTGGCGCACTTCGGCGCCTGCGTCGCGTATCGCGTGCTGTGCGAGACCGCGCGCGATGCGGTCGAACGCGGCTATGCGTCGCGGTTCCATTACGGGCTGGCGTCGGCGCTGCCCGCGACGGGCGCGCTGCCGGCGCTCGCGCGAGGGCCGGTCGATCTGGCATCCGCCGAGCCGTTCACGCTCGCGCAGCCGGATCGCGGCACGCGCGCCGGCGCGATCGTCGGCAGCCTGCATGCGTCGCTGGCGCGCGCCGATTTGCCGCCCGGCGTCGCCACGCAGATCGGCCGCATGCTGGCCGGGCGCGTCGATCCGAAGCAGCGCGGCGCACATGGCGATACTTTCCGCGTGGCATTCGAGCCCGACCACGACGCCGCGCGGCCGGGCCGCGTGCGCGTGACGGCGCTCGACGTCCGCTTTCGCGGGCAGCATGTCGCGGCCGTGTGGTTCGCGCCGCAGGCCGGCTCGCCGGGCGCCTACTACGAACTCGACGGCATGCCGCTCGCCGGCGCGCGCTTCGCGATGCCGGTCGCGGCGACGCGCATCAGCTCGCCATTCGGCGCGCGCGTGCATCCGGTGAGCGGTGCGCGTCACGTGCATTCGGGCGTCGATCTTGCGGCGCCGGCAGGCCGCGCCGTTCATGCGTCGGAGCGCGGCGTCGTGACGTTCATCGGCACCGAGCCGAGCGGCTACGGCAAGTACGTGGTGATTCGCCATGACGGCGGCTATGCGTCGTACTACGCGCATCTGTCGGCGTTCGAGCCGACGCTGCGAACCGGCGCGCGCGTCATGCGCGGTCAACGCGTCGGCGCGGTCGGCAGCACGGGCACGGCGACCGGCCCGCATCTGCACTTCGAGGTGCGCCGGCATGCCCGCCTCGTCGATCCGATCGAACTCGTGCAGGCAGCCAACGTGGCGAAACTGAAGGGCGAGCAGCGCGTGGCGTTCAACCGGGTGGCGCGTGATGCGCGCATCCAGCTCGCGTCGGCCACGTTCGCACAGCCGGTGGCGATGTCGAAAGCTGTCGCGCCGCACGCGGGTTGATCGGTGCGCGCCTGCGCTTGCGCAGGGCCGAGGCACACCGGCAAATCGCCACGCCGGGCGGCGTGGCGACGCTTGTCAGGCGGCCGCGGCTCAACCCAGCGGCCAGTTCAGGATCGCGATGCCGTCGTTGTAGTCGCCGTCGCCGCCATCTTCCGATCCGACCAGCCCGAAGTAGGTCTTCTTGAAGATGTCGACCTGACGCGAGCCGATCTTCGACGGCTTGCCGTTCGCCGTCACGACCACGCGCACCTTCCCCTTGCCCGAGTTCACGATCTGCGTGTTCAGGTTCGCGTCCTGCGTGCCGGCGCCCTGGAACGTCGCGGCCGGTTTCGGGTTGTCGTCGACGAAGACCTCGATCGTCTGCTGCGCGGACGAATTGACCAGCGCGGTCACGCCGAAGGCGATGTTCGGCGGCAGGCTGAAGACGCCGTCGCGTTCGCCGCCGCCGGTCGGCACGGGTTCCGGCTGCACGGGTTGCGGCGTCGCTTTCGAGAAGTAGTTGACCACCGCGCCGACACCGAACTTCGCCGCGGCGCCGGGCAACACGCCCGGCGCGCCGGCCCACGTCACCGTGCACGCGACGACTTGCCCGGCCGCATCGGTTTTCACCTTGTTCTGCCAGCTGCCGACGTCGAAGCTGTACGGGATCGTCGCGATATCGACGAACACGTCGTACTGCGGCAGTTTCTCGACGAGCTGCGTGGTCATGAACTGACGCATCCGGTCGAGCACGGCCTGATCGCCGTTGGCCTGCACGGCGGTGGCGTCGTTGCCCGCGAGTTGCAGCAGCGCGTACAGGTCGTCGTGGGTAAAGGGTTGTGACATGTCGTCCTCGTCTTGATGGAAAGTCTCGCGCCGTGCGGCCGGTGAACGGATTTCACCGGCCGCGCGCGGCGCTGAGCGTGGAACGTGGAACTGCAAATGACTGCTCGAACGATTCGCAATGCGAGGTGGGACCTTTACCATTGCGTTGTTTCGTGACCGCCGCCGCTCAGCCGAGCGGCCAGTTCAGGAACACGATGCCGTCGTTGTAATCGTCGTCGGCGCCGTCTTCCGACCCGACGATCCCGAAGTACGACTTCTTGAAAATGTCGACCTGCCGCGAGCCGAGCCGCGACGGCCTGCCGTTCGCCATCACGATCACGCGCACGCGCCCCTTGCCGGAGTCGAGCACCTTCGTGCCGAGGTTCTGGTCCTGCACGCCGGCGCCCTTGAACGTCGCGGCGGGTTTCGGGTCGTCGTCGATGTAGATGTCGATCGTCTGGTCGTTCGCCGCGTTGGTGAGCGCGGTGACGCCGAACTTGATGTTCGGCGGGAGATTGAACGTGCCGTCGCGTTCGCCGCCGCCGCCGATGTTGCCCGATCCGCCGTCACCGGTTTCGGCGCCGTGATTACCGCCGCCTTGCGACGACGATGGCGCGGCCGTCTCCCCGATCGCGGACAGGCTCGCGTACGAATCGATATGCATCGCGCTGCCGCGCACGCTTTTCCACTGGCCCTTCACGAACGTGACGCCGCTGCCGACGTCGATCGTCGCGACGAGCGTGAACGGCATGCGTCCGGTGCTTTCGGGCACCTTCGACGAATAGGTGAAGCAACCGTCCGCGACGACGCCCTTGTCGGTCGCGATCGCGAAATAGATGCCGGGGAAGTTGTTGCCGGTCGCGTAAGGCGTCGGCACGTTGAGGGTGACCTGCAGTTTCCCATCGCGAATTCCGGCCTTCGCGATGTCGATATACAGGCCCGGGATATCGACGTAACGCTCCGACGTCGCGACGGGCGCGCTGACGATTGAAGCGGAAAGGAGCGGCATGGATGTCTCCGGTGATGAGGCGGTTTTTCTGGACGGCGGCGTGAGGGTCCGCGGAACGCGGACGAAACCCGCCGGCCGCCACGGAGACGGCCGGCAGCGGTCGAGCGTCGATCGCGCGTCAGGTCAGCCGATCGGCCACTGGAGCACGACGATCCCGTCGTTGTAGTCGCTGTCGTGGCCGTCTTCCGACACGACGATCCCGAAGTTGACCGTGAACGGCGAGCCGTCCGATTTCTTGCCGGTGATCGGCGCGAGGCGCGCGTCAGTCGCCGACTTCTTGCCGTTCACCGTTACTTCGAAACGGATCTTGCCGTTGCCGGAATTCAGCGTGGCTTCGCGCGGGCCGTCGCGTGTCGTCAGCTTGTGATACGCGGCGGGTTCCTGGCTGTCGCCGATAAACAGCTTGATGTGCTGTTGCTCGGCTGCATTCGCGAAGAAAATCGCGCGGAAATCGGTATTCGGCGGAATCGAAAACTCGCCGGCGCGGTTGGATGACGTTTGAGAGTCGGCCATGCTTGCCTCCAGATGGTTATTGGTAAGGCGTGAGCCTTGTCGCGCAAACGTTTGCCGTTTGAAACGCGACGTACAAAGCATGGCGAAAAATAAATAAAAAAATATTCGGGATGGAATGGTTATTGTTCAGTAAATCGAAAAGCAGCGATAATCGATTTAATGAAATGTGCTTAATGAAGTGGGTTTCGATATATTCGGGAAATAATATCGACGCGTGTATCGGTTTCCTGAATGATGCGCGGGCGCGCAACACGAAGCGAGAGAGGCGGGCGGCAATCGGACTTCGGAGCAGACGCTCGGCGTTCGCATATGGCAGCGTTTCGTTTCAACATCGACATCTCGGTCGTGGCCGCGCCCACCGGCCACCGTCGAACGCCCACACCGAAGCCTGATCGCAAGGGAGGGGTGTGCGGCGACCGGCGAAGAGGATGGACCGACTCACTCCGAACATGAATAGGGCCTCACCGGCGCCGCACCCGTGAAGCATATCGACGACGGACGCCGTCGCCTATCGGACGGGACTGATTCTGCGCCAGCGCGCGTATCGTGGGATCGGGCGGGACGGAAGTGCACCCGTCTCCCGGTTGACAGCCGAGGTCGCCCTGTGATTTGATGCCGGCCATGCACGCCGCTCAGTTCCTCTTCTCGCTACGACTACTAGCCCGCTTCTCCGGGCTGGGTCTGCGGCTGCGCGCTTTCCATCTGCTTCGTTCCTGAAGCGCCAGATTTTCCCCGCATCACCGACCTGGCCCCGGTTGTCGACCGGCGCCTGAGTTCGTCTTTCTTCCGTCATCACTCCGCTCCGTCCCGGTCGCTCAACCGTCAAGGCTGTCGTTCGTCGTACCGCTTTGCCGTTGTGCCGCTTTCTTGCCGTTTTTTCCGCTGCGCGCGTAGCCGGCTCCTGACGCCGATGGCCGCCGCGCCGCGCTTCACCGACAAACACACCGAGGACCGAACATCATGATGCTGAAGAACCCCGCGACGAAATACCGACCGTTCACGCCCGTCAACCTGCCCGACCGCACGTGGCCGTCGCGCACGATCACGCAGGCGCCGATCTGGATGAGCACCGACCTGCGCGACGGCAACCAGGCGCTGTTCGAACCGATGGACGCCGCGCGCAAGATGCGGATGTTCAAGACGCTGGTCGCAATCGGCTTCAAGGAGATCGAGGTCGCGTTCCCGTCCGCGTCCGAAACCGATTTCAACTTCGTCCGCGAGCTGATCGAAGGCGGCCACATTCCCGACGACGTGACGATCGAAGTACTGACGCAGGCGCGCGACGACCTGATCGAGCGCACCTTCGCATCGCTGCGCGGCGCGAAGCGCGCGATCGTGCACCTGTACAACGCGACCGCGCCGGAATTTCGCAAGATCGTGTTCGGCCTCGATCGCGACGGCGTGAAGCAACTGGCGGTGAGCGCGGCGCGCACGATCAAGCGGTGCGCCGATGCGGCGACCGACACGCAATTCACGCTGCAGTACAGCCCGGAAACGTTTACGGCCACCGAACTCGATTTCGCGAAGGAAGTCTGCGACGCGGTGTTCGACGTGTGGCAGCCGACGCCCGAGCGCAAGTCGATCGTGAACCTGCCGGCCACGGTGGAAATCGGCACGCCGAATTACTATGCGGACCAGATCGAATGGATGCACCGGAACCTCGCACGCCGCGATTCGCTGATCCTGTCCGTCCACCCGCACAACGATCGCGGCACCGCGGTCGCGGCGGCCGAACTCGCGGTGATGGCCGGCGCGGACCGCATCGAAGGCTGCCTGTTCGGCAACGGCGAACGCACCGGTAACGTCGATCTCGTGACGCTCGCGCTGAACCTGTACACGCAGGGCGTCGACCCGGGCCTCGATTTCTCGCAGATCAACGAAGTCGCGCGCACGGCCGAGGAATGCACGCAGTTGCCGATTCACCCGCGCCATCCGTATGTCGGCGACCTCGTGTTCACCGCGTTCTCCGGCTCGCACCAGGACGCGATCAAGAAGGGCTTCGCGGTCCAGCGTGCCGACGCGGTATGGGAAATGCCGTACCTGCCGATCGATCCGAACGACCTTGGCCGCACGTACGATTCGATCATTCGCGTGAATAGCCAGTCGGGCAAGGGCGGTATCGCGTACCTGCTCGAACAGGGCTACGGCGTCGCGCTGCCGCGCCGCATGCAGGTCGATTTCAGCGCGGCCGTGCAGCGCCTGACCGACGATAGCGGCCACGAGGTGACGAGCGCGCAGATCTGGTCGCTGTTCCAGCAGGAATACGTCGAAAGCGATACGCCGCTGCGTTATGTCGGGCACGAGTTGACCGAGCGCGACGGCCGCGAGTCGATCGTGTTGACCGCCGATGTGCACGGCGAGCGCCGCGTGCTGCGCGGCGAGGGCAACGGCCCGCTCGACGCGCTGATGCATGCGTTGCACTCGCCGCTGCGCATCCAGCATTACGAGGAACGTGCGCTGTCGCAGGGCGCCGATGCGAAGGCGATCGCGATCGCAGAGCTGGCCGGCACCGGTGTGCGCGGCAGTGCGTTCGGCGTCGGTGTCGATGCGAACCTGACGACCGCGTCGATTCGTGCGGTGATCAGCGGCGTGAATCGCGCGTATGCGCGTGCGGACGCTGCGGTGCAGGCGACGTTCTTTGACGTGGTGCAGGCGGCGAAGGCGGTTGCGTAAGGGAGGCGGCCGCGCCGGGATTCTCCGGTGCGGCTTTTCGCTGATATTGCTGCGGCACGGCATGGCACTGAGGGCTGCGGTTTTTCTTTGTCGATTACTTTACCCAAATGAGAGTCAAGATATTCTCTTTTGATACGCATGCCGTTGTTCCGAAAAAAAACGGGTATGCAATCAAAGCCGCATGGACATGGTCAAGGTGGTTCCCCGAATCAGCCTGATCTGATTAGCTGTAACAATCCGCCACGTTAAATTGATCGCTGTGGCGCCGGAGCCGCTTCGGTGGCGGCCATTGGGCCCGGCCGTCGTCATGCCATGTTTGATAGCACCCGCTCCGAACGCTGCCTTATGGGAACGCCGAGGCGCTTCCGGCCGCCACGCAATTCTTCTATCGGAAAGAGCTTTGCCCCAGAGTGCTCGACCCGAATCACCAGCATTTCCAGTTCGATACCTTGTTGTGTCTCTGGCGCGGCGTCAAGCTCCGCAAGCGCGGATACCGCCTTCAGTGCGTCTCGTAATCGGCCTCGGTTCGAATCGGTCCATTGTCCATCGCGTTGACCGTTGCGGTTCGTTTCTTTTCCGTCCATTGCAGACAAGTGTGTCGGGTAGTCGCATTTCAGTCTGCGTCCGGCTGAAGCAGCGACGCCGGACGTGAAGCCCGTAGCGGCAGGCCTTTGGTCAGCCCGTCAGACCGAAACCGTGATCCTCGCCAGCCGAGACCCACTCGCCGGCCTCACCACGATCTCCACGTGCTGGCCGAACGACGCCAGCAGCATCAGTTGGTCCAGCGTCACGTTCCGGAGTCGCTCGCGCTGCTCGGGGGTGACTACCGGCCGGGCCATTTCGGAGGGGGCCGCAGCCTCTTCTTGGGTCAGGCCGCGTGACGCCATCGTCGCACCGAGCTTCAGTACGAGAACGGACTTGGCCGTCAGTTCACCGACATCGTAGTGGTCGAGGTCGTCGCACGTTGTCGGTGGGGTTGATGCCCCACTGACTGGCTGCCGTTACGCGCCTCGTCTCCTCTCGACGGAGGACCGTCCCTGCGACGGCGTGCATCAGCGTCGCTTCCACCGTTTCCATATTTCGACTATTATCGAAATATGGAAACGAACGAAACCATTGCCGCACTCGCGGCGCTCGCGCATGAATCCCGCCTCGCGGTGTTTCGCGCGCTCGTGCAGGCCGGGCCGCAAGGCATGCCGGCCGGCCAGATCGCGACGCTGCTCGCCGTGCCGCCGTCGTCGCTGTCTTTTCACCTGAAAGAGCTGGCGCACGCGCAGCTCGTGACGAGCCACCAGGACGGTCGCTTCGTGTTCTATTGCGCGAACTTCGACACGATGAACGGGCTGCTCGGCTATCTCACGGAAAACTGTTGCGGCGGCAATCCGTGCTCGCCGGTGTCCGGCTGCCCGCCTTCCGCCAAGATCGACCGTCCCCGTCAATCCTGACGCGCATTCGCGCGCCCGCCCATGACCACGAATGTCCTGATCCTCTGCACCCACAACTCCGCGCGCAGCGTGCTGGCGGAAGGCATGCTCAATCACTGGGCCGCGAAGCTCGGCCAAGATGTGCGTGCCTACAGCGCCGGCAGCGCGCCGAGCGGCCGTCTGAATCCGTTCGCGCTGGAAGCGCTGACGCACGCCGGCGTCGACGCCAGCGGCTATCGCAGCAAAAGCTGGGACGAATTCGTCGGCGACGGTGCGCCGGAAATGCGCGTCGTCATCACGGTGTGCGACAGCGCGGCCGCCGAGACGTGCCCGTACTGGCCCGGCAGCCCGGTCAAAGTGCATTGGGGCTACGCCGATCCGTCGAACGCGACAGGCGGCGACGAAGGCAAGCGTCTCGCCTTCGAACTGACACGCCAGGCGATCGGCTATCGGATGCTGCAGTTGCTGGCGCTGCCGCTCGATCGCATGAGCGACGACGCACTTCACGCGGCGCTGATCGAGATTGCCCAACACTGATCGCGCACAGCGCGATGTGTGCGAAACGCGCGGCCGCCCACGACTTCAAGACCGACCTTCGTCGATGAATACGTCCAACATCACGCCGCCCGGTACGGCCGCCGCGAAACCTGCCATCAACTTCTTCGAGCGCTATCTGACCGTCTGGGTGGCGCTGTGCATCGTCGCGGGTATTGCGCTCGGCCAGGCGCTGCCGAGCCTGTTTCAGGCGATCGGCCGGATCGCGTATGCGCAGGTCAACCTGCCGGTCGGGCTGCTGATCTGGGTGATGATCATCCCGATGCTCGTCAAGGTCGACTTCGGCGCGTTGCATGAAGTGCGTCGGCACGTCAAAGGCATCGGCGTCACGCTCGTCGTGAACTGGCTCGTCAAGCCGTTCTCGATGGCGTTCCTTGGCTGGCTGTTCATCCGCCATCTGTTTGCACCGCTGCTGCCGGCGGCACAGCTCGACAGCTATATCGCCGGGCTGATCCTGCTGGCGGCCGCGCCGTGCACGGCGATGGTGTTCGTGTGGAGCCGGCTCACGGGCGGCGATCCGCTGTTCACGCTGTCGCAGGTCGCGCTGAACGACAGCATCATGGTGATCGCGTTCGCACCGCTGGTCGGCCTGCTGCTGGGAATGTCGGCCATCGCGGTGCCGTGGGCGACGCTGCTCACGTCGGTCGTGCTCTACATCGTTATGCCGGTGATCGTCGCGCAGATCCTGCGCAAGCGGTTGCTCGCGAACGGACCGGCGGCGTTCGATGCCGCGATGGCCAGGATCGGTCCGTGGTCGATCGCCGCGCTGCTGGCCACGCTCGTGCTGCTGTTCGCGTTCCAGGGCGAAGCGATCCTGAAGCAGCCGCTAGTGATCGCGCTGCTCGCGGTGCCGATCCTGATCCAGGTGTTCTTCAATTCGGCGCTCGCGTACTGGCTCAATCGCGCGGTCGGCGAAAAGCACGATATCGCGTGCCCGTCGGCGCTGATCGGCGCATCCAACTTTTTCGAACTGGCGGTCGCTGCCGCGATCAGCCTGTTCGGTTTTCATTCCGGCGCAGCGCTGGCCACCGTCGTCGGCGTGCTGATCGAGGTGCCGGTGATGCTGCTGGTCGTGCGCATCGTCAACCGGTCGAAGGGCTGATACGAGTGCCGGGCTTGAGATCACGAGACCATCGACCCATGACCGACTCCCTGAACGACCTGCCGCAACTCGACGCCACGCTGTTCCGTGTGCCGGACGTCGTGCAACTGCGGCCTGCGGCGCCGTTGACACATCCGCCGCGGTTCCTGCTGCTGTACGGCTCGCTGCGCGAGCGTTCGTTCAGCCGCCTATTGATCGAGGAAGCCGCACGGTTGCTCGCGGCGATGGGTGCCGAAGTGCGCGTATTCAATCCGAGCGGCCTGCCGCTGCCCGACGATGCGCCGGAGAGCCACCCGAAAGTGGTCGAGCTGCGTGAGCTCGTGATGTGGTCGGAAGGGATGGTGTGGTGTTCGCCGGAACGGCACGGCGCGATGACCGGGATCATGAAGGCGCAGATCGACTGGATTCCGCTGTCGGTCGGCGCCGTGCGGCCGACGCAGGGCAAGACGCTCGCGGTGATGCAGGTGAGCGGCGGCTCGCAGTCGTTCAACGCGGTGAACCAGATGCGCGTGCTCGGGCGCTGGATGCGCATGCTGACTATCCCGAACCAGTCGTCGGTGGCCAAGGCGTTCATGGAATTCGACGAAGCGGGGAGGATGAAGCCGTCCGCGTATTTCGATCGTGTCGTGGACGTGATGGAGGAACTGGTGAAGTTCACGTTACTGACGCGCGACGTCGGCCCGTATCTGGTCGATCGGTATAGCGAGCGGAAGGAAAGCGCTGACGCGCTGTCGCGGCGGGTTAATCAGCGCAGCATCTGAGGATGCACCCGGGGGGCGATGTCATCGGGTTGCATCCGCGCGCGTCCGTATGGGCGACGATTCGTCATCGCGGCCGCAGAATCAGACTCGACTGATTCCCTTCCCGATTCACATTCCCGACAATCGAGTTGCTGCGGCCCGGTACGCGAACGCGTGCCGGATCACGGAGATATCTCCTCTTCGCGGCCGGTCAGCTCGACTGGCCGCTTTTTTATTCCCGTTCGCTACCGGAGAGCACGATCGAGATGCAGCTCGCCCCCTGATCCCTGGAATCCTGTTCGGCTTCACGGGCCTGATCGGCATCATCAACCCGTTCGGCATGGCGTTCGTGTTTCTCGAACGCACGCAATCGCTGACCGAAGCCGAACGCGCGGTGCTGTCGAAGCAACTCGCGACGAACGTGTTCTTCACGCTGCTCGCGATCTTCTTCGTCGGCGCGCCGGTGCTGAACTTCTTCGGGATCTAGATGGAGGCGCTGCGGATCGGCGGCGGCTTCGCAGTGGCGGTGGCTGGCTGGTCGATGCTGAATGCACCGGACGTACCGGCCGGCGGCGACGTTGCTATGCACTGTGACGATCTGCAGAAGCTGATGTCCCGCGCGTTCTTTCCGTTGACGGTGTCGCTGACGAGCGGCCCCGGCTTGATCGCGGCCGGCATCGCGCTGCATGCCAATCGTGCGCATACGGCGAGCGACTATCTGTTCTCGGGTGTTGTGCCGGTGGCGGTCGTGGCGCTCGTCGCGTTCGCGATCTGGCAGATCTACAACCGCGCGACGACGCGCGCCCGATATCTGGGCAGCGAAGGGACGAAGGTCGCAATGCGCGTGTTCGCGTTCCTGCTGCTGTGTGTGGGCGTGCAGATCATGCTGACGGGATTGGCCGCGTTCGTGCAGATGCTCGGCGGGCAGGCGCAGTGACGGATCCCCGGCAGCGGCGATTGCACGTCTCATAAGCCGGCCCCGATCTTAGATCGTGCCCTTTTTATAGGGATGCGCCGGAAACCATCAAGGTTGACGCAATGGAGCGTCTCGCCGGCTGCTCAGCCTATCGGTGCCGTTCCCCGTCTTTAACGCATGTGCCTCGCAGATTTGCACCGGGCCGTGGCAATGCTCGTCGAGCGTAGTCCCTAGACGTTGTGCGCTGTGCCCGCTCGGTGCAACTGACGCCCCCTGCGCGCACGACATGAGACCGGAGGGAACGCCACGCGGTGCCCCTCTAGGCCTGTTCGATCAGGAACCGTTCGCGTTTTTTCCCCTTGATCCAGCCGGGTTCGCGGCCGCGGCCACTCCACGTCGCACCTGTTTTGGGATCGCGATACCGGGCCGGGATACGACCTTGTCCGACTTGCGTGGCGGATGCGCTGCGCCGAGGCCCGAAGATCTGCTCGGGAGTCACCGCGTATTCCGCCACACGCGCGCGAATTTCCGCGAGAACGATGTCAAGCTCAGCCAGGCGGGCCTGTTCTGCTTGTTGTCTGAGCTGTTCAGCTTTCGCCTTCAATTCGAGATACGTTGGCATCGAATCGACTCCTATCGGATGATCTCGCGTCGCAATCGGAAAAAATCGGCTCGTACGACCGATTAAACCGGCTCGCGAAAGCGAGGGTGCGTGCGTTCGAATGAATTGTCGCGGAAAACCTCACGCTTCTGACCTCCATAGTCTCGTAGTTGACGATGCGTCGTTCTGCAACAAACACTGCATTGGCGGACCGGCGAACGATATGCGGCGACATTGCAAATCGATTGCGTAGCGATTGAGCTGGTTTTTGCGCACGGTGTTCCCGCTTTTGAGTAGGTTGATCCCGTTGCGGCTCAGTGCCAAGGTGATCATGGTCGTGAAGAGGTGGACGCATGAAATGCCCCGAGAAGGCTGACTATACGAACGAGCGGTGTTCGCTGCCGCACGACGAATGCTCGGCGCTGCAGGCGCGCGTGCGGCGAGCAGAACAGGAAGTTGGTCAATTGCACAACCGCCTTGAACTGAAAACCCGGGAACTGGCTGACCTGACCCGGGCAATTGTCAGTTCTTCCGTCAGCCGTTGCGATGCCGAGACGCGCTTGCAACGCGAGCTCCAGGCGATGTGCACGGGCATAGGCGACACTGTCATTCCTATGATTGGTTTACCCCCTCGAGCTGATTCACCCGGCAAGCTTGTCACGGTCGAATTGCCTTATACGACCACGATCTTGCATGTGTTGTTCGAGAGCATGTTCACGTTTTGGGCCGATTGTGATCCTCGACGCCTGCCCAAATCGTCGACCGTGGCGCGCGCCATCGACGAGCGCCTTGGGTTTTCTGCTCAGACCAATGGCGAAGCGTCGCGCAGTGCTCAGGCATATGCATCTGCGATTCGGCCGGACTGGGTGAAAGATGCCGATCGCCGACATCATCGCTCAGGCGCACGCGTGTAGCGGGTTCGCGCCCGGCGGGCGCGTTCAAACCGGACACGGCGCGGCCGCATCAGTTTCTGGTTAGAAACGGTGTTCGGCGCCGTCCAGCGGCTTTGATCAACGGCCGCTGGTATGGGGTGGAGGTACTGACATCGAAAGTGCCGCTCACGTGTGACGGGCGCCGAACCATGTCACTGCAGCCAAAAGCTCGTGAGCGTCACACCCCAGGTTCGTGAACGTCGATCGGGTGATCTCGATTGCACCGGTCAGGTAGGCTGGACGACCTGCGGTTTCGACAGTGTTGACGAGTTGGAGCGCCAGACCGCAACGCTGGTAAAGCCGTGCCACGGCGCGTGTCATGGCACCGATGACGCATGTTGCGCCCAGTGACGCGGCGATTGCGAGAATCGATGGAAACAGCTGCATTCCAGTTGGTGCGCGCATGGTTGGGTTTGCCCCGCAGCGGGCGGCAAACCGCGACAGCTCCCAGACCGTTGGCGCGCATGGCAAGTGCAGAGCCGCTGAAGGTGCGCACAGTGTCTGGAGCAAATACGGCTGTGTGGTCGGTATCAACCGAGCACACCCGCAAATGTGCTGAGCCTGATCGACCGCGACAACGTGAATCGTACGACCGTGATCAAATTGATCCCATTCGGTCAGGCTGGTCGCGTCCGCTCCGGGTAACTGCCAACCCAGTCGACCTACGAACACGTCGTATCGGAACACGCCGAGGCGTCGATGCATCATGGTTGGCATGTCGTCGAAACTGCCAGCGAAGATGGATGGCACGATTTTCCCCTCACACAAAATAGCCGATGCCACGCTATCGAGCGCGTGAGGTGAGGGGAACTAGTTAGGTGGGGAGGTGCGACGCCAATGAAGTTGACAGGACGCCGGTCGCGAGTCGCCCTCGCGATGCATGAGATTGTGCGGGCACGCGCAGGTAAGCCCGAATGTGCTGATGGCGCCACGCGTCCACAATGAGGCCGGTCGATGGTGGGGCGGGCAGCAGGAACTGCCGCAGACGGTCCTCCTGCCGCTTACACCTGGATCAAGCCGGTTGTGACGGCATGCACAGCTGCCGCGGTTCGACTGTTGATGCCCAAAATCTTCATTGCTTCGGCGATGTGGTAATCAACGGTATGGGGCGATATGCCGACGATGGCGGCGATCGCCCATGACGATTTACCCCGGGCAACCCACGCAAGGCACTCTTGTTGGCGCGGGGAGAGTTCAAGCGCTGGCTCAGGCCGATGGGGCTTCATCAATCGATGGGGCTCTTGGTGAAAGAGCGCGCCTATTAAGCTCGCGAGCCGCATGTGGACTTCTGTCTTGATCTCCGGTGACGGACTGGCGAGATTCACTAGCAGGATGTCGCCGTTGGTCTCGCGAAGCGGGATACTCACGCCACTGGTTAATCCCGCGTCGCGTGCCTCACCGAGCACGCGTTGCTCGATGCGATTCAAGCCTCTGATGTCGGCCCATCGATAGGGTGTGGCACGGGCAAACGCCATTCGATGGACCGGATCGACCGGACCGTAGTCTCGTTGCGCGTAATGGGCGACCCAATGATCCGGATAGCGTGCGCAAAGCGTCTCGACCGCCATCGCCCGGCCGTTTCCCGTGCGTCTTCGTGAGACTCGGCTGATGGCAAAGCGCGGGAAGCCCAACGAAGCGGACACGTCACCGAACAACTTCAGCAAAGACGACAGGTCCACGGTATTGACAAAGGCAGTGGCCAGCGGCGTCCATCGGCTGGCCAGGCTTGATGTTAAAGGCAGCGGTACGGTGGGCGGGTTACCCGCGCCGCGTTGACAGACTCGATCCACTGGGGCCCTCTCGCAGGAACTTCGCGCACTGGCACACGGCGCGATGGCCGTGCGTGCGTCGTTTGGGTTTGAAGTAGTACAGTGCATGGCGATTGCGCTGGCGCGTGTTCTGCTACTGGCCGCTCGATGCGCCATGCAAAAAGCAAGTGTAGTCGCTTGCAGTCATATCACAGCCATAAAAATGTAATGTTTTGATACATTGACCCGCACGCTCGCGTATATCACGTCGATGCGCAGTTGCATGGTATGAGGCCATGGGCTTCCGGAGCCGATCGGGTGTGGAGTGTGCGCATCTAATGAATCAGCAATGCGGCAGCTGAAAATCCCCCTACGCCCTGCGCATAGAGCACCACGGGGGCGCCTTGCGCGATTGCGCCACAGTCGACCAGGTTGATAAACGGATCGCTTACGGTAACGTGTGCGATACGGGAAAAATTGTGCGCGAAAAGGCGTTCGGGTGGCAGCCCCATCGATTGGACGAGACGCCGCCACACAGGCTGATTCAGATGAGGCGGCAAGATGCGATCGAGCTCGGTGAGCGCAATGTGTGCATCCTGGGCGACTTGCGTGATGAGCTTTCGCGCGACAAGCTGGTACTGCGCAAGGAAACTCGCTTCGGCCTGTCCTAGCATTCCGCGCCAGCCGCGACCGCTCGCATGCGTGGCCAGTGCGACGAGGCGATTGGTGCGCGCCTGCCGCTCGATCAACGCGGCGAATGCGCCGTCGCCGAGCAGCCCTGACGCGCCCATCGCGCGTTCGGTTTCCATAGGCATCACGTCCGCCCCGACGAGCAGTACACGACGGACGGCGGGATGGGCGATGAACATTGCACGAATGATGCGCAACGCACCGAGCGAGGACGCACAGTGTTGCTGGGCAAACGAGAACGACGGGATGCCGACAAGGCGAAAATACTCGCATAGCTGCCGCGGCAAAGATACCGGCGGTGGGGCGATGCTGCCCTGCAGCGTATGAGTGTAGACCAGGCAGTCGATTGACTCGCGGGCGATTGATGCATTGCGCAGCAGCGAGTCGACCGCTTGAATCGCGAGGCTGAAGGAACTTTGCCCGCGTGCCACGTGAAAATTGCGTACGCCGGCCTGCTCGAGCTTTGCCACCACAGTCTCGGATTGACCGGTGCGACGTGCCCAGTGGCGAACGCAGTCGACATGTTCCGGAAGATGGTAAGCCACACACGGGATGCCGATTGAGGTGTCTACCATGAGGAGTTCGCGCCAAGGGAGCGCGCGAGCACAGGCGCACTATGTGCGTCGAGTAGCGCGCAACCTACATAGCCGCACGGGGCGATATTCCACAGCAAAAGGGTGCCTTGTGACGGGAAGGTATGCGTCTGGGCCATGCTCGTCAATTGTTCGATCGAATCCGCTGCACCGAGATTCGCATCGTGCGTGCGCACGCCTGTAAGCGAGGCGATGCCCAGTTCCTGCTGCAGTGCGGCTGCAAGCGCGCACGTGTGGCCTTGTCCGACGGCGGTGACGTCGCACGGGGCAATCGCGTGTTTTGCGAGCAGCGCGGCGATCCATTGCAGCATCGTTTGAAGGTGATGTGAGTCAGGATGCGCGTGGTGATTTGACGAGTCGCCGCTTGGTGCCGGACAAGGATGGGTTTGTGCGTCGATGAGATGCAAGCCGCGCGTGCTCGCATCAAAGCGTTCCAGAAGGAGGGCCGCGGCTGCGTCCCCTTGCAGTGGGCCCGTTCCAGTGTGGCGAGAAAACGGTGCCACCCACTTCTCTGCGGCAACAATCAGGATCGTATGTAGGTCGCGTTCGGCGACGAACAGGTCCTGCGCCAGTCGTAAGGCCGTGAATGGGGCAGTGCTGCCCTGCTGCGAAATCGAGAACGAAAAACATGGGCTGTCCGGGGCGCCTACGACGCTTGCCAGACGCCCCGCGGTTGTTGTGGAGATATGTTCGTCAACACTGCAGTGGCAAAAAATGATGACGTCAACCGGCGCGACAGCGCGAGGCCGAGCGCCACAGATCGCCCGCGTGACGCATGCCGCAAGCCCAGACAGATCGGTGGTGTGGGCGACCGGCGCACGCAGGGACCTATCCCCCGGACCGATACGAGGCACTGCTGTCGGCCCGAACGGTGTGCATTCGGTACGCCACAAGGCCATCCATGCATCCCAGCCGGTAAGCGGCCTCGTCGCGGTGGGCTCCATGACCGATACCTGTTCGTCGAGCGTCATGACGGGCGGCACATAGGAGCACAGTGCGGTGACGATCGGGAGCATCATATTGGCGTCGGGTAGCTTAGATCGCGCGGGAGCAGGTCGTAGAGCAGACGCCCCATGCGTTGGCCGTCGATGACATGGCAGTCGCGTTGCAAACCGATGAGGCGAAACCCCAAACGTGCGAGCAGTCGCTGTGATCGAATATTGCGTTGCGCCGCCCACGCACCAATGCAATGCAGTTGATCACACTCGAAACCTTCTCGAAGCACCTGTCTCGAAGCTACGAGCGTCATGTTCGCGCATGCGGCGCGCGTGGGGTCGCGCAGCACCCAGAAGGAGCCGAGACCAAACCGGTGAGTAACATCGCTGATCGCGACCAGTCCGCTTGGGCGGTCCGTGCCGCGTACGCCAAATACGCGTAGCCGATGTCGATCACTTTGCGCCATCGCCTGGACCGCCAGTAAGGAAAGCGATTGTCGACCGAGCCCGAAGTCAAACCACTGCGCAATGGCCGGACGCGCAAGCCAATCGGCGATATCGCGCATATCGTCGCGATTTGCCTCGCGCAGCCAGCACTCATGTGGCGACGTCGCGGATCTGGCCCAATGGCGTTCGCACAAGTGGCGATGGTGGGAGTATTGGTGCGCATTCATGCCGATGCGCCAGCGGTTGAGTCGAACGTATGTGGAGCCGTGAGCTGAGCGAGCGCCGTATCGACACGCATGAGCAACATCGCGAACCAGTGACATGTCGTCAGGCGCGCAGCGGGCGGCAACCCTGAGACATAGCCGTGTGCGCCGCAAAATTGAACAAGCTCATGGGTGAGCTCCATGGATTCGGCTGCAATGTGACGGACCAGCTGTCGCACGAGCGCGGTTGATATGTTCGGCTCGGCAAGCGTGAGCGCACGCAAGAAGAGATGCGTGCCTTGCGTTGCAATGAGCATGTCGGCCAGCCGGGTGGCCACGCGTTGATGCAGCATGATCGGCTTGCGAAATGCGCGTCGCTCGGCTCCGTAGCGCAGTGCAAACGCAACGTCGTGCTGCATGGCACCGCTGAGCAAGGCCGACACGTACAGGGCGATGTTGGTGAGCCATGTTTGCGACGGAGAATCATTTTGCGCGCCACACTGATCGATCGAGGCGAGTGGGGCGGCGCACAGTGTGCCGTTGCAGCGCCATTGCTCGAGAGAAAGAGCGCCAAGCACAACGAGGCAGCGGCGGCATGCGTGAGCGTCCCCATGGGCCGAGTCGATGAGGGCGAGACCGCGGGCGTGCGGTGTGAGCATCAGTGGTGCAACGGGCGCGCAATCTTGATCGTGCAGATGCCAGAGCGTGGCGGCGTGAAAATCTGGCACCGTAAGCGCGACCGCGCACGTGCCGTTAAAGTAGTCACCGATGGGATGAGGCGCGAGCGCGTCGAGCATGTCGTATGCGCGCAGCGTCATAAGTGCCGGAATGCTCTGAGTGAGTTGTGCGGCGCGTTCAATCGGGCCACAGGCCAACGTACTTACAATGCCGCACAGATCGTGCTGGCCGATGGCCATACCACCCAGGGACGTCGGCAAAATCATGGTTCCCAGATCCAGCGAGCTTGCATGTGTGACGATATCGCGCCAGCCCGCTTGCGACGGCGGGGCAGCGAGCAAAGGCTCGAGCTGGTCTCGAGCGAAGCGTTGGCAGGCGGTGACGAGTGCGCGCTGATCGTCAGATACGGTCCATGTGGGCGGCACCAGATCGGACGATGACGGTATAGGGTTGCGCATCATGGCTCTCTCCGTATTGGGTGTGAGTCACCGGTGTCAGACGAGCATCTCGATTGCTTCGGGATGACCGAGGAAATCCCGGGGACTTGCCGAGCGCGCGTAGGCGCCCGATTGCAGAACGACAACGAAGTCGCCAATGTGAGCTTCGGGGAGCAGCACGTCGTCGACGATGCGATCAAGCGGAGTGCACGAGCAGCCGACGATGTGACATCGCTCAGTCGGTGTATCGCCGAGCCGATTGCCGAGTACCACTGGGAAATTGCGGCGCAGTACCTGCCCGAAGTTGCCGGAGGCCGCGAGGTGGTGGTGCAGGCCGCCGTCGGTGACAAGGAAGGTGGTTCCGCGTGAAACTTTTCGATCGATGACGCGGCATACATAGGCACCGGCCTCGCCGACCAGGTAACGCCCAAATTCGAGCACGGGGCGCACACCGGGCAAAGCGCGTTGCATGCGCGAGAGCCAAGCGTGCATTGGCTGGGCGACGGCATCGAGATCGAGCGGTACTTCGCCTTCGAAATAGGGAATGCCAAAACCGCCGCCCAGATTCACGTACCGGGGCGGCAGTGGCAAATCGGATGCGAGCTTCATGACGAGCTCGGCACTGCGCCGCTGTGCTTCGACGAAGGTAGCCGGGTGCAGGCACTGCGAGCCCCAGAAGACGTGAAAACCCGCCAGCGTCACGTCACATGTGCCCAGTTCTTGCAGTAGTGCCGGAACCTGTTCGGCGTCGATGCCGAACTGAGTCGCTCCCCCACCCATGCGCATGCCGGCGTGCGTGATCTGAAAATCCGGGTTCACGCGAATTGTCACGTTTGGGCGCAGGCCCAGCTCCCAGCCAAGGGCTGCCACCAGATGCAGTTGCGTGAGCGATTCGATATGCACGTTCACGCCGCTGGCGACTGCACACCGTAGCTCTTCACGTGTTTTGCCCGGACCTGCAAAGCCGATCTGATCAGGCGGCATGCCTGCGTTGAGCGCCAATGCCAACTCGGAGCCGGAGGCCACGTCAAAGCGGTCGATTCGCATGGCCAGATGGTGTACGACAGCAGGCATTGGGTTGGCCTTGATCGAGTAATGCAACTGTATCGACGCCGGCAGTTTTGCACGCAACTGGCACACGCGGGCATCGATTGCGGCGCGCGCATAGACGAAAAAGGGTGTGGAACCTGCACGATTGGCAAGCCGTGTGACGTCGATACTGTCGGCGAACAGGACGTCATGGCGGCGGGTCAATGATCGATTCATATTGGCCTCGCTTGGTTGTTCGGCGCGCTCACGAGTGCGTCTCGCAAGGCCACGCGATCGAATTTGCCGTTGGCGTTGCGGGAGATGTCCGTCTGAACGATGATGCGATGCGGCACCATGTAGCTGGGCAGGCGTTGCTTGCACCACGACAGCAGCGTTTGGGCGAGAAACGGCGTGACTGCCGGCACGACGACCAGCGTGATCGTCGCGCCGAGCGCATCATCGGGTACACCCACGGCGGCGACTTCGGAAACAAGACCACTTTCGTGGATGATTTCCTCGACTTCTTCCGGGCTAATCCGGTAGCCGTAACTCTTGATTTGCGCGTCGTTGCGCGCAATGAAATACAGAAAGCCGTGCGCATCGCGTCGCACAAGGTCTCCAGACCAGACCGCAGTGTCCGGCGCAGCCCCGCCAGGCTTTTGCTCGGGAGAGGGACGATAGCGCTCGGAGGTTCGCGCTGGATCACCCCAGTAGCCCATCGTGACGCACGCGCCGACATGTACGAGTTCGCCGGGTTCATCAGGCGCACACGGCGAACCATCGGGGCGCACGACCAAGATGCGTGCATTTGGCACGGCCTTGCCGATCGAGTCAGGGCGGTGATCGACTTCGGCCGGGTCGAGGTAGGTCGAGCGGAACGCCTCGGTCAGACCATACATGAGGTAGGGTTTGGCCTGCGGAAACAGCGCGCGCAGGCGTTGCAGTACTGCCTTGGGCATGCGGCCGCCAGTATTGGCAAAGTAGCGCAGCGTGGTGCGCGCTGCATCGGGCCAGCGAGCATGGGCCAGTTGCATCCACAAGGGAGGCACGCCCGTGATCGCGGTGATACGCTCACGCGCGCAGGCCTCTATCACGTCTTGTGGGCAGAGATAGTTGACAAGGACAGCGGCGGCGCCGCGTGCCCAAGCCGACGTGAGCTGGCTCAGGCCTGCATCAAAGCTAAGCGGTAGTACGGCCAGGATTCGATCGGCGCGCATATGGTTCAGATAATGAGCGACGCTCCACGCACCTTCGAGCAGGTTGCGGTGGCTGAGCATGACGCCCTTGGGTCGCCCCGTCGAGCCGGATGTATAGAGAATGGCCGCGAGGTCCGTGTCAATGCCCGATGTCGGGACATCGGATGCTTTTCGTTGCGTGTCGACAGCGTCCCGGGCGAAGCACTCACTCCAACGCTGGACCCGTACAGTCCCGTCGTATATAGGTGCCGTTTCATCGTGGGCATCTGTAAGGATTGTGTGGGTGAGGGCGAGCGGCCCGTTCTCAGCCAGCAAGCGTGCACGCATCGCGCTGGTAATCAGGCAGATCGCGCCGCAGTCGTGCAGGATATGTGCGACCTGTTGCGGTTTGAGCAGCGGATTGATCGGCACAAAAACGCAGCCCGCGGCGGCAATACCGAGCAGCGACACGACGGTTTCGATGCGCTTGTCCAGAAAGACGCCGATACGTGCGCCAGGCGCGATGCCGAGCGAGGCGATTGCGTCGCCAAGTGCACATGCGCGCTCGACAAGTTCCTGGTAGCTCAGGCGGATATCGCCGAAGACGATCGCGTGCGAATCGGGTGCCTGATGTGCGGTTGCCTGCACGAGGTCAAGTATGTTTCGCATGGTGTGGAATGGAGTCGTCGTGTTGAGGAAGATGCTCGGTGGTCGTCAATGACGAATCACCAGGGCGCCGAAGCAGCCGGCCATACCGCTGGAAAAAAGCAACGACAATTCACCGGCCTGCTGGTTGCGACAGGTCTCGAAATTGATGAACGGATCCGCACCGAATGCGTGGCCGACCGTGCCGAAATTCGCGGTAAATAGCCGCGCCTCGGGAATGGTGAGCATTCCCATCAAGCGTGCCCAGCCGGGTAGATTGACGTGGTGAGGCAGTACGTGCGCGATGTCGTTGGGTGCGATGTTTGCCTGGCGAATAGCTGCGCGCATGGTGGTAAAGGCCGACCAGTAGTACCGATCGTCGGGAATCGGCTGCAAGGTGTCGTCCGTACCGCGAAAGAAGCGCGCATCGGTATATAGATGCAAGCTGGCGATGACGTTGTGTTCGGCCCCCCGTTCAAGTAGCAACGCGCATGCGCCGTCGCTATGCAGCGCCAGGTCCCCAATCGCGCGAAGTCGATCGCAGCCCGAACCAATGATATCCGCACATACGATGATGGCGCGCTCGATAGTGGGGTATCGCGCCGCAAGCGCGAGCAGCACCCGGATGGCTGCCATCGGAGACACGCACTGCTGCTGCGTGACGGAAAACGTCAATGCCCGGTTTAGTCCGCAATGGTGTTGAATGTAATGGGCTGTACTGGCAGGTGGCGCGAGCGCGCTCGTCTGTATCGTATGCGTGTGAATAAGGGCATCGACCGTTGAGCGTGGTATTGCGGTTTCGCGCAAAAGTGTCGTGATAGCACGTACGGCCAGATTTGCTGGGGACTCGCCCTCGGCGTCGTGGAACTGCCCCACACCGTGATCGCGCAGTGCACGAGCGCTCGCGTCAGACAGACCGCAACGTTTGACCCACTGATTTACGTGTACGGTTTGAGCCGGCAGACTGTGGGCGACCGCGGAAAGCGAGAAGGGACTCGTTCTCATGATGGCGCTTCGCAGAATTGAAGAATCGCACAGGCGACTTGGCCGTGAAATCCCGTAGACCATATAAGCAGATGTTGGCCATCGCGCGGCGAGACAGCCCGTGTGAGGCTATCAAGACGCGCAGGTGTGTGTGCTGCGCAAAGGTGGCCGGGCGAGTCATCTGCGAGCCAGATGCGCTCGAGCGGCAAGTCACCGTGCGTGCGGATACTGCGCAATAGTCGGTTGTCCGTCTTCGCTGGGACAATCCAGTCCATTTGTGTGGCCTGACAGGCAGCTCGTGCCAGCGCCTTGTTGATGGCGCCCATAAGCGTGGCGGAATCGACAGGCGTTGCGATGACGCTGGAGCTGCTGGGCGTAGCCGGCGTACAGATGGTTAGGCCGCGCACGCGCCAGCCAGGTGACGGATGGCGTGTCACGAGAGCGGCAGCGGCTCCATCGGCGAGGAGCGTGTGTAAGTGAACGTGCCGAGAAAAGGGGGGAAGCCAGCGCTCAGCCGCGACAATCAGGACGGTATTGAGCTCTGGGTCGACATCCATCATGGCGAGCGTGAGATCGAGCGCCGTTGCAAACGAGACGTCCTGAAGCTGCCCGATCGCGAATGGCGGCCGACGCGATGCGAGCTCGTGATGCAAACGTCCCGCACAGGACAATGCCAGATCATGTTCGAAGCTGGTCGAGCAAACGATGATTTGGTCTGGCGGGGGAAGTTGTGAGGCACCGTCATACAACAGGCGTGCCGCGCGTAGTGCCATGTCGGACAGTGAGAGATTCGACTCGGCTACGACGAGCTCATCTGAAAGCGCAGGCGGCGAAGGCGCCGTTGGCGCGCGTTGGGGCTCACATTCATCACGCCAGCGCAGTGTGTCGCCATAGACCGTTTGCATCACGGAATCAAGGGGGCATTGCCGCAGTGGCGAGCTCACGTCGGTGCGTGTAGGGTGCGCGCTGCGTGCGAATGGAATGTACTGAGCGGTGGCGACGATCCTGGGAGCCGGGGCCCTGGACTCAGTTCGAGGAAACATGGGAGGCGACGAATGCAACCAGGTTGTCGAATCGCAGGAAGAGGTCGCTGCTCAGATCTTCGGGGTCAAGCGCAAACTTGAAGCGCTGCTCCACTTGCAGCAGAAGCTCGGTCATGTTCATTGAATCGACACCAAGGTCGAAGAGGTTTGTGTCGCCCTCGATGAGCTCGGCGCTCAGATGCGTGCCGAGCGTTGACAGCAGACAGGATTTGAGCGCGGTAGCAATATCGTCAGGGCGATTTGATACGGAATTGGATGTCATGAACGTCTCCGGTATGAAGGGCAGGTGAGGTCATGCACGCGGCAAGGCGGCCGAATGTGCAAGCGCGTCTGAAGTGGATTCCCACGGCAATTGCGGCGCGCGTTGGGCAGCGCGGGCGATCATCAGCCGCTGCATGTCGCCGGTGCCCTCCATGATGTCGAACGCCTTGGCGTCTCGGCAGCATTGTTCTAGCGATGGACAATGCGCGATACCGCCGAGCCCAACGAGCGCGAGTGCGGTTCGAGTGACGTGGGCTGTCACGCGTGCGGCGTATGCCTTGGCCATCGAGGCGTGCATGGCGCTCGGATGGCCCTGATCTGCGAGCCATGCTGCGTGATGACAGAGCAGGCGCGCAGTCGTGATATGCCGGTCGAGATCCAAAAGATGCACGTCGACGTCGCCGGGACTGCATCGCAGGTCGGCCGGATGTGAGCCTGATTCGAAATAGGTTGTGAGTTCGTCACGTACCCGTCGACACGTGCCGACCATCACTGCGGAGAGCAGCGGCCGAAAATAGTCCCATGACCGTTGCGCGCCGGAAAACGCATCGCTCAATGGCGCGTGGTCGTCGCGCGTGAGGCAAGCATCGTCAGGCACTTCGCAATCGCTGTACGACAGCACGGCCAGTTGGCTGACCCGCAGCCCGGCCATATGTTCGACACGCATGACCGAGAACCCCGGAGTGTCGTGCTCGACGCGAAATGCCCGGATGCCGAAGCGGCCCGCGTTGCAGTTGATCGTTGCGAATGTGATGATCGTGTTCGCGCGTGCGCCGTTCGTGATGAAACATTTGGTGCCATTAAGCACCCAGCCGTGCGCGGTTTTGCGGGCCGACGTTCGCATGGCTGTTGCGTCGGACCCGCAATCGGGCTCCGTAATTGCAAACGCACCCCAGCGTGGCGCGTCGTTGTGAAAGCCTGCGAAGAATGCTGCCTGCTGCTGTTCGTTGGCGAGCGCGAGAACCGGAGGCATGGCAAGTCCTGGGCCGGGCAGGGCCAGCGCGAGCGCGGCGTCCGCGTAGCCCAGATATTCCATCAGCATCACGCGTGAGACGAGCGATTGCACCCCGGGACATCCCCCGAATTGGCTCGGCACGAGATTCAGATTCAAAGCGCGGACCGTATCGCCTTGCCAGAACGTTGCAGGAATTTGTCCGGTACGATCCGCTTCCTCGCGATGTGCGCGTATTTGCGCGTATAGGCGATCGAGATCCAGCCCGAAGGCGGCCAGGGCCGCCTTGAGCGTTGCGACTTCGTGGTGAGGTTGCGATGTGTGCAGAGCGTCTGGCATGTCCGATCGTTCCGATTGGCGCACGTGCGGCGGGCGATGGTGCGGCACGGACGACACGCTCGCGCGGCGTTCATGCCATCTGACATGCAGCGTAGGCATCTGAGGGAGGGTTTGCTACCTCCCAACCTAGGGAGGGTGGCGTTGGGTGAGGCCGGCCACGGATTTTCGCCAGCGGCGACAGGGATGCCCGATAATGCGCCGATATTGGATGACGCTGGCCAACCACGGACGTGACTAACATGGTAGGACGACAACGAGCAACGCGTAAAACGCAATCTATGCCGCCGGACAAACGCGGCCCGCGTACGACCAAGCGGGGCGATCAGGTGGCCGAGCTGATCAAGGGTTGGATTAACGACGGGCGGGTGCGTCCGGGCAAGCGCCTGAACAAGGAAGCTGAGCTACAGCAGATGTTCAACGTGAGCCGCGGCTCAATGCGTGATGCGCTCAAGGCACTGGAAGTGCAGGGACTCGTGAGCCTCAGTACAGGCCCCGAGGGAGGTGCCACAATTACGCGTGTGCCGCTTGCGCGGGCGTTCCAAGCACTGCAGAACTATTTGTTCTTCGAGAACGTCACGCTCGAGGAGCTCTATGCGGTGCGACGCACGCTCGAGCCGATTGTCGCTGCTGGCGCAGTAGCGCATTTGACGGATGCAGATTTCGAAGCACTCGAGCGCAGCATTTCAGTGTGTGAGCCATTTGTGGCCGGCCACGAGCAGGCGCTCGATCAGCGCTGCGAGGATATCCATTTTCACGACGTGCTGGCCGCTGCTCATCCGAACGCGTTTTTGCGGTGCCTTTGCCGGATCATCAATCAGATGCTGCACTCGCTGGTGATTGTGGCGGGCAACGTCACGCAGCGTGACTATCAGGCGTTCGGTCGTACGACGCTCGCTGCGCACCGTGCAATTCTCGAGGCTGCACGGCGGCGCGATGCTCCGACAGTGGAGCGCTTGATGGCCGAGCATATGGACGAGGCCGAAGCACAACTGCGGAAAGTACATGCCGCGTTGAGGCAAAAGCTTGTGCTCGACTCCGAACTCGATATGCCGGCGGGCCGAAATCCTCCGTCATGTTGCTAGACGCTAAACAACAGGGGGCCACCGGAACAGGCCGCTAGGGTGCTCGATGAGAGAGTGCTTGCCGGCACTCTGAGGCGTCTGATGATGCTCCGATAGGTGGGACCTGTTCAGCAGTCTGGTTGAGTTCTTCCACTCGCCATAAGTCCCGCAAAGCTTTGGTTACGAAGCAATAAATTTATTGTAATAAATTAGGGTAGAACCCGGTGTTCGCCCTCTCGTATGGTGCAAGCGGCTTCGCGGCAGCGATAGATATTGCGGGTAAACTCTAGCACTGTACGAATTGACGGCGTAGCGCGTCCGATCGTAAATTTAATGATAATAAATAGTGTTCAAGCCGAGATGTGAGAATCGTACGCACGGCAGGCGTCGTTCGTGGATCATCACGACGCGTGCGAGTCTTACGTGGAGCGGCGTTGGTTGGCGAGTCGGTGGACGGTTCGCGAGAGTTGAGTTGCCGGCTCGCGTCGGCAAGGCATTGCGGCTGTTGCCCGAATCTGACCGGCTTAACGAAGGTTTGCGCGCTCTTCTGCGCCTTTGAGTAACTGGGAAAGAGGTGTATCGAGGGCGGCAGAGAGAACGAGCAAAGCGTCAATTTTTGCGGCGATTTGAGCACGCTCGATTAACGAGACCGTGTTCGGATGGACATTGGCGCGCAGAGCGAGACCCACTTGGGTAAGTTTCTTCATCTTGCGACGTGCGCGGATCTCGTTCCCGAGCGCCTCGATAAATTTTGCGGTGGTCATGCGGGCTCGACTGGACGGGGCAGATCGAGTATCGGGGAACGTACGATCAAAAATTCACAACAAATTGTGAATTCCACCTTGCGCGATTGTGAATTCACAATGTATTGTTGGTTTTGGGTGGGGCTGTCGATGTGCCTCGCCGCCAGGAGCGTCAAGCGGTTGCACTGGGCGTGCGCCTCCTGACGGCATGCGCCGAAGACGGGAGTTGCCGGAGTCTTGCTGGACTTCAGAATTTCACTTTGAGGTATATATGATAGGAATGCTAAATATTTTGACCTACGTTTCCGTACTTATACTGGTTTCTCTCGGTCTCGCGATAGTGTTCGGCCTGATGGATATCGTGAACCTCGCGCATGCCGAGTGGGTGACGATGGGGGCTTACACGTTGGCGGTTGCGCAGTCCGTGGGAGGTCAACACGCATTCTGGGCTGCGTTGCTCGCTGCGCCGATTGTCGGCGCGGGTCTCGGTTGGTGTCTCGAGCGCTTTGTCATCCGACTGCTCTATGCCCGTCCACTGGATACACTACTGGCGACCTACGCGGTCAGTCTGATCGTTCAGAAGGCGATCGAGCTCGTCTTCGGCACTCAGCCGATGCTGGTCTATGCGCCGTTCAACGCAACCGTTGAAGTGCCGGGCGGCAACTATCCTGCTTACCGGATGTTCGTGATCGGTGTGGCACTGGCTGTTACCGCTGGATGCTGGGTGCTGTTCACCCGCACGCGTTTTGGTACGAAGCTGCGCGCGGTCATCCAACATCCGGCGATGGCTGAGGCTGTCGGTATCAATACCAGAAGGCTGAATCGGGTGGCCTTTTGTGGTGGCGCCGCGCTCGCTTCGCTCGCCGGTGTTCTGGTGGCGCCCATGGTGTCGGTGGAGTCCCATCTCGGGGTGTCCTATCTTGCCAAGGCGTTCTTCGTGATCGTGCTGGGTGGGATCGGCTCGGTGGCCGGCAGCATACTCGGCAGCGCGTTTGTCGGCACGATCGAGACCTTGCTCAGCTATCGCGTCGATCCGTCGCTCGCGTCGGCGATGGTCCTGATTGTATCGATTGTCCTGATTCGTTTCCGGCCGCAGGGTCTGCTCCCCGGCTTTAGTGCGGCGCATCAGCTTCTCGGAAAGGGGTAAGGCAATGTTCGATCGTCATTTTTCTCGCGCGCGGAATTGGTTGTCACAACCCGCCTTGAGCGGCAGCGATGTGTCTCCGGTTATGACCGGTTTTGCGATCGTTGTGGCCGGCGCGATTCTGCCGCTTGTCGTTGGGGCGTATCAACTCACCGTGATACGCGATGCACTCGTATTGGCGATATTGGCGCTCAGTTATGACCTGCTGTGGGGGCGTGCCGGTGTACTGACGCTGGGTCACACGACCTTCTTCGGCATTGGAGCATACGGCTTCGCCGTGACTACGGTCCAGTTTGGGCAGACGCCGTTAGTCGGATTGCTCGCTGGCCTTGCCTGTGCTGCGGTCGCAGCTGCTGTTCTCGGTTACTTCTTGCTGTATGCAGGGGTGAGGCTGCATTTCTTTGCCATCCTCAGCATGGCAGTGTTGATTATCGCGCAGCAGCTTGCAACGAGCTGGCAGTCGGTGACAGGCGGAGACACGGGCTTGCTCGGTATTCCGGGGCTGTCCTTCAAGCTTGCGGGGCACACACTCGATTTGAGCGGCCCGGTCGCGTCTTGGTACGCCGTCGCAACATTCCTCGTTGTGCTGCTTGCGGTGGTGTGGCTGCTTTGTCGCAGCCGATACGGGAAGGCGCTCGCGGCGATCTCGACGAACGAATGGCGCGCGCTGGCGTGCGGATATCACACGTCCTGGCATCTCCTGTTGATGTTCATGGCCTCGGCGGTGTTGGCCGCGCTGGCGGGCTGCTTGATGGCGGCAGCAGCCGGCGTTGTTGCGCCCGATGTGTTTTCACCGGCATTGGCCACCGAAGTCATTCTCTGGGTTGCCATAGGCGGACGTGGCTCGCTGGGCGGTCCCGTGCTCGCCGCTGTCGGCCTGACGCTACTCAGGCGTGGTGCGTCGAGTTTGAGCACACAGTGGTGGCCGCTTATTCTCGGTGCAGTTTTTCTCGCGTGCGTGCTTTGCTTGCCGAACGGTGTGCGTCTGGGGGGCATGCTCAAGGGACTGCGTCAAATCACTGGAATATCACTCAAACGCATGCCGCGCTCTTGTGCGCAGCGCGTCGAAGGAGGGTCGTGATGAACGCGCCGATCATCAAAGGTGTCGGGCTGTACCGTGCATTTGGCGGCATTAACGCGATTGCGGGCGTTGACGTAGAAATTGGCGCGCGAGACTTGCTTTGCGTCATCGGCCCGAACGGCGCTGGAAAAAGCACGCTGGTTGGGCTGATGTCGGGCGCGATTGTGCCTGAGGCTGGCGAGCTGTATCTGGCGGGCGAGCGAATGACCGGTCGACCGATGTATCAATACTGCAGGCGTGGCGTCGTACGGAAATTCCAGGGAACGAATGTCTTCCAGACGATGAGCGTACGCGAGAACCTCGAAGTGGCCGCGCTCGGTGTGTCGAATCGACAGGCGTTTTCGACGCGGGACCTCGATGGCGTTCTCGAGCAAATCGGCCTTGCCGTGCAAGCCGACATGCTGGCGATGCATCTGCCACACGGCGAGCGCCAGTGGTTGGAAATCGGCATGGCCATGATGTGTCGCCCCGCATTGTTGTTGCTCGACGAGCCCGCTGCGGGTTTATCCGCCACTGATGCTCAGCGGCTTGTGCATCTCATCCACCGCCTGCGTGAGCAGTGTGCGGTACTTGCCATCGAACACGACCTGCGTTTCGTGCAGTCGCTTGATTGCGAGACGTGGGTTATGCACCGCGGCCAAATCGTTCGCCAAGGGCGCTACGACGATATTGCGAAGGACGAGGAAGTCCGACGCATTTATCTGGGGCAGGGGGCAAGTCATGCTGCACATTGAAAATCTGTCGGCCGGATACGGCGACGTCGCTGTCTTGCACCAGATCACGCTTGCCGTTCAGCCTAACGAAGTGGTCGGGGTGCTCGGATGTAATGGAGCGGGAAAAACGACGCTTGTGAAGGCGATCATGGGCTTTTTGCCGCACGTGAGCGGCGGGGTTTGCTTTGGCGAGCACGTCATCAACGGCATGCTCGCGCATGAAATCGCTCGGCTGGGCATCGGGTTGGTGCCGCAGGGGCGATGGATTTTTCCGAAGCTCACGGTGCGCGAGAACCTCATGATGGGAGCCGCGGCGGCCGGCGACGCCGAGATTCTGGATGAGGTGTTCGAGTATTTCCCGGTATTGAAAACGCGGCTCTCGCAACATGGCGGGACGTTGTCGGGCGGCGAGCAACAGGTACTGGCTATCGCGCGTGCGTTGTGTGGTCGACCGAAACTGTTGTTGCTGGACGAGCCTTCTGACGGCGTGCAACCCAATCTTGTCGAGCTGATCGGTGATGTAATCCCGGTGCTGTGCCGTCGCTCGAAGCTGGCGGTGCTGCTTGTCGAGCAGAATCTTGACCTCGTCTTGCGCTGCGCGCAGCGATGCGTTGTGCTCAAGAACGGGCGGCTCGCCCATGCGGGAAAAATCGAACCGCACCGCGGCACGGACAGCGCGCACCCGTTGGCCCAATTCTTGTCACCTGCTGCTGAACGGACGGCTGATTCGCAAGCGGCATTCGTTGAAAGAGAATCCACATGAATCGACGTGACTTTTCGCGATCTGCCCTTTGGGGCGCGCTTGGGGCGTTCAGCGCCGCCGTTTGTCCGAATCTCGTCCGAGCGGCGGCGCCGATCAAGATCGGATTGCTTGCGCCGTTGAGCGGACCACTTACCCGGGTCGGGGAAACCAATCGGCACTGTGCGATGCTCGCCATTGAAGAAATCAACGCTGCTGGCGGACTGCTTGGGCGCCCGCTCGAACTGACCGTCGAAGATACGCAGATGTCGACGGCAGTGACGCTCGAGAAGGCCAGGCAGCTATTGATGCGTGACGAAGTAGCGATGCTCACGGGCATGGTGCTGCCGTCCGAGCGCGAGGCGGCGCTGCAGGCCGCTAAGACGGCCGCGCGTCTTGTCGTCTATCCGAATTTCGACGAGGGTCGCTGTGATCCGCTGTTGTTAAGTACCGGTCTGAGTGTTGCTCAGCGGGTCGAACCGCCCATTACGTGGCTCATGCGTGGTGGTGGAAAGAGTGTCAGCGCGGTCGTCTCGGACGTCGGCAGCAACCGCAAGGTGCTGGTGCCCGCGCTGGAGGCGGCCGTATCTCGCCACGGTGGCCGCTTGTTGAACGTGTACTGGTTGCCGTTCGGCACGCGCGATTACGGTGCCGTGCTTCAACGAATTGCAGCACAGCAGCCGCAAGTGGTATGGCACAGCATCGGCGATGATCCGGTCACGTTTGTCAAACAGTATCGGTCGTTTGCGATGAGGCCGCAGTTGGTCACGGACATCGCGCATGAATCGCTATCGATTGCAACTGCAGGCGCATCAACGGGCGCCATCGGTGTGTCATCGTACTTTATGAGCATCGATAGCGCTGAAAATCGTCGCTTTCTTGCGCGCTACACCGCGCGCGTGGCCGACACCCGTGCGCCGCGGTTAGGCCCCTATGCGGTGATGCTGCCTCACGGGGAATGCACGTACGCGGGCATTCGACTCTTTGCGCAGGCCGCACAAGACGCTGGCAGCGTCGAGGTCATGCATGTCAAGACGGCATTGTCGGGCATTTCGCTGAATTTGCCGCGCGGTAAGACGGGCGTGAGCCGAGCGGGCGATCACGTCACATGCATGACGCGCATCGCTCAGGCGCAGGCGGATAACAGCTTTGCGATTTTGGATTCAGTCGGAACGATTTTACCGACCTGTCAGGGATAAAGCGGTCACGACATTCTGTCATTACCTTGTCTATATCACTAAGGAGTACGATATGAATGATATATCCATGATGAGTGCAGAGACGTTGCTTGTCGAGTATCGACGTCATGCACTGTCGCCGCGTGAGTGTATGGAGGCAGTGCTGGAGCGCATCCAGCAGTTTGATCCGCTCGTGAATTGCATGTGCAGCTTCCATGCAGATATGGCGCTGCAGGCAGCGCGCGAATCGGAGCAGCGCTGGATGCGCGGCGAGCCGCTCGGGCTACTCGATGGCGTGCCGGTATCGGTCAAGGATCTCATCAATGTACAAGGATTTCCGACGCGGTATGGCTCATTGACGAGCCCGGACACCCTGCAACGTAGCGATGCGCCTGCGGTTTCGCGCCTGCGCCGTGCCGGGGCATTGTTGTTCGGAAAAACGACGACATCGGAATACGGCAACAAGATTGTGACGGACTCCCCGCTCACCGGCATTACCCGCAATCCTTGGGATCGGCGCGTGACACCGGGTGGCAGCAGCGGCGGCTCGTCAGTTGCGGTCGCGCTTGGCATGGGTCCTTTGTCGCTGGCTACCGACGGCGGCGGGTCGATTCGTGTGCCGGCGTGCTGGAGCGGCGTCGTAGGCTTTAAGCCCACGTTCGATCTCGTGCCGACCGGCGTAGCCGGCTCCTGGACGCGACTATCCACGCTCGGGCCAATTGCGCGCAATGTGCGCGACGCCGCGTTGATGCTCAGCGTTGCATCGGGAGCGCACGATCCTTTGCGGCCAGAGTCAGATCGCCCGGTGGACTATCGCATTGGACTGGAGCATGGCGTCGCCGGGCTGCGCGTGGCGTATTGCCCTGGGATTGCGGGCGTGACGGTCGACCCCATGGTCGCTGCGAGTGTCGCGCAGGCCGCGGATGTATTCGAGGCCTTGGGTGCGCACGTCGAGCAAGTCAATGTGAAGCCGCTGGCCAATTATCTGGACAGTCGCATGCACGCGATTCAGTGGTCGGTGTTCTTTGCACAACGTGCATGCGCGATGAGCGAGGCGCAACGTGCACAGCTCGACTCGGACGTACAGGTCCTTGTGGAGTCCGGTCTGCAAGTCACCGCGCCAGAACTTGCCGGTGCGTTGCGTGCACGTCATCTGCTGGGTGTCGAGATGGCCGCGTTCTTCGAGCGCTACGACTTGCTCGTGACACCGGTGTTTCACTGCGGCCCATTGCCGGTACCCGGGTTGCCGAAGACACTGCTGACGGCACCTCAGCAGACATCGTGGTGCAACCAGACCGGGCTGCCTGCCGCCAGCGTGCCGTGCGGCCTGCCCGGTGGTTTGCCCACGGGGGTGCAGATCGTTGGGCGTTTGCACGCGGATGCGCTCGTACTGCGTGCCGCACGCGCCTACGAGTCGGCGCGCGGCGCGTTTCCCACGGCGCCCCTGTTGCAGGGCGAGCACGCAGTGGCCACGGAGGTAACCCCGTGAGCATTCAAATCGCAAAGATCGTGGTGCATCTGGTTGAGCGGCGTGCCGAGTTGAACACCGCGATCTATCCAGCACACCGCCAGGCCATTGCAGCTGCGGTCCTGTCGCGGCGGAACTGGCGAATAGATGGTCCTCTTGAGCCTCTGTACGAGTTCGGTGCGGAGCTGGGGACGTCGCTGACCGAGCACGCCCGATGCGCACTGGGCGTGCAACGCGGGGCCATTCAAGGGTACGGCAAGGCCGCCTTGGTGGGCACGGCGGTGCCGCTCGAGTGTGCGGCTGCGCTGTTACATCCACGAATGGGCAAGGCGATACGCGCCTGTCTACCGGGGACTACCTCGCTCATTCCGTCCGTCACGAAGCGCGGCGCCGCAGGCGCATGCCTGGACATTCCGTTGCATGGTGCGGTTGACATGTGGAACTTCGATTACTTCGATACCGCTTCGCTGGTTGTGCCGGATTCTCCTGCGCCGGATGAACTCGTGGTGGCCGTCGCATTGGCCGAGCACGGACGGCCGCTCGCGCGCGTCCTGTCCGCGTAGACGCGTCGCCTCGGTTGCGCGCGATCGATTCGAACAACGAGGAGGAGAACCTATGCGGAAGATAGTTTGGGGCTTGGCGCGCGCTTGCGCTGTTTTGGTTGGAATGTGGGGCATTCCGGGCGTCGTCCACGCCCAGTCTTCGGTATCGCTTTACGGTTTGATCGACGCCTTTGTTGGCGAAACGCATGCGCCAGGCGCGGCCGGCAGTGCCTGGCAGGTAGGCTCAGGCGGGATGACGACGTCATATTGGGGCGTGACGGGATCGGAGGATCTTGGCCACGGCATGAAGGCGGTATTCACGCTGGAGAGTTTTTTCAGAGTCAACGCTGGTCAGCTCGGCTCATTCAATGGTCAGTCGTTCTTCGGTCGCAATGCCTTTGTCGGACTGAGCGGACGCTTTGGGGAGGTGACGATCGGGCGCAATACGGCACCCCTGTTCGTCTCCACGTTGCTCTTCAATCCATTCGGTAACTCGTTCGCGTTCTCGCCGATGATCTCCCACGGATACCTGGGCTCGGCTATGGGGGCGGCTTCCGTGCAAAGCGATACGGCGATCGACAGTTCAGTGTTGTATCAGACACCGGAGGTCGGCGGGCTCTCTGGAAGCCTGCTCTATAGCAATGCGGGTGTGGCCGGCCACACTGGGCAGGCGGACTATAGTGCCAACGTGCTTTACTTCGCCGGCCCGTTTTCGGCAACGGCTGCGGTGCAAAGTTTGCACACAGCTTCGCTTTTTCTTAACGGTGCGACGGCACAAACGGCATGGCTTGTCGGCGGTGCCTATCGGATCTACGCAACGAAGCTCATGTTCCAGTACGAGCGGGTGAGCAACAATAGCAACGTGACCGACGACACCGTGCAGGTGGGAGCAAGCGCGCGATTCGGAATGGGCAGTATGCTGCTGTCGTGGGCAGGCACGCGTCGGCGTCCTGTCACCGGTTCCGGTATCCGGTGGTCGACGTTCGCGTTGGGCTACGACTACCCCCTCTCGAAGCGCACAGACATTTATGCGGCTTGGCGCTATGACACGATTACGCATGCCTCATCAGGAAATGGCCTCGGCGCGGGCGTGCGGATGCGGTTTTGATTTGCTATGCAAACACGTCAAGTCGAAAGGCTGGTCGGTCCCGGGCGCCTCGCATGGATCGTTGCGACGGCCACCTCTGTCTGGAGCGACGAGGATGACGCACGTGAGTTCTTGTCGACCCCGCATCCGGAACTCGAAGGGCGTACCCGCTTGATGCTGCGCTTACGGAACTCGGCGCGCGGCGCGTTGAGGAGCTGGTCTGGAAGCTCTTCTACGGGCTGCCAGCGTGAAATTGTTCCGCATCGTTGATACGCGGCACACGATTTGGAGCGGCACCGGCGCGATGTTGGTCGGTGGCCGCCGCTGGATTCCGATAGTGTCAACGCGAGACTGGCTGAACAATTTTGCCGTAGGTTTAGTGCCGCGCAATCGCGCTAGGGTATTCCGAAGAAGGCATTCGAGAGACGGCATCTAGCGAAATGAAGGGGAACATATTAAGGGCTATGTTACCCTTCATTTCGGGACATCGAGCGAACGCCTCAGGCTCGTGGGGCTCACACGACTAAAGTTGAGTCTAGGCCCGGCTGCCGGTGGCGGGCAGAGGGCAGGCAGGAGACGCGGCACGATGCCGTAGTCCGTGAAGGTCGGCCGGGCAGATTCGGCTGGAGAAACAGTCAGGTTGGGTGACACCGGAAGCCGGACCACGTAGTCAGCGCGAGTGATCACACCCGCACCGGCGCGCTGGTTGTGTGAGCGCTGGCCGGGCGGAAAACGTTCGCGATTGCTCTTGGCGAGCGTGGCTGGGACAGGTGTAAGCCGGAGTTCATTGGTCGGCTGCCCGCCGCAGGCAGTGGTGGGGCGGAGGCCAGCGATTTGCGTGTGTGCAGCGGGATGAGGTAGGGTGCAGCTTTGACTTTGTTGCCGAGGCTGTTCATGAACAAGCAGGAACTCATTGACGCGGTCGCAGCGGGCGCAGGCGTCAGCAAAACCGACGCGAGCAAAACCGTCCAGGCGGTCCTGGACGCGATCACGGACGCGGTGAGTCGCGGCGAATCGGTACAGCTGATCGGTTTCGGCGCGTTTTCGCAGGGGCAGCGCGCTGCCCGCACGGGACGTAATCCGACGACGGGTGCGGAGATTGCCATCCCGGCCGCGAATACTGTGAAGTTCACCGCCGGCAAGGCGTTCAAGGACGTGGTGAACGCACTGTGACGCAGCGTGATGTCGGGCAGGCCGCTTATGCGGGACTGCACCGTGAAATTGCCGATGTAGTCGCGTCGGCGCGCGAAGCGACGGCTCGCACGGTGAACGCCCTAATGACGGCGACCTATTGGGAGATCGGGCGACGAATCGTTGAGTTCGAGCAGGGCGGGGAGGGACGGGCCGCTTATGGCGAGGCGGTGATCCGCCGTTTGGGCGCCGATCTGTCAGAGCGATTCGGTCGCGGCTTCGGATGGCGCAATCTCGCACAGATGCGCGCCTTTTACTTGATGTGGCCTGCGGATCGGATTGTGCAGACACTGTCTGCACAATCCACGCCCGCCCGGATTGTCCCGACAGCGTCTGCAAAATCAACCAAGGCGGCGGTGAAGGCGCCGCCGGGCGGGGCGTTTGAGCTAAATTCTATCGCTCAGGCTTTTCCGTTGCCCTGGTCCGCCTACGTCCGCCTCCTCGCGGTGAAAGCGCAAGCTGCTCGCGACTTTTACGAGGCTGAAGCGCTGCGTGAGGGCTGGTCTGTGCGGCAGCTTGACCGTCAGATCAGCAGTCAGCTCTATGAACGGCTGGTGCTGTCACGCAACAAGGCGTCCTTGCTCGGAAAGGCGGCTGTAGCGCAACCCGGCGATTTTCTATCGCCTGAGGAAGCGATTCGCGATCCGTTTGTCCTCGAATTTCTTGACATGAAGGACGAATATTCGGAGTCGGATCTCGAAGCGGCTTTGATCCAGCACTTGGCGGACTTTCTCCTCGAGCTCGGCGATGACTTTGCGTTCATAGGTCGGCAGCGGCGTTTACGGATCGATGACGCTTGGTTTCGAGTCGATCTCGTGTTTTTTCACCGGCGCTTGCGATGTCTGCTCATTATCGATTTGAAGGTTGGGCGCTTCAGCTATGCGGACGCGGGGCAGATGCATCTCTACCTCAACTACGCGCGTGAACATTGGATGAAGCCCGGCGAAAACCCCCCGGTTGGCTTGATTCTGTGTGCTGAAAAAGGCGCGGCCGAGGCGCATTATGCACTCGACAACTTACCGAACAAGATACTCGCAGCGGAGTATCAGACGGTCCTCCCGGATGAGGCCACGTTCGCGCGAGAATTGGAACGTACCAGGGTCGAACTGGAGCGCCGGGGCCGCAAGGCGTGATTTCCCGTCCGAGGTTCCGAGGTGCTTAAATACGCGTGGATGGGCGAATACGATGGAGCGGGCGTCCGGTAAATTTTGATGTTGCTGGCACTGGCAATCAAGCCATGCGAAAACACTCTACGTCGCGCCGATAGCCACTGACGAAGGCGCAGCGAAGGGCTGTTTGTCTATGCCCCGCGGCTGCTGACAATCGGCGAGTTAAGGTAGGGTAACTGAACGCTGGCGAGAAGAGAAAACAATGGCCAACACTTCTTCCGGCGATGTCGGCGACGATCGCATCTGCGTTAACTGCATCGGTGACGACTACGCGTGGACGCGTCCAGTGCCATCTCCTTTGGTGAGTTGACGGACCGTCGGCGCCAGTGGCGCCATATTACCCGCGGGCGAGCGCGTTCAGGCCAGTTGTTGGAGCGTTTGGTCGCCCTTCATGCGTCGCACTTCGATGACATAGCGCGCGATGTCCGGTATTTGACCATCCACCACGATCTCGACGACTGGCTTGGCGGGACCTCCGCGGGCATTGACCCGATAATCCTGGATTGTTGATGTCCGCACAGAACTGACCCACTAGAGCTGAAAATTTTCATCGAATTTTGACCCACGTGATTGAATGCCCTGCTCAATCTTTGAGCAGGGGATACAAAGGTGATCACGGTGGGCATATTGGCCAAGATCAGGCGGATGTATTTCCGCGAGAAGGTCCCGCTGCGCGAGATTGCGCGGCGTACGGGCCTGTCCCGAAACACGGTGCGTCGCTGGTTGCGGCAGACTGATGCTGTCGAGCCGAAGTATCCGAAGCGCGTCAGCCCGAGCGTCATCGACGACTGGGCCGCACAGCTGACAGGTTGGCTGCGTGCCGACAGTCATCGCCCGAAGCGTGACCGGCGCACCGCCCGGTTCATGTTCGAGGCGATCCGCGCCGAGGGTTACGCCGGCAGCTACGGCCGCGTAAGCGCGTTCGTGAGGCGTTGGCACGAGGAGCAGGCTGAGGCGCCTCGCAAGAAGGCCTTCGTGCCGCTCGCCTTCGAACCCGGCGAAGCCTTCCAGTTTGACTGGAGCTGCGAATACGCGTTTGTTGGCGGGCTGCGGCGACGCCTGGAGGTCGCCCACGTCAAACTTAACTCCAGCCGCGCGTTCTGGCTCGCGCGTGCGGTCGAAATCGTTTTGAAGGACAGCGAGTTAATGGATGCGCCGGGCTACTGCCCCGAGCCGGCGTTGTGGATGCACGCGGCGCATCAATGTGGTTACATTCAGTCTCGCCATGCAACCGGTCACGTCCTCGCCACAGCGTAGCGGAGCGTCGCTCCAACCGCCGCGCCTGCCGATTCTGACGCTCGACGAGCAAAAGCTGACACCGTCGATGGGCTACTTGTTTAACAAGCGCTGGCTGGATCCCTGCGAATCGCTCGTGTCGATTTTGTGGAAGTTCGAGAAAGTAAATGCATTGCCCGGCCACGTTGTGGCGCGAGTACTGGGTCCCGACATCGATCCGTACGAGGGCGTAGTACCGCAGCTCGGGGGCGTCAGCGTTGCGCGACTACACAGCGTCCTCGGTATTCCCTATGCGCCGCTCGAGATCGGGCTGCTGCACCCGAGTCAGCGGCGCCAGTACAGCCCACTCTTTCGTCACTGCCGCAGCTGCATTGCGCGCGGCTACCACAGCGTGGTGCACCAGATGCTGAAATTCAATACCTGTCCGGCGCATTATCGTCAGTTGGAAACCGCGTGCCGCCACTGCGGCTATGCTGCCCCCTACGTCGTGAATGTTCGGCTGCTCGAGTCGCCGTATCGATGCGCGTTCTGTGGTGGCAGTTATGGAGGCTGAGGTTGGTCGCCAGACAAAGCGCGCCCGATGAAGCCTGAGTACCGCAAGGCGTTGACGAGACGCTATTACGAACGTCACTTGGGATAGCGTCGGCACAATGTCCGATTGGATCGTGAAGTCGGTCAAGCATTCGCCGATTCCAGCGTTCGTGGTTCGTTAGCGCGCGATGGCGGGGAATGAGGCGAACTTCGGTGGATGCTAGCGAGATAAACCTTATTATCGCAACGGCGCGATTGCCCAATCAAACTCGGGCACCGCACAACGCGTGACCGCCGCTGCCGGCGCCGCAGGGGAGTTGACACCGGTCTTCGCAAACCGCAGTCAGTGACAATTTTGCTTCGGTCGACTCCAGTGCCGAGAGGGCCGATCAGCAATCGTGCCTTGCGATAGGGGGAATCGCTGAGACGCTATCCAGTTTCGTTGCTGCAGGTGGACGAACGATACCGTGATTTATATCAATTCGTGACATTTCCGTCCGCGCAACAATGGGTTCGCTCGCGGTGACAACGGCGAAACGGCCCGATTTCGATCGTCCTTTACAACCGGCATTTCACCTCCTTAAATAATCAGGGTCTGCCAAAGACCGGAAAAACGAGATCCCCATGAGCCATTTCCTGGATAGATTGCGTTATTTCTCCACCACGAGGCCTCGCTTCTCCGACGGGCACGGCGCCGTCACCGACGAAGACCGCAAATGGGAAGACGGTTACCGGATGCGCTGGCAACACGACAAGATCGTGCGCTCGACCCACGGCGTGAACTGCACGGGCTCGTGCTCGTGGAAGGTCTATGTGAAAGGCGGGATCGTCACCTGGGAAACCCAGCAGACCGACTACCCGCGCACGCGCCCCGACATGCCGAACCACGAGCCGCGCGGCTGCTCGCGCGGCGCGTCGTACTCGTGGTACCTGTACAGCGCGAACCGCCTCAAGCACCCGATGGTGCGCAGCGCGCTCGTGAAGCTGTGGCGCGAACGCCGCCGCACGCTCGGCCCCGTCGAAGCATGGCGCTCGATCGTCGACGACGATGAAGCGCGGCGCTCGTACCAGAGCCGGCGCGGGCTCGGCGGCTTCGTGCGTTCGAGCTGGGACGAGGTGAACGAGATCGTCGCGGCGGCGAATGTCCACACTGTGGAACGGCACGGCCCCGACCGCGTGGTCGGCTTCTCGCCGATTCCGGCGATGTCGATGGTGTCGTATGCGGCGGGCTCGCGCTACCTGTCGCTGATCGGCGGCGTGTGCCTGAGCTTCTACGACTGGTATTGCGACCTGCCGCCCGCGTCGCCGCAGACCTGGGGCGAGCAGACCGACGTGCCGGAATCGGCCGACTGGTACAACTCGACGTTCATCATGATGTGGGGCTCCAACGTCCCGCAAACGCGCACGCCCGACGCGCACTTCCTCGTCGAGGCGCGCTACCGCGGCACCAAGGTCGTGTCGGTGTTCCCCGACTACTCGGAAGGCGCGAAATTCGGCGACCTGTGGCTGCACCCGAAGCAGGGCACCGACGCGGCGCTCGCGCTCGCGATGGGGCACGTGATCCTCAAGGAATTTCATCTGGCGGGGAAGAGCGACTACTTCGCCGACTACTGCAAGCGCTACACCGACATGCCGTGCCTCGTGCGCCTCGTGCCGCATGGCGACGGCTACGTGCCCGAGCGCCTCGTGCGCGCATCCGACTTCGACGACGCGCTCGACGAAGCCGCGCATCCGGAGTGGAAGACCGTGATGATCGACGGCGCGAGCGGCGAATTCGTCGTGCCGGTCGGCTCGATCGGCTTCCGCTGGGGTCAACAGGCGGACGCCGACAAGGGCAAGTGGAACCTGCGCAGCGAGACGTCGAAGGGCGCGGCGCTGTCGCCGCGGTTGTCGTGCACGGCCGCGCACGACGACGTGGTCGACGTGCTGTTCCCGTATTTTGGCAACCAGCCGCACGCGCACTTCAACTCGACGCAGCATGCATCCGTGCTGTCGCGCCGGATCGGCGTGCGGCGCATCGCGACGCGCAACGGCGACATGCTGGTCGCGACCGTCTATGACCTGTTCGTCGCGAACTACGGGCTAGACCAGGGGCTCGGCGGGCGCGACGTGGCCGCGAGCTACGACGACGACCTGCCGTACACGCCGGCGTGGCAGGAAGCGATCACCGGCGTGAAGCGCGCGGACGTGATCTCGGTCGCGCGGCAGTTCGCGGAGAACGCACACAAGACGCAGGGCAAGTCGATGGTGATCATCGGCGCGGGGATCAACCACTGGTTCCACATGGACATGTCGTACCGCGCGATCATCAACATGTTGATCATGTGCGGCTGCATCGGCAAGCCGGGCGGCGGCTGGTCGCACTACGTGGGCCAGGAGAAGTTGCGGCCGCAGACGGGGTGGACCGCGCTCGCATTTGCGCTCGACTGGAACCGCCCGCCGCGCCAGATGAATGCGACGTCGTTCTTCTACGCGCATACCGACCAGTGGCGCTACGACCCGATGGATCCGGCCGCGCTGCTGTCGCCGCTTGCGGACAAGTCGCGGTTCCACGGCGCGCCGATCGACTACAACGTGCGCGCGGAGCGGATGGGCTGGCTGCCGTCCGCGCCGCAGCTGTCGGTGAATCCATTGAAGGTCGGCGCGAGCCTGCGCGACCCGTCGCAGGCGGGTGCGGACGTCGCGCGGCAGTTGCAGGCTGGTGCGCTGCGGATGGCGTGCGAGGACCCGGACGCACCGGACAACTTCCCGCGCAACCTGTTCGTATGGCGCTCGAACCTGCTTGGCTCGTCGGGCAAAGGCCACGAGTACTTCCTGAAGCATCTGCTCGGCACCACTCACGGCGTGCAGGGCGAGGACCTCGGCGCGACCGGCGGCCGGCGTCCCGAGGAGGTGACGTGGCACGACGAAGCGCCGCGTGGCAAGCTCGATCTGCTCGTGACGCTCGACTTCCGGATGTCGACGACCTGCATGTACTCGGATGTCGTGCTGCCGACCGCGACGTGGTATGAGAAGGACGACATGAACACGTCCGACATGCATCCGTTCATCCATCCGTTGTCGGCGGCGGTCGATCCCGCGTGGGAATCGAAGAGCGACTGGGAGATCTTCAAGGGGATCGCGAAGCGCTTCTCCGAGCTGTGCGACGGGCATCTCGGCGTCGAGCGCGACGTCGTGCTCGCGCCGATCGCGCACGATACGCCGGGCGAACTCGCGCAACCGTTCGACGTGCAGGACTGGAAGCGCGACGAATGCGAACCGGTGCCGGGCCGCACGATGCCGGCGGTGGTCGCGGTCGAACGCGACTATCCGGACACGTATGCGCGCTTCACGTCGCTCGGCCCGCTGATGGACAAGCTCGGCAACGCCGGCAAGGGCATCGGCTGGGATACGAACGACGAAGTGAAGCTGCTCGGCGAACTGAACTACAAGGTCGCTCATGGCGCCGCGCAAGGGCGCCCGCGGATCGACACCGCACTCGATGCGGCCGAGGTGATCCTCGCGCTCGCACCCGAAACCAACGGCGAAGTGGCGGTGAAGGCATGGCGCGCGCTGTCCGGCATCACCGGCATCGATCACACGCACCTGGCCGCCGCGCGCGCGGACGAGAAGATTCGTTTCCGCGACATCCAGGCGCAACCGCACAAGATCATTTCATCGCCGACGTGGAGCGGGATCGAATCAGAGCACGTGTCGTACAACGCCGGCTACGTGAACGTGCATGAACTCGTGCCGTGGCGCACGATGAGCGGCCGCCAGCAGCTCTATCAGGATCACGCGTGGATGCGTGCATTCGGCGAATCGCTGTGCGCGTACAAGCCGCCGGTCGACACGGGCAGCTACGAACGCATGGTCGGCACGCGCTCGAACGGCAACCCCGAACGTGTGCTGAACTTCCTGACGCCGCACCAGAAGTGGGGCATCCACAGCACGTACACGGACAACCTGCTGATGCTGACGCTGTCGCGCGGCGGGCCGATCGTGTGGATGTCGGAGGACGACGCGAAGGCGATCGGTGCGGTCGATAACGACTGGATCGAGTGCTACAACTCGAACGGCGCATTGTGCGCGCGGGCGGTGGTGAGCCAGCGGATTCCGTCCGGGATGGTGATGATGTATCACGCGCAGGAGAAGATCGTGAATACGCCGGGCTCCGAGATCACCGGCACGCGCGGCGGCATCCACAACTCGGTCACGCGCATCGCGCTGAAGCCGACCCATATGATCGGCGGCTACGCGCAGCTCGCGTACGGCTTCAACTACTACGGCACGGTCGGCTCGAATCGCGACGAATTCCTGATCGTGCGCAGGATGAACAGGATCGACTGGCTCGACAGCGAAGAAGCCGCGACCGATACGTCGAACGTCCGCACCGGAGAAACGTCATGAAGATACGCGCACAGATCGCGATGGTGCTGAACCTCGACAAGTGCATCGGGTGCCATACGTGCTCGGTGACCTGCAAGAACGTGTGGACGAGCCGCGAAGGGATGGAATACGCGTGGTTCAACAACGTCGAGACGAAACCGGGCATTGGCTATCCGAAGGACTGGGAGAACCAGGACCGCTGGCGCGGCGGCTGGCAGCGGCGCGCGGACGGCAGGATCGAGCCGCGGCTCGGCGGCAAGTGGCGGTTGCTAGCGCAGATCTTCGCGAACCCGCATTTGCCCGAGATCGACGACTACTACGAGCCGTTCACGTTCGACTACGCGCATCTTCAGGAAGCCGGCAACACGCGTGCGATGCCGGTCGCGCGGCCGCGCTCGCTGATCAGCGGCCAGCGGCTCGAGAAGATCGAGTGGGGGCCGAACTGGGAGGAAATTCTCGGCGGCGAATTCGAGAAGCGCGCGAAGGACTACAACTTCGAGAGCGTGCAGAAGGACATCTACGGGCAGTTCGAAAACACCTTCATGATGTACCTGCCGCGCCTGTGCGAGCACTGCCTGAACCCCGCGTGCGTCGCGGCCTGCCCGTCGGGCTCGATCTACAAGCGCGAGGAAGACGGCATCGTGCTGATCGACCAGGACAAGTGCCGCGGCTGGCGCATGTGCGTGTCCGGCTGCCCGTACAAGAAGATCTACTACAACTGGCAGAGCGGCAAGGCCGAGAAGTGCATCTTCTGCTATCCGCGCATCGAGGCCGGCCAACCGACCGTGTGTTCGGAAACCTGCGTGGGCCGCATCCGCTATCTCGGCGTGCTGCTGTACGACGCGGACCGGATCAGCGAGGCGGCCAGCGCGGAGAACGAGAAGGATCTGTACGAAGCGCAGCTGTCGCTGTTCCTCGATCCGGAAGACCCGGCCGTGATCGCGCAGGCCGAGCGCGACGGCGTGCCGGCCGCGTGGATCGACGCCGCGCGGCGTTCGCCGACCTACAAGATGGCGATCGACTGGAAGATCGCGTTCCCGCTTCATCCGGAATACCGGACGCTGCCGATGGTCTGGTACGTGCCGCCGCTGTCGCCGATCAACGCGGCCGCCAACAGCGGCGATCTCGGGATGAACGGCTACCTGCCGGACGTCGAATCGCTGCGCATTCCGCTGCGCTATCTGGCGAACCTGCTGACGGCCGGCGACGAAGCGCCCGTGAAGCTCGCGCTCGAACGGCTGCTCGCGATGCGCGCGTTCATGCGGGCGCGCCACGTCGACGGCATCGACGCGCGCGCCGTGCTCGATCAGGTCGGGCTGTCGCTCGCGCAGGTCGAGGAGATGTACCGCTATCTCGCGATTGCGAACTACGAGGATCGCTTCGTGATCCCGACCACACATCGCGAGTATGCGGAGAACGCGTACGACCTGCGTTCGTCGTGCGGCTTCTCGTTCGGCAACGGCTGTTCGGACGGCCGGTCGTCGGCGAGCCTGTTCAGCGCGAAGAAGGAGAAGGGCACACGCACGATTCCGATCCGCGAGGTCTCCCGATGAGCACCGCACCCGATCCGACCTATGCGGCGTTCGCCGCGCTGCTCGACTATCCGGACGACGCGCTCATCGACGTGCTCGATTCGATCGAAACGCACCTGCGCGAAGCGGCGCGTTTGCCGAAGACGGTACGCGCCGGGCTCGACCGGTTCTTTGCGTACATGCGCGAGCGCGATCTGCTGACGCTGCAGGAGAACTACGTCGCGCTGTTCGATCGCGGCCGCGCGACGTCGCTGCACCTGTTCGAGCATGTGCACGGCGAATCGCGCGACCGCGGGCAGGCGATGGTCGACCTGCTGCAGATGTACGAGCGGCACGGGCTGTTCCTGAATCCGGGCGAACTGCCCGACTATCTGCCCGTGTTCCTCGAATATCTGTCGCGGCTGCCGGCGCCCGATGCGCGCAACCTGCTCGCCGAAACCGGCGAAATACTGCGCGCGGTGGCCGGCCAGCTCGCGCAGCGCGGCAGTCATTACAGCTTCGTCGTCGGCGCGCTGCTGCCGCTGGCCGGCCTCGCGCCGGCCGACGCGCCGGACGCGGCCGACGACGACGTGGCCACCGAGCGGCCGAGCGCCGACGACTACCGCGCGCTCGACGCGTCGTATGCGGACGAGGCCGTGCGCTTCGTCGGCGCCGCGACACCGGCGTCCGCGGAGCAGACGGTGCGATTCCACGAGAAGCGGCCGGCCCGCGGCGCGTAAGCGCGGGCCCAATTGGGGAAAGACATGAACGATTACCTGCATCAATTCCTGTTCGGGATCTATCCGTACATCTGTCTCGCGGTGCTGCTGGTCGGCAGCCTGATCCGCTTCGACCGCGAGCAGTACACGTGGAAAAGCGATTCTTCGCAGCTGTTGCGCCACGGCATGCTGCGGCTCGGCAGCAACCTGTTCCACTGGGGCGTGCTGGTCGTCGTGCTCGGGCACTTCGGCGGCTTCCTCGCGCCGCACTGGCTCGTGTCGCCGTTCCTGTCGGCGTCCGGGCACCAGTTGGTCGCGATGGTGGCGGGCGGCGCGGCCGGCGTCGCGGCGATCGTCGGGCTGACGATCCTGATCTGGCGGCGCCTCGGCGACGCGCGCATCCGCAAGAACAGCCGCACGTCCGACATCGTGGTCGTGCTGATGCTGTGGGTGCAGCTCGCGCTCGGGCTCGGCACCGTCGTGCTGTCGACGCGCCACATGGACGGCGCGATGTTCGAGCAGCTCACCGACTACGTGAAGGGTGTCGTCACGTTCCGCCCGGACATCGCGAGCCTGCTCGTCGGCGTGCCGCTCACGTACCGGCTGCATATCCTGCTCGGCTTCACGATCTTCCTCGTGTCGCCGTTCACGCGGATGGTGCACATCTGGAGCGGCATCGCGTCGATCGCGTACCTGATCCGCCCGTACCAACTCGTGCGCAAGCGCTGAGGAGCCGCCATGAACGACGTTCGTCCGGAAGCACCAGCCGCGTTGCGCATCAACGGCGTCGCGATCGACGGCGACGCGGTCGCGGCCGAGGCCGCGCATCACGGCGACGCGCCGGATCCGCTCGACGCGGCACGGCGCGCGCTCGCGGTGCGCGAACTGCTGCGGCAGCGCGCGGTGTCGCTTGCACTGCTCGGCGAAGACGCGCCGCTCGACGACGCGGCGGTCGACGCGTTGCTCGGTCGCGAGCTCACGCACGTGCCGGAACCCGATCGCGCCGATTGCGAGCGCTATTACGCGCAGCACTCGGCGCGCTTTCGCCGCAACGACATCGTCTATGCAAGCCACGTGCTGTTCGCGATGACGGACCGGGTGCCGCTCGCGCCTCTGCGGCAGCGCGCGGAAGCCGCGCTCGCCGATGTGGTGGCCGCGCCCGACACGTTCGAAGCGGTGGCGCGCGCATCGTCGAACTGCCCGTCGGCGGAAGTCGGCGGGAGCCTCGGGCAACTGCTGCGCGGCGACACGGTGCCGGAATTCGAGGCCGCGCTGTTCGACACCGATGGGCTCGGCGTGCTGCCGAAACTCGTCAATACGCGCTTCGGCTTCCACATCGTGCGGATCGAGCGCCGCGTGCCGGGCGACGCGGTGCCGTTCGACGAAGCCGCCGCGCAGATCGCCGCGTACCTGTCGGAACGCGTGCGGCAGCGGGCGATGCGGCAGTACGTGGCGATTCTTGCGGGCAGTGCGCGCGTCGAAGGCGTTGCATTCGACGGCGCGAACGGGCCGCTGGTCCAATAACGGGGTTTTGCATATGGCAACTCAACAAGGTAACGCCGGGCCGGTCGCGAACGTGCAGGCCATCCCGCTGCGCGCTTGGTCGGTGCTGGCCGCGAGCACGCTCGCGTTCATGGTGTGTTTCGTCGTGTGGATGATGTTCGGCGTGCTCGGCGTGCAGCTGCGTACCGATCTCGGGCTGAACAGCACGGAGTTCGGGATGCTCACGGCGACACCCGTGCTGACCGGCGCGCTGATGCGTCTGCCGCTCGGCACGTGGACCGACCGCTTCGGCGGCCGCATCGTGATGACGATGCTGCTCGTCGTGTGCGCGGTGCCCGTCTATATCGTCAGCTATGCGACGCAGCTCTGGCAGTTCCTGCTGATCGGGCTGTTCCTCGGCTGCGTCGGCGCGTCGTTCGCGGTCGGCACGCCGTATGTCGCGCGCTTCTTCCCGCCGCAGCGGCGCGGGCTCGCGATGGGCGTGTTCGGCGCGGGCACGAGCGGCGCGGCGGTCAACCTGTTCGTCACGCCGCTGCTGCTCAACGCGTACGGCTGGCGCTTCGTGCCGCGCGTATACGCGGTCGCGCTGCTCGTCACGGCCGCGATCTTCTGGTTCGCGTCGGCGCCCGATCCGGGCGCGGGCAAGCGCGGCGGCTCGTGGCTCGATTCGTTCAAGGTGCTGCGCGACCCGCGCGTGTGGCGGCTCTGCCAGTACTACTCGATCACGTTCGGCGGCTTCACCGCGCTGTCGCTGTGGATCCCGCAGTACCTGAAGAGCGAATACGGGATGTCGCTCGTGATGGCGTCCGCGTTCGCGGCCGGCTTCTCGCTGCCGGGCTCCGTGCTGCGCGCGCTCGGCGGCGCGCTGTCCGACCGCTTCGGCGCGCATGCGGTCACGTGGTGGGGGCTATGGGTCGCGTGGATCGCGCTGTTCCTGCTGTCGTACCCGGCGACCGACTTCGTGATCCACACGATCGACGGCACCGCGACGCTGAACGTCGCGATGCCGGTGGCCGGCTTCGTCGCGCTGACCTTCGTGCTCGGCGCGGTGTTCGCGCTCGGGATGGCGTCGACCTTCAAGTACGTCGCCGACGACTTCGCGGACAACATGGGCGTCGTCACGGGCATCGTCGGGCTCGCGGGCGGGCTCGGCGGCTTCCTGCTGCCGATCCTGTTCGGCATGCTGCTCGACCTGCTGCGCGTGCGCACGACGTGCTTCATGTTCCTGTACGGGATCGTGTGGGTGTCGCTGATCCTCATCTACCTGTCAGAGATCCGGCGCACACCCGTAACGGGCTGAGTGTTGGGATGAAGGAGCAACCGCGGTGCCTTCCTTTCATCACGATAGTGCGATTGCTCCGTCAAACTCGGGTATCGCACTACGCACGACAGGGACTGCCGACGCTCAAGGGAATTGACACTGTTCTTCGCGACGCCGCGGCCAGTGACAATTTTGATTCGCAACGTGCAACCTCATGATTTTCCGATGGTTTCGCATCGTTCGGTCAACGATAACCGGCGAAGTGACATCTTTACTTCGCAAACGGTGACAAGTTTATCTCGTTCTACGATAGCGGGGACGATGACGCCGATGGCCACTACGGTGTCGCTCCGGAACATCGATGGTGGTCCAACGACGATCTAACGAAATGCAAACCGCTATGGCGCGAGAAGCTGATGGACGACGCGGTGCTCGCTTCGCTGTTCAAGGCGATCGGCGAGCAGCTCCGCGCCCGGGTCGCGCGCATTGACGCGTCACTGGCCGCGGTAAAAAAGGCAGTCGAGGCCGAGTCGGTCACGATCGACGTCGCGATGACCTCTAGCATTACCGGATTCGACAACGCGACGTTGGCCCAAGACTGGCATCGGGCACTCACCGCGTTGTCGCTGGACTCGACTGACGCACAGGCGCGCGTGTACACCCTCTTCGAGACACTCTGTTTGTCGATTCTCGCTGCCCGGGGCGTCACACCACCCGCCAACCAGGTGCTGCGCTATGTCTTGAAGGCATGCCTTGACGAGCTGCTGCGTGGCGAACCCGAGCAGGCGAAGGAGGCGGCCAGGCAGATCTTGAACGCCATCAACTCAATTGGCACGGGGATCGGTGCGCTGCGCAACAGCTTCAGCACTGCGCACGGCACCCTGCCCGATACGATGCCGCTCGACCCCGCGTACGCGATGCTCGCGAAGAACGCTGTGGCCACCGCGGCGATCTTTTTGTTGAGTCGTCACCAAGCCAATCCGCCAGTTGGCCCGGTCGATGCCTCGTCGACACCGAGCGACGGCCGCGCGGCGTCGACGCCCTGAGCAGCGATTCCGGCCCACGTTGCACCTGCAGTCGAAGCGAGTTGTCTGCTGCACATCATTGTTCAGCGTTTTACCCACCCATCACACGAGCGCGCATGGCTGTTACCTTCACAAATAAGCCGAATATGGGCATGGGAGAGCCGCGCGACCTCGCGACGTTCCTGAATCTCGTCGATCTCTGGACCCAGGGGATTCCGGACCTCGGCTATACGATCTCGTTGTTTCGCGGTCAGGAAGATGCGTCGTGTCCGCTGTAGGTGTTCATTATTAGCGCTAGCCGTGTTCAGAAACGTTGCTAGCGGAAATTTTCAAAGAAGCCTCGGCGAACAGGGACTTTTTGAAGTTTCCTGGCGGCTGCTTAGCCGTTGCGTTTCTGCAACAGAAACTTGGCCAATGTTCACTAACGTTGCTAGCACGTTGCACGTGTTCTTTAATGCTGCTAGCGCACGTGTCGCGTGGATTGATAGGAATCCATATGGCTTCGATCGAAGCGCGGGCCGCTCGAGCAGCGAAGATTGCGTCCGTGCTTCGACCGCTTGGCAACGGCGTGCTTTCCCGACAGCAGGCTGAACGAGCAGCACAGCTATTAGGCGTTCACTGCGCCACCGTATATCGCCTGCGTCGACGTTTCCTCGCAGATCTGGTCGCCAGCACATTAGAGCCAAGGCAGCCGGGTAGGGCGACGGGGGGCAGACTGGACGCCGCCGTCGAATGCGTCATCGACGAGGCCGTGCACGAATGGCTCCCCGATCAGCGGCACCTTGCGCATCCAGCAACTGATCTTGTACTTGAGGTGAAACGTCGCTGCAGCGTTGCAGGTCTATCGCCTCCGAGCAGGTCAACAATAGCTCGACGGTGGCTCTCCTATCGCGAGCAGGATGCTTTGGCACGAGCTGCCCTCCCGAACGCTGCAGTTGCCCCCGGCACATTCCAGGTCCGACATCCGTTAGATATCGTGCAGGTTGATCACACGCAAGCGGACATCTTGATCGTTAGCGAACTGGACGGACAGATTATCGGTCGACCGTGGCTGTCTGTGGCTCTCGACGTTGCTACGAGATGTGTGCTTGGCTTTTATGTCGCAATGGAGAGGCCGGGGGCTGCGACGGTAAGCTTGCTCCTCTCGCGCGTGGTTCTGCGGAAAGAGCCGTGGCTCGAAAGACTAGGCGTTGAGGCTGACTGGCCGATGCGCGGTATCCCTCGAACGCTGCATCTTGATAACGCGGCCGAATTCAAAAGCCGTGCCCTTCGCAGTGGATGCCGCGAGTACGGCATTGAACTGATGTACCGCCCGGTGGGCAAGCCGCACTTTGGTGGCCACATCGAGCGGCTGAACAGGACCTTGATGGAACGCGTGCGTGGCCTCCCTGGTTCGACTGGATCGTCAGCCAAAGGGCGCAAGGCGCGCCAGGCCGAAAAGACAGCTTCACTTACGTTGAAGCAGTTCGAGCAGTGGCTGGCTGTCGAGATCGGCAGGCGTTATCACTGCAGCTCCCACCGCGGTTTGTTGGGACTTCAGCCCGCGCAAAAGTGGCAGGAAACATGGCGAGCAGCGGATTCACGATGCTTGCCAACTCAACCGGATGCCGAACTGAAGTTTCTGATCCGGTTCCTGCCAGTCGCATCCCGGACCATTCAGCGGGACGGCCTCAAGCTCTTCCTGATCCGCTATTGGCATCCCTTGTTCGCGGCATGGCGGGAAACACGCCGGTCCGTGACGATCCGCTATCACCCAGAAGATCTCTCGCGCATCTTCGTAAGCGCTGGCAGAGGCAGTTTTGTTGATTTGCATGGAATCCTGACCCACGATTTGCATTGAATTCTGACCCACCCCTTGGACCAGCTTTGCGGGTTATTCGGTGGGTATCTGGGTCTTCTTTCTCTCCTTTTTTGGCTGTGTCGTGCTGTTTCTGAAACGATAGCT